>CALWAW010000109.1 GCA_944375845.1 uncultured Lachnospiraceae bacterium
GCACGGCCCCAGCTGTTCCCCGCGTTTTCCACCAGGATATAGCCCTTTTCTCCTTCGATCAGGCCCGTATTGGCGCCGTCGCAGTCCTTGGCTCCCATGCAGGTGCAGACGAAGCCGTCGTAGGAAAGGACCGCGGTTCCGGAACAGTCGATGCCGTTAAAGCCCCGGTTGGGGTAATAGGCGGCGTCCTGCGGCCTGCCGAAGAGTCCGGCGGCGCTGTGAAGATTATAGACATTGATATCCATCAGCGCGCCCCCGTCATAGGCGGGGTCGAAAACATTGGTGACCTTTCCCTCAAGATAAGCGTCGTAGCGGCTGGAATACTGGCTGTAATTCAGATATACCAGGCGCACAGGGCCGATCAGGGAGAGCCACTCCTTCACCCTTTTGTACACGGGCATATGAAGGACCGTAATGGCCTCCATCAAAAGGAGGCCCTTTTTCTCTGCCAGGGCGAAGAGCTCCTCCGCCTCTTTTTTTGTGCTCACGAAGGGCTTTTCACAGATCACGTGCTTTCCCGCCTCAAGCGCCTGCTTCGCATAGGAAAAATGCAGGCTGTTGGGCGAAGCGATGTAAACGGTATCCACCATAGGATCCGCCAGCATATCTCCCATATCCCAATAGCTCTTTCCAATCCCGTGCCGCTCCGCGAACTTGCGGGCCCGCTCCTCTGTGCGGGAATAGACCGCCTCAGGAAAGACTCCCTCTGTGTGGGAGAGCGCATCCAGAAAAGTATCCACAATACTGCCGCTTCCGATCGTTGCCAGGCGCATTTGAACTTCCCCCTTTAAAATGATTTTACTGCCTTCAGAATAGCACAAAAAAACGGAGATGGGAATATCCCATCTCCGCTCTTAATGCCGATATTAGTTGTTCTTCATCAGCCTCTCAGAAATCTCAGCGGCCTTCTCGTATACCCAATGTACATGCTCATCGGGAGTGTCAAGATGAAGGGTGCAGTCAGCGCCGATGATAACGCCTGTGGTGCCGGCTTCATCAACGATCTGCTCTACGTAATCCTGGATCTCCTTCTTGGAGCCAACGCAGATCAGGTCGGTGTTGTTGTTGCCGAAGCCGCCGATCACGCACTTGTTGTGGAACATCTTCTTGCCCTCTGCAACATGAACGCCCTCAGCGTGCACAGCCCAGTTGATTACGCTGCAGGCATAGTCTGTGTAGATGGAAAGGTTGTTGAGGTTGCCTCTCCAGCCGCAGATATGAAGCAGGTTGTCGGGCTTCAGGGAGTTGGCCTTGGCGATGATTCTCTCCTCGCCGGGCTCTACGTACTTCTTGTAAACCTCGGGAACGATCTCGCGGTTGAAGCAGGAAACGCTGAAGTAGATGCCATCCATGATGCCGGCGCCTACTACCATGTCGATCAGCTTCTCGGTGTAATCGGCGATCACATCAAGGCCTACCTGCATTGCGGCGGGATCCTCCTGGATCAGCTGAGCGATGGGAGCGATGGTGGCATCCTTATACTTCTCAGCATGGGTCTGATTCATCCTGTGGTTGATCTGGAAGGTGGGGGAGAAGATGTTGTAGAACATCAGCACATCGTTGCCATAGATCTCTCTTGTGGCCTTTGCGAACTCTACGCACTTCTCAAGGTACGCATCCATCTCGTCGGTGGCCTTGAAGTTCCTGAAATCAGCCGCGCAGTTCATCTCTTCGTAGTTGAAGGGCATGAAGAACAGGCCGTCGGTCATAACCTTTACGAAATCAGGATCGAACTCTTCCTTGAACTTCTTTGCACCCTCAAGGTTCTGCTTGATGTACTCAGGATTGTGGAAGCCGTCTACCAGCTCGTCCTCCAGGAAATGATGCCAGAAGCCAACCAGAAGCTTGTTGGTGGGCTCATTGTGGAATGTTTTTAAAACCAGTTCTTTTCTGTCCATGATACCTCTCTCCTTATCTTTATATGATAACTATACTATACACTGTTTTTCCATTTAAATCAATGCCAATATGATTAGTCCTGTAAAAAATTTTTCCTGTTACGGATTTCTGATTGGGAAACATGCACAAAAGCAGGCGGCGGGCGAAAACCGGCACGGCGGCCCGGTCCGCGAACGGACTGCGGCTGGGCGAAGCCTTTCTTTCCGCTGCAATCCGCGGCCGCACGCGGGCAGCACGCTGTGCGCTTTCCCACTAACCTCGCGCCGCGCTCCGCTTGCGCTCGCTAAGTGCTCAATGCGTCGTAAAATGCCCGCATACAAACAGAGGGCCACAAACCTCCGCAAGCAAGCTCGCTTCGGTCTGCGGCCCTCTGTTTATTTATCCGTTCGCTTTACTCAAAGCTTTCGCGATCAGTCTTCAACGCCGTACAGCTTAACCAGCTTCTGAAGGTGAGCGTACTTGGCCTTGGACTGTGCCTCAGCCTCGTCGAACAGCTTCTCAGCTCTTTCGGGATTGGCGCGCATTAAGGAGTTGTAACGCACCTCGCCGTTTAAGAAGGCCTTGTAGTCTCCGGTAGGAGCCTTGCTGTCCAGAGTGAAGGCCGCCTTGCCCTCAGCCGCCAGCTCAGGATTGTAGCGGAAGTTGAACCAGTAGCCTGCCTCAACAGCTGCCTTCTCCTCAAGCTGAGCCTTCGCCATACCGGCCTTGATGCCGTGGTTGATACAAGGAGCGTAGGCGATTACCAGGGAAGGTCCCGGATAAGCCTCGGCCTCGGCCAGAGCCTTGACGCACTGATTCATGTCGGCGCCCATGGCGATCTGAGCCACATATACATAACCATAGCTCATGGCGATGGCTGCCAGATCCTTCTTCTTCACATCCTTGCCGCCTGCCGCGAACTTGGCGATGGCGCCGGTAGGAGTTGCCTTGGAGGACTGTCCGCCTGTGTTGGAGTAAACCTCGGTATCGAATACCATGATGTTCACGTCCTTGCCGCTGGCCAGAACATGGTCAACACCGCCGAAGCCGATGTCGTATGCCCAGCCGTCGCCGCCGAAGATCCACTGAGACTTCTTAGCCAGGAAGTCCTTATCCTTCAGGATCTCTTTGGACTTCTCGCAGCCGCAGGCCTCAAGGGCGGCAACCAGCTTGTCCGTAGCGGTTCCGTTGAGAGCGCCGATGCTGTAGGTCTCCAGCCATTCCTTGCCGGCGGCTTCCACATCTGCGTTTCCGCTGTTGGCAACGGCGTCTTCAACCTTTGCTTTCAGTCTCTCTCTCACTGCGTTCTGGGCCAGGCTCATGCCGTAGCCGAACTCAGCGGCATCCTCGAACAGGGAGTTGGACCAGGCCGGACCCTTGCCCTCGGGAGTTACGGTATAAGGAGTGCTCGGTGAGGAGTTGCCCCAGATGGAGGAGCAGCCTGTCGCGTTGGCGATGTACATTCTGTCACCGAACAGCTGAGTGATCAGCTTTGCGTAAGGAGTCTCGCCGCAGCCTGCGCATGCGCCGGAGAACTCAAGCAGGGGCTGCCTGAACTGGCTTCCCTTAACGGTGTTCTCCTTGAACTTGGCGAGAACAGCCTCCTTCTTAGGAAGCTTCACGCCGTAATCGAAGCCCTTCTGGCAGTCGATATTGGCTTCCATGTTCTCCATGGTAAGAGCCTTGGCGCCCTTCTTGCCGGGGCATACGGTCGCACAGGAGCCGCAGCCTAAGCAGTCCAGAGCGTCCACGGTCATGGAGAAGTACATGCCGGGCATACCGGTCATGGGAACCTTCTTCATCTCCGCAGGAGCCGCAGCAGCCTCCTCCTCGGTCATGGCCACAGGACGGATTGCCGCATGAGGGCATACATAGGAGCAGAAGTTACACTGGATACAATTCTCCGGATTCCATACGGGGATGCTTACGGCAACGCCGCGCTTCTCGTATGCGGCAGTACCGGAGGGAGTGGAGCCGTCCACATAATCCACAAATGCGGATACAGGCAGCTTGTTGCCCTCCTGAGCGGCTACGCTCTGCTGGATGTTCTTTACGAACTTCACAGCGTCCTCACGTCCGCCCTCGGGGATCGTCTCGGAAAGATCCTCAGCCTGGGCATCCTTCCAGCTGGCGGGAACCTCAACCTGATGTACCTGCTTTGCGCCTTCCTCGATGGCGGCCCAGTTCTTCTGGACAACATCGTCGCCCTTGCGGCCGTAGCTTGCCTTCGCGGCGGCCTTCATGTACTCGATGGCCTTCTCCTCGGGAATGATGGAGGCCAGCTTGAAGAACGCGGACTGAAGGATGGTGTTGATCCTGGTGGCGCCCATGCCGGTCTCGATACCGATCTTAACGCCGTCGATCACATACATCTTGATGTTGTGGTCCGCGATATACTTCTTGGCCTGTCCGGGCAGATGCTCTTCCAGTCCTTCCATATCCCAGGGACAGTTCAGAAGAAAGGTGCCGCCGTCCTTCAGATCCTGTACCATGTTGTACTTGTGCAGGTAGGCAGGATTGTGGCAGGCAACAAAATCAGCCTTGCTGATGAGGTAGGTGGACTTGATGGGCTCCTTGCCGAAGCGCAGGTGAGAAATAGTCACGCCGCCGGACTTCTTGGAGTCATAGTCAAAGTATGCCTGCGCATACATATCGGTGTTGTCGCCGATGATCTTGATGGAGTTCTTGTTGGCGCCTACGGTACCGTCGGAGCCAAGACCCCAGAACTTACAGCTGATGGTTCCCTCGGGAGCAACGGCAATCTCCTCGCCCACAGGCAGAGACAGGTTGGTCACGTCGTCCACGATGCCGATGGTGAACACCTTCTTCTCGGTGTTGTTGTAAACGGCAACGATCTGAGCGGGAGTTGTATCCTTGGAGCCAAGGCCGTAACGTCCGCTGTAAACGGGGGTGTCATGGAACTTGCTGTCGCGCAGAGCAGCCACAACGTCAAGATACAGAGGCTCGCCCTGAGCGCCGGGCTCCTTCGTCCTGTCGAGGACAGTGATCTTCTTCACAGTCTCAGGAATGGCGGCGATCAGCTTCTCAGCCACGAAGGGCCTGTACAGACGCACGATCACAAGACCAACCTTCTGGCCCTGAGCGTTCAGGAAATCAACGGTCTCCTCGATGGTCTGGCATACGGAACCCATAGCCACGATCACCTGCTCAGCGTCGGGAGCGCCGTAGTAGTTGAATAACTGATAGTTTGTTCCGGCCTTCTGGTTTACCAGGGCCATCTTCTCCTCTACGATGGCGGGAAGAGCGTTGTAATACTCGTTGCAGGCCTCCCTTGCCTGGAAGAAGATATCAGGGTTCTGAGCGGAGCCCCTCTCGCAGGGATGCTCAGGATTCAGGGCGCGGCGGCGGAAGGCGTCGATGGCGTCCATATCCACCATATCCTTCAGATCCTCATCGTCCCATACTTCGATCTTCTGGTACTCATGAGAGGTACGGAAGCCATCGAAGAAGTTGATGAAGGGAACACGGCCCTTGATAGCCGCGCAGTGCGCCACGGGAGTCAGGTCCATAACCTCCTGTACGCTGCCCTCGCAGAGCATGGCAACGCCGGTCTGACGACATGCGTACACGTCGGAATGGTCGCCGAAGATGGAAAGGGCATGGCTGGCAAGGGCGCGGGCGGATACGTTGAACACGCCCGGAAGCAGCTCGCCGGCTACCTTGTACAGGTTCGGGATCATTAACAGCAGGCCCTGGGACGCGGTGTAGGTGGTGGTCAGAGCGCCTGCGGACAGGGAGCCGTGAACAGCGCCTGCGGCGCCGGCCTCGGACTGCATCTCAGCCATGTGAACCGGCTGTCCGAAGATGTTCAGCTTTCCCTGGGTTGCCCATTCATCGGTGGCCTCTGCCATCGGGGATGAAGGGGTAATGGGGTAGATGGCAGCCACTTCGGTATACGCGTAAGAAGCATACGCGGCGGCATGGTTGCCATCCATGGTTTTCATTTTTCTTCCCATAGATAGATTCCTCCTCTAAATGTATAGATGAATGTATTATTTTGAACAAATCATCCTCATCATTATACAATTCTCATATCGGGAATGTCAAACAAGTATCTCAAAAAGTACACGCCTTGATCTTTTCCACAATGCTGTCGCTGTCCAGGCCGTACTTTTTGATGAGGGCCGCAGCCGGACCGGACTCGCCGTAGGTGTCGTTGACGCCGATCTTCAGCACGGGAGTGGGGTATTTTGCGCAGAGCACGTCGCACACGGCGCTTCCCAGGCCGCCGATGACGGAGTGCTCCTCAACGGTGACGACCTTGCCGGTCTCCTTCGCCGCCGCAACGATCAGCTCCTCGTCGATGGGCTTGATGGTGTGGATGTTGATGACCTTGGCCTCGATGCCCTCTGCCGCCAGCTTTTCGGCCGCCGCCAGGGATTCGCTGACGCAAAGGCCCGTGGTCACAATGGTGAGATCCTTGCCCTCTCTCTCCACGATGCCCTTTCCGATCTCGAAGTGATAGGTCTCCTCATCATGGATCACCGGAACGGCCAGACGGCCGAACCGCAGGTACACGGGGCCCACATACTCGGCTGCCGCGCGCACGGCTGCCTTCGCCTCCACATCGTCGGCGGGGCTGATGACCACCATGCCGGGGATGGTCCGCATCAGGGCGATGTCCTCGTTGCACTGGTGGGTGGCGCCGTCCTCGCCCACGGAGATTCCCGCGTGGGTAGCGCCGATCTTTACGTTAAGGTGGGGATATCCGATGGAGTTTCTTACCTGCTCGAAGGCTCTTCCCGCCGCGAACATGGCAAAGGAGCTGGCAAAGGGGATCTTTCCCGTGGTGGCAAGGCCTGCCGCCACGCCCATCATATTGCCCTCCGCAATGCCGCAGTCGATATGGCGCTCCGGAAACGCCTTCTTGAACACGCCGGTCTTTGTGGCCCCCGCCAGGTCGGCGTCCAGAACCACGATGTTTTCATTCTCAGCACCAAGCTGTGCCAGGGCGTTGCCGTAGCTCTCCCTGGTAGCGATCTTCTTTACTTCTGACATAACGCTTCACCCACTTTCTCCAAATCTGCCATTGCGATGGCGTACTGCTCGTCGTTGGGAGCCGTCCCGTGCCAGGACGCCTGGTTTTCCATGAAGGAAACGCCCTTGCCCTTTACGGTCTTCGCGATGATGGCCGTGGGACGTCCCTTGACGGTCTTTGCCTCCGCGAAGGCGGCGCGGATCTGGTCAAAATCATGGCCGTCGATGTTGATCACATGGAAGTTGAAGGCTTCAAACTTTTTATCGATGGGATAAGGGGAATTGACGTCGGCAATATTGCCGTCGATCTGAAGGCCGTTGTTGTCCACAATGACCACCAGGTTGTCCAGCTTCCTGTGGGCCGCCAGCATGGAAGCCTCCCATACCTGGCCCTCCTGAAGCTCGCCGTCGCCTAAAAGGGTGTAGACCCGATAGTCCTTGCCGCTGATCTTGGCGGAGATTGCCATGCCCACCGCCGCGGAAATGCCCTGGCCCAGGGAGCCGCTGGACATATCGACGCCGGGAGTCTCCTGCATGCAGGGATGTCCCTGGAGATAGGAGCCCAAATGGCGCAGGGTGGGAAGGTCGGACACAGGGAAATATCCCCTGTGGGCCAGCGCCGCGTAGTAGCCGGGAGCCGTATGGCCCTTGGACAGCACAAAGCGGTCCCTGTCGGGCTTTTTGGGATCCTTGGGATCCACGTTCATCTCTTCAAAATAGAGATAGGTGAAGATGTCAGCGGCCGAAAGAGATCCGCCGGGATGGCCGGCCTTCGCGCTGTGAACGGCAGTCACGATGTCCTTGCGGATTTCATTGGCCATTTTTTTCAGTTCCAACGTGTTCATCAGATTTCCTCCTTATGATCTTAAACATACTTATTGAAAGTATATCATTTTCCCCCTTCACTGTCCACCCTTTTTCCGTTGTAGATGAACATCAGAACCGAGGCGCCGATGATGATCCCGTAGCCCAGAAAGCTCCATCCGTCGGGGATCTCATTCAGGAAAAGGACGCCTAAAAGCGTTGAAAAGATGATCTGGGAATAATCGTAAATAGAAATTTCCCTGGCAGGGGCAAACTTATAGGCGGCAGTCACCGCGAACTGCCCGACGGCCGCGAGAGCGCCGGCCAGCAGAAGATACCCCAGCTGCCAGGCCTCCATGGGCTGATAATGGGGAATCACCCAGGGAAGGACCACCACGCAGGAGAAGGCCGAGAAAAAAAACACAATGAAATTGCCCGGAATCCCCCTCTTTTGTAGCAGCCGCACCACGCTGTAGGCGGTTCCCGCCCCGGCCCCTCCTAAAAGCGCAATGGCCGCAGGCCCCGCAGGCATCGCCGACATGCCCGGCTTGATCACAAACAGCGTGCCCACAAAGGCCAGGACAATGCAGAGCACCTGCGGAAGCTTCAGGGCCTCCTTCAGCAGAAATACGGAGACGATCACCGTAAAGAAAGGCGCCAGCTTGTTTAACATATTGGCGTCTGCCACCATCATCCGGTCCAGGGCATAGAAATTGCCCAGCAGGCCGATGGTACCAGCCACCGACCGGAAGATCATCCAGGGCCAGTCGCTCTTTTTCAGCCTCACCTTTGTCCTGCCCGCCAGCAGCGTGACCCCCGCCACCAGGCAGGCCACCAGATTCCGGAACACGCTCTTTTGCATGGAGGGCACATCCCCCGCCAGCCGCACGAAGATTCCCATGGCAGCCCAGGCGAAGGACGAGAGCATAATGCAGAGAATCCCCTTTACCTTGTTTGACATTTTGCTGCCTCCCTCAAATTATTGTTCACTAACTTCATTATATCTCAAATAAGAAAAGTTGCAACTTTCCTGTAAAGAGGTTATACTGAAAATAAATCTGAATCTGAATCAAGGGGTGTTGCTCGTGAAACTGCTTACAATTACCGTACCCTGCTATAATTCACAGGACTATATGGAAAACTGCGTAAACTCCCTTCTCCCCGGCGGGGAGGATGTGGAAATCCTGATCGTTGACGACGGCTCCAAGGACGATACCGCCGCCATCGCAGACAGGCTGGAGGCCGCCCATCCCGGAATCGTGCGGGCCATCCACCAGGAAAACGCCGGCCACGGCGGCGCCGTGAACACCGGAATGAAAAACGCCTCCGGCCTCTTTTTCAAGGTGGTGGACAGCGACGACTGGGTGGACAGGGACGCCTATATGCGGATCCTGGATTTTCTGCGAAGGGCCGTGGCCGCGGACCGGCTCCCCGACCTGCTTTTAGCCAACTACGTTTACGACAAGCAGGGCGCTTCCCACAAAAAGGTCATGCAGTACAGGAAATATTTTCCTGCCGACAGCTACTTTACCTGGGACGACGTAAAGCCGCTGCCGCCCACCACCTATATCCTGATGCACTCTGTGATTTACCGGACGGCGGTCCTTAAGCGCTCCCGGATGGAGCTTCCCAAAAAGACCTTCTACGTGGACAACTTATTTGTGTTCGTCCCCATGCCCTACGTAAAGACCATCTATTACATCGACGTGGATTTTTACCATTACTTTATCGGCCGGGAGGATCAGTCGGTCAACGAATCGGTGATGATCTCGCGCCTGGACCAGCAGTACCGGGTCAACAGGCTGATGATCGACGCCCTGAAAAAATCGGCTCCCCTCATCAAGAACCCGACCCTGTGCAAGAATATGTGCTCCTACCTGAACATCATCATGTCCATCTCTTCCATCATGGCCATCAAGTCCGGGACCGAGGAGCACCTGCGCTGGAAAAAGGAGCTGTGGCAGTACCTGGAAAGCTCCAACCACTCCCTTTACTGGAAATTCCGGTGGCGCACCCTGCTGGGAATCACCATGAATCTTCCCGGAAGGCTGGGGCGGAAGCTCTCTGTTTTCGCCTACAACGTGACCCAGAAGATCTACGGCTTTAATTAAAAAAGCGGGAGGACCGTTTTCACGGCCTCCCGTTTCTCAGGCTCCCGGCAGGGAGCGTTTTATATTTCCTTCCGTTTTCTGATGATGAGTACCAGCCCAGCCGCGCATCCGGAAAGCACCAGCAGCGCCGCAGTCCGGGCGATCATGGCGTCGTCTCCTGTTTCCGGCGTCCCGGAGGGCTTCTGCGCGCCGCCTCCGGCAGGCTTCCGGGTGCCATCCTCCGTGGGCTTCTGGGTGTCGTCCTCCGTAGGCTTCTGGGTATCGTCCTCAGCCGTAACAAAACGGATCCTGCCCTCTCCGTAGGGGTTTCCGTAAAGCTCTGCGGGAATCACGCCTCCCAGATCTTCCTGAAGGTACCGGATCAGAAGATCCTGATCGATGCCGCAGTCGGCCTGCACCACCCCGGCGCCCTTGAACATGGTGTATCCGTCTCCGCCGCTCTGAAGGGTGTAGGCGCTTCCGGCCAGCGTATAAACCGCCTCCGGATCAATGGGCTTTCCACCCACCGTAACATTCTTTACGCGGCGCGCCATGGAGGCGTCGATTCCGGTAAAGGAGCCCTGACTGTCGGTCTGGACCGGGCTTTCCGCAACGCTTAAGCCGATCTCATAAGTCAGGCCGGAAACGTGCATGAAGCCGCCGTTTTCCGTAAGACCCGTGCCATCCTCATTTAAGGGCGCATGGGCACTCCACTCGAGGGCGTCCAGGATCTGCTGTCCGGTCACCTCCAGCACGCACATGGTATTTCCGAAGGCGTTCACATCCATCAGGGATTTCCTGGTAACCGTGCCCTTCGCCACATCGGCGCGGATGCCGCCGCCGTTGGCAAAGGCAATGTCTGCCCCGGTCACGATCCTGTAAGCGTCTGCCACAAAATCGCCCATATTGGTCTCCTGGCTGCGGATGATGCGCACTCCCGTTTCCGGATCGACGGTCGTCAGATCCGCCTCCGAGGTTCCGATCTCCTCGTAGGTGAAGGCCTGCATTTCCTCATATTTTTCAATGACGGCCTCCGTCTCATCATAGGCCGCCTTCGCGGAGACGGTTGCGTCCACATCCACCTCGGCGGGCGCGATCAGCTCTGCCGAAATGGAGCCATCGGGAGAAACTGTCATTTTCCCGAAGTTTGCAAACTTGGTGCCGGTGGAGGTGAGGAGCACGTCCTCCCCCGCCTCGTTGTCCACCAGCTGCGCTTCGATGGTGCTGTGGGAATGGGCGTCGATGAAGGCGTCGATCCCGGTGGTGTTGGCGATCACATCGGTGGAACGCCAGGGCTCGGAGGCCGCGTCGGTTCCGAGATGCCCCACGGCGATCACCAGATCCGCTCCGTCGGCCTCGGCCGCGTCCACGGCGCTCTGGATCGTCTCATAAAAGCTGTCCTCGCAGAAGCTGTAGATATAATTTCCCGCCTCATCCTGGAAATAGGCCGGTGTGGATTTCGTATAGGTCTCGGGGGTGGAGATGCCCACGAAAGCCACGTCCTGACCGGCGATGTTCCGGATCTCATAGGGCCTGAATACGGTGGATTCTGTGAGAAGATCCACAAAGTTCGCACTTAAGTACTCATACTCGGGCATGATTTCCGCCTCAGTCTGGCCGGAGAGCTCCCTGAACACGTCCATGCCGTAATCAAACTCATGGTTTCCCGGCACCGCATAGTCATAGCCCACGGCGTTCATAAGCTCCACAATGGCGGAGCCGTTTGTGAGGGTGCCGATCACCTCGCCCTGGACGGCGTCACCGGCGTCGATGGTGATGGTCTTATAGCCGCCGTCCAGCATCTGCTGCCTGTAGGAGGCCAGCACAGAATAGTTGTCGATGGCGCAGTGGATGTCGTTGGTGTAGAGGATCACCGCCTCCTCCTTCATGGGCTCGGAGCCGGAGCCGTCCGGAACCTCGCCGGCCGCAGGGCCGCCGAAGGAGTAGGCCGCCACGGTGCCGGACACCTCGCAGGCCGCCAGCAGCATCGGCGTTCCGTCAAGGGAGATGAAGCAGAGTCCCTCGGGAGAGTCGTCCCCCGCGATATCGGCGCTGAAATCACGGGTATTGATATAATTCACATAGGAGGCCGCCGCAGGCTCCGTCACATCATAGACCATAACGCCGCCGATCCGCTCCAGGGCGATAAAGGCGTAGATTCTGTCCCCGATCTGCCCCACCGTCACGCTCTCGGCCTCGGGACCCTTCTTGGCGCTTCTGCTGTCGATCTCGATATCGTCGTTGGAGCAGTTGAACCAGCCGGGAAGATATTCCGCGGTTTTTTCCTCGAAATCGTTCCCGCTCTCATAGACCAGCTCCATGGTATCCGCATTATAGATGGCGAAGGAGCGGCCGCCGTAAAGATATTCCCCGGACTCGTCGGGAACCGTCACCAGGCTCTTGTCCAGCACGCGGACCTTCTCCGCCTCCGTTCCGTCTTCTGCGGTAAGGGTTTTCTTGATCTCATTGCAGTAATCGCCCCACTCCCTGGCGTCGCCCTCGTTGGCCGTCACCAGATAATCGGTTCCGCCGGCCGTAAAGATGCTGAGGGCGTCGGGCATATAGACGCCCACTGCACCGGGATAGGTTTTCGCCTGGTATTTTCCGTCCTCCACCAGGTCAACGGCGTTTTCCCGGGCGCCGAGATCCTTGAAGCCCATGGAGGATACATCGGTCACCGCCTTCGCCTCCAGATCGATCTCGGCGATGGCATTGGCCTCCTGAAGGGACACATAGGCCCTGGAATCATCGGCGGAAACAACGATATATTCCGGCTCCAGATCAGCGGAGGCAGTGTTCATCTGACCATCCACCCTGCCGATGAGGACGCCCTCCGCCGCCAGGGCCGCAGAGTCAAAGCCCCCGAAGCCTGCGTTGGTTACAGAATCGTCCATCAGGTCGATGATGGAGACGGAGCCTTCCGGATCCACCGTGCCTGCTCCATAGCCCTCTCTGGGCTCGCCCTCGTTGGCGGAAAGAACCATCCTGCCGTCGTGGGTGAAGGTCACCATGTCGGGCTGCACGCCCACCTCGTAAGCCTTGATCAGATTGAAATCATAGTCCAGCAGGGCCACATAGCCGTTGTCGGCATAGCCCTCCGCCTGGAGAGCCACCGCTATACGGTCGTTGACCGTGTCCACGGCCACACTGGTCATATCGCCGTAGGCGAAGCCTTCAATGAGATTCTTCAGGCTTTGGCTTCCCGTTTCCGCGAGGCCTTTTTCAGACACGGAAAACCGGTACAGAAGGCCGTCCTGGCCGTTGACCACATAGGCCTCCTTCCTGTCGGCGTTGTAGGAGACGATCTCGGCCACGCCTCCGTCGGCATTGGGCGTTCCGATCTGAAGGCTGTTTAAGCGGGAAAGGGTCAGAGCCGCGTTCTCCTCAAAGCTTTCGTTTCTGTAGGCGGGAACCACAGGCTCCGGATCCGGAGTATCCGGCGTGTCGCCGGAGCCGCCTGCGGAGGTGTGCGGGCCCTTTTCCCCGTCTACAAGGTCGCTGTAGTCGATCACCTCGATATCCCTGCTGTTATCGTCCGTATCTGCAAATCCGTTTCTGCGGGCCGCTTTCTTCTTGGACTGCTCCGGTGCATAAGCGCCTTCATAGGCAGGAGGTATCTGCGCATCCTCCCTGTCATTTCCCTGAACGGCCAGAAGATCCACATAGCCCTCCGGGCGGTTTTCTTCCGTGACTGCCCCCGCAAACGTATCCGCCAGCGTTACGTCTTTGCTGAACAGAGCCACGGACACACCCTTATTGTGAAGCTGCACATCCCACTCCTGGTCGCCTTCCGGCACCGCATAATCCGTTCCGTTTGTCTGGCCGCAGCGGACCAGGTAGTAGCCCTTCGCCGGAATGGTGCCGGTGAGGGAAAGCTCTTCCCATTTTCCGGAGTGACCCCCGTCCCGGCTGGAACGGTACTGAAGCTCCCAGCCGTTCAGACTCACTTCCTCATCACAGGGATTGTAAAGCTCAATAAAGCTGTGGCTGGCGGCTCCGTCGTCGCTGCCGCCGTAAACCTGGTTCACCAGCACATGGGGAACCGTTACGTCATAGGCTCCCTCCGCCGTATAAGGCGTCCCCGCCGCGGGTTCTGCCGCCAGGGCCGCCGGGATCCCCGGCGCCGCCGACACGGCCAGAAGGGCCGCCAGCGCGCCGGAAAGAAGCTTCTGTTTCCATGCCTTTGCCATAACACACTCTCCTTTTTTGATTTGGCTTTATTTTAGCAAAGGAGAGCCCGGGCGCGTCAGCATGGTTCCATGATTTTTATGTAAAATCCCCCAAAAATTTTCGCGCCCGGAAAATCCGGGCGCGTCTCTGCCTCCTATTTTCTTTTCTGCTCCGCGATCCACTTTTTCACGGCGCCCGCGTCGGAGATATAGGGCACGTAGCCGCTCCCCACCCGCATGGTGGTGTCGGAGCCCTTGCCCGCAAGGAGCACCACGTCCCCCGGCTGCGCCTCGCTTAAGGCCCGCCGGATGGCCTGCTCCCTGTCGGTTATGATGACGCAGGGCTTTTTGATATAGGAGCGGATCTCCTCGCAGATCTGCTCCGGATCCTCGTGGCCGGGATCGTCCTCCGTCAGATAGACACAGTCGGCGTAGCGGTCCGCCAAAAGCCCCATGTCCCGCCGCCGCACGCCGGAGCGCTCCCCGGCGCTTCCGAACACGGCCCGGATGCGCTTCGGCGCGAAGGTGTCCATGACCGCGTGGTAAAGGTTCAAAAAGCTTAAGTAATTGTGGGCGAAGTCCACCACGATATGGAAGCCGCCGTACTCCATCACCGCCATGCGGCCCGGGATCTGGATGTTCCGGATCCCCTCCTGTATGGTTCCGGGATCGATGCCCATCACAAAGGCCGCCAGGATGGCCGCCGTCAGGTTCTCCACGTTGAAGCGGCCCACCAGGCTGCTCTCGAAGGCGTACCAATGCCCCTCATAGCCCAGCTCGAAGCGGCTGCCCTGCCCGCCGCAGTCCACGTTCCGGATCACGCCTGAAAGAGGCAGGGAAAGGGCCTGTTTCGACACCGTCTCCCCCTCACGCAGAAGCTCCTCCTGAGGGTTTTCATGGCCGTAAAGCAGAAGCCGCTTTCCCGCGCAGGCGGAAAGCACCTTATCAAAAAACCTGGTCTCCCGGTTTACGATCACCGTATCGCACTGGGTCAGGAACGAGGTCTTGCAGTCCACATACTCCTCCAGGGTCGCGTGCTCCTGACCGCCGATGTGATCCTCGTCCACATTGAGGAAAATCCCGATGGGGAACCGCTCCCCATAGACCCGGGAGAGCTTCATGGCCTGGGAGGAGACCTCCATCACCACGTGGGTGCAGCCGTTCTCCAGGGCCTCGTTGAAATAGGACTGGAGCTCCACCGGCTCCGGCGTGGTCAGATGGCTGACCCGGCCGCCCCTTCCCGTGTCGATCTCCATGGTGGAAAAAACGGCGGTTTTTCCCGGATGAGCGGCGTCCAGGATCGCCTTCAGGATGTAGGCCGTGGTGGTCTTTCCCTTTGTGCCGGTGATTCCGGTGACGCTCATGCGCTCCCCCGGATACCCGTAAAACCACCGGGCCGCCAGGGAGACCGCCTTTCTGATATCCTTCACATAGATATGGGGAATGGGCGCCTCGAACCGCTCCTCGGAGAGGAACAGGGAGGCTCCCTTCGATACGGCCATATCCAGATACTCCTTCTTAAAGGTAAAGCCCTTGCAGATGAAAAGCGCCCCCGGCGATACCTCCCTCGAATTGGCTGAAAGTGACGAGGGCGAAAGCTCCCCCGCGCCCGCGGACGCCTCCGTTAAAAGCCCCTCCGCGGCCAGGATGTCCAAAAGCTCCTTGACTGTGCCTCTCATACGCCCTCCTCTTTCCCTTGGCGCAGCCGCGCCGTTTTTTAAATCCATGCCAGTATAGCACAAAACGGAAGGAATGGAAACCCATCCTCCCGTTTTCTCTTACCTGTCCGGCGCGTATTTCTTTTTCAGCCTGTGAAGCTCCGAAAGCTGCCTTGATGACTCCGCTCCCATTTTCTGCGAGACGGCCACCACCAGAGCGTCCACCGCCGCCGCAGGCGCGGCCATGGAGTGATATTCCTTTTCCTCGCCCCGGTAGACGAAAAGCTGGATATCCGCCCGTTCCTCCGCGGGGATAAAGGCCCTGCTGCAAAAGGCCAGGGTTTTATAGCCCGCCTCCTTTTCATAGTCCAGGATCATCCTCCCCTCCTTTGACACCTTGGAAAAGCTGAACATGATCACCAGATCGCGGCTGTCCGCCTGGGCGAGACCCTCCAGCACTTCGGAACCCCCGGAGGGAAGAAGGGATACGGAAAGCCCCAGCCTCCTCAGCCGGAATAAAAGGAGCTGTCCCAGTGAGGCCGAGGCGCTCTTTGCGTGGATCAGGATCCGTCTGGCGGAAAGAGCCGCCTCCGCCGCCAGGCTGAAGCCTTCCTCATCCAGCCCCTCCAGGGTTTTCAGCAGATACTCCTGCTGCCGGAGAAACCAGCCGCGCACGGAAAACCCCTCTCCGCCCAGCGTACCCGCCAGCTTGGCGGCCGGCCCCGACGAAGACGTCTGCTGTATGACAGACTGCTTGAACTCCTTGTAATTTTGAAAGCCCAGATGGCGCGCAAACCTGGACAGGGTTGTAACTGACACATCCAGCCGCTCGCTGACCTCGCCGATGGAGGAAAGGAAAAATTCGTCGCTGTTGCTGGATATATAATCCAGGATTCTTCCCTCCGATCTTGTCAGCTGATCCGGCATTCCGGGGAACTGAAGCTGCATATTCTCTTCTCCTTATACAATGCTGCGAAATTCCTTCTCATCGTTTCTTCCCAGCAGGACGCCCACATAGTCTCCGCCCAGGGCGTGGATCTCCTTCAGCGCCCGCTTTAAGATTCCCGCGGTCTTTACCTGAAAATGGGCCTGGTCAGATATCCGGATCCGATAGGCGCCCGCTTTCATCTGCCGGTAAAGCTCAGGAAGCGTGGCAGCTTCCTCCTCAAAATCCGTGCAGATGCAGCCGTACTGAACGGCCTGATGGGTATCGCTCCCGCCGATCACGGGCTTTCCCAGCTTTTCGCCCAGGCCATACGTAAGGCGCTCTGTCCGCTCTCTGTCCTCCGCCACATCCTTTCCGTTGAGATCCAGGAAATCGAACCGCGAAAGCTGTTCTTCCGGAAGCTCCGGGATATGGCCGCCCGCCCGGAAGGGATGGCCCGCGCCCACTAAGACGTCGTACTCCCGGAACAGATCCATGAGCTTTTCAAAGGGCAGGAACCGTCCCGGAGTCTTGTAAAGCGCAAGCCTTCTGTTTAACTCCAGGATGTCCTCTGCCCTCCCCAATGTCAGGACGTGGCCGCCCTCGGCGATATCCGTCTCCATGCCGGGGAAGATCCGAAGACCGTTCTCAAGCACCAGCGTATCTCCCTCCCGCCTGCTCTTTTTCAGGATATAGCCGTAAATCTCATCAAACTGGAGCGTATTGAAATGCTCCGTAAGGCACAGGGCGTCAAGCCCCGCCTCCTTTGCCTCGCCGAAAAGCCAGTCTGTATACTGTGTGGAAAACGGCAGACGCTTCGCCAGCTTCCCATGTGTATGAAAATCCAGTTTCATAATGAAATGACCTTCTTTCTTTCCATTATATCAGAGTCGAAACCAGTACTGCTCCGCAAATCCAGAAAACCGATACCGCCAGAAACATCATGTCGTTGGCGCCCGCCCTGAGGGAGGAAAGCCGGATCTTCTTCACCGCCTTGTTGACCGCCGCGTACCGGTATCCCCGGATCTCCAGCGCCTCCACCGTGGTGCGGGAGCGCTTGGCAGTGTTGAGCATCAGCGGATAGAAGGACAGCATGACCACCTTCACCTGATAGGCCAGATATCTGATCTTGCCCCGCAGGGTCTCCCTGGAGGGCGGGTTCCCCCTCAGCCTGTAGGAAAGGAGGATGTTCTGGAATTCCTCCATCAGCATAGGCAGGATCCTGTAGGCGTAGGAGATGGAAAAGGACAGCCGCTCCGGACAGCCGTACCACTGAAGCCCGTTGGAGAGCCGGTCCGGATCCAGGCCGGAAAACACGGTGATCGACGCCAGGGAGCAGGTAGCCACCTTCAGGGTCAGCATCAGCAGCGGAAAGATCGTGGAGGCATTTCCGCCGAAAAACAGAGAAACAATGAACAGATACCCGGTCTGGCTGAAGACGCCCAGCGCGAAAATAAAAAGCACCAGCCCCGCCACCCGGGCCATGACCGTGGTCGCCGCCACCAGAATAAAGCAGGCCAATAAAAACCACAGATCGTCCACGAACCAGGGAACGATGGCCATGAACAGATACCACACCAGAAGGATTCTGGGATCCAGCCGTGCGATTACCGTATCGTCGTTCCCGTAGGCATTTTTCAAAACCTGATTCCGGAGAAAGTCGATGGAAAATTTATCCAGGATGCTCTCCGAAAGCCTCTTTTTTGTTTTTCCTTCCATCCTGATCACTCCTTGAAATGTTCCAGAAACTCGTCCACCGTATAGCAGAGAGCCTTTTCGTCCAGCGCCCTTCCCATGGAAAAGATCTCAGGGGGGCGGATCCCCACCGTGCGTATCACCTCTTTGTTCCCGAAGATCTCATCCCTGGGCCCGTCTGCCACGACGCGGCCGCCGCAAAGCACAATGATCCGCTCGGCCCACTCGCATACCAGCTGCATATCGTGGGTGGCGATCATGACCGTCTCCGTAATGCCCTTCATATCGGAAAGCGTCCTCATGATCTCCTTTCTGGTGGCGATATCCAGGTTGGCCGTGGGCTCATCCAGAAGCAGAATACCCGGATTTAAAGCCACGCCGATGGCAAGGCTCGCCCGGCGCATCTGTCCGCCGGAAAGGAGCCGCCCGTCCCTTTTCTTAAGGGGCAGAAGGCGAAACCGCTCAAGCAGCGCTTCTGTGCGTTCCCTGTAATTTTCCACGTTCCGCACCTGCATGGCGTAGGCGATATCCGCCTCGATGGAATCCTTGATGAACATTTCCTCCGGATTCTGATAGACCAGGGAAATTTTCCGCGAAAGATCCTCCGTCTTTTTCTTCCGGATGCTTTCGCCGCCGATGAGAATCTCGCCGGAGGCAGGCTTTAAAAGCCCCACCATCAGCTTCATCATTGTGGATTTTCCCGCGCCGTTTGAACCGATCAGGGCAATCTTCTCACCTTTCCTGATCTCCAGATTCAGATGGTCGAACACCCGGTAATCCTCCCCCTTGACGGAGCGGTAGGAAAGGGACACATCGCGGAAGCTGACCGCGCTCTCCGCCTCCATACTGCTTTCGGACGCTTTTTTCTCCGGGGATTCATAACGGAGGCCTCCGAAGGCCCGCCTTCCCTCCTCCACCGTGGTGGGCAAAGGCGCGTCCGGAGTCATGCGTCCCTCCCTTTTCATCCTGTGGGCGGCGATGGTCACCTGAGGCGGAAAGATATTGCACTCCTGAAGCTCCTCCACCCGCCTTAAGGCCTCGCCGGTGGGAAGCTTCCAGGCAATCCCGCCGTCCCGCATCAGCATCACATGGCGGCAGTAATCGGCGATATACTCTGTATGGTGCTCAATCACGATAATGGTTTTTCCGTAGCGCTCGTTGAGCTCCTTTAACACCCCGTAGATCCGGTCCGCATGACCGGGATCCAGCTGGGCGATGGGCTCATCCAGAATCAGGATCTCCGGCTGCAAAGACACGGCCCCCGCCAGGGCCAGAAGATGGGTCTGGCCTCCGGAGAGCTGCCAGATATAGTCGTTTTCCCGGCCCTCCAGGCCGCACATGCGAAGCGCCCTCCGTCCCCTCTCCTCATAATCCTCCATGGCGTAGTTGAGACAGGCGTAGGAGGCGTCGTCCAGCACCGTAGGCCGCACGATCTGATTTTCAAAATCCTGATAGACATATCCCGCCCTGCTGGCCAGGGTCGCCACGTCCGATTCCAGGGTATTGATCCCGTCCACCTTCACGGTCCCTTCAAAATCCCCGTCGATAAAATGGGGGATCAGTCCGTTTAAGGTCTTACAAAAAGTGGACTTCCCGCAGCCGTTGTTGCCAACAACCGCAAGGAAGTCTCCTTTTTCGACCTCAAGGGAAATGTGATTTAAAATCGGGCTTTCCGCCGCAGGATAGGAATAGGTCAGGTTCTCTATCTCGATGATATTCATTTTGCTTCCGCCTGCCCTTTTGACGCTTTCATCCGGATGGCCGCGATTACGATAACCGCAAGGGCCGCAGCCGCGATGAGTCCCACTGCCAGAGCCGTGCTGCTCTCAGCCCAGCCGGCCTCCCAGTCGATCAGGGGCATTCCGCTGGTGGCGATAAGCTCGGCCGCCGCAGCCGCCGCAAAGCCGATCACGCAGCCGATTACGACCTTCGCGTTGACGCCGCCCAGATAAGTCTTCCCGTCGCGGGGCCTCATGCCCAGCAGGGGCTCGATCTTTCCGTAGAGCTTCGGAACCAGGAACAGGGTCGGCAGCAGGCAGAACAGGATGCCAGAGAAGAGGAAGTCGTTTAAGAACGCGAAGCCCTCGGTGGCGAATACGCTCTCAGGAAGTCCGGCGACCGCCTCGAAATCCTCAACTGCAAACTGTACCTTCATGATATCCACCACGGTTCCCATCAAAAGCTGAAGCCCCGTGCCGGTAAGGGCGGCGATGCCTACCATTTTGTAATTCCTGGGGTTCTTTACCATCCGGCCCGCAATGTAAACGCCGATGGTGACTGTCAGGAATTTTTCAAGCTCGCCCAGCCCTCCGAACTGGCCCAGCATGATCTCGCTGAACACCAGCTCGCCGGTGGCGGCGCCCAGGGCTGCGGACATGGGATCAAACAGCATCGCCAGCGTTAAGGGAATAAACAGGAAATATTCCACGGAAAATTCCACAACGCCCACCTGGTAATGGGGGATCAGCTCTGTGAACAGGGTTGAAAGCCCATAAAGGGCCATGGTCAGAACAAAGATCATCAGCTTCTGAGACTGAGATGCAGTCTGCTTTCTTACAGCTTCCATTTTTACATCCTCCGCTTGCTTAATGGTTTTTTGATGATTCCATTGTAGCCGTCCGGAGGGAGCGCTTCGACCATATTTATGTAAAATGAAACTAAACTTTCGTAAATTTTATTTATGAAAATAAATGCGGCATCCGTCTCTTCAGACAGACGCCGCATTTCACTGCGCTCAATCATCAAACATCGTTTCCAGGCCGCGCGTGGCCGATCTCATGGTGGAGCAGCGCACGGCCGCATGGGCGGTGAGAATCTCCCGGCGGGGCCCGCCGCTCATCCCCTCGATCCGTTCATAAAGAAGCTCCGCGGCCCTGCTCCCCAGCCGTCTCCTGGGGGCTATCATGGTGGTGACGGCCGGATCGGTGACGATGGAAAGGGCCATGCCGCCGTAGCCGGTGACCGCGATATCGGCGGGAACCGAAAGGCCATGCTCCTTGCAGGCCCCCAGAGCCCCGGCGGCCACCTGATCATTGGCGCAGATCACCCCGTCGGGCTTCGCGCCCTCCAAAAGAAGCGTTTCCATGGCCTGGAAGCCGTCCCGCACCGTGCTGTTCCCCATGTTCACAAGACTGTCCGGAAGGCCGCAGCCTGCCGTATCAAGAACCTTTCGTATCCCGGAAAGCTCCTGCCGCGACATGGGCGCCCCGCCGCAGTCTCCCAGAAAGGCGATCCGCCGCCTTCCCAGCTCCAGAAGATGCTCCGCCAGACAGGCGAAGGCCGCCTCGTGGTCCACGCAAACCTGATCCAGCCCCGCGCCGCAGTCTCCGGCCTCCACCAGAACCACCGGAATGGCCGTGTCCCGCTTTCTCATGCGGCTTAAGCGCTCCATATACTGGCGGTACTGGGCGTCCTCGCCTGTGCGCCCCGGAATCAGGATGACCCCGTCAATCCACTGCTTTTCCAGGTCGCGCATAATGGATGCTTCCTTTTTCAGGTCTCCGTTGCTTTCAAGGATCACCGACATGATCCCTTTTTCATAGAAATACTCACTGCTCCCCTTGATGATGTCGGTATAATAGGTCCCCTGAAGATCCGGGATCACAATGGCGATCTGGTTCCTCTTGGTGCTTTTTAAATTGCTGGCGATGGGATTGGCGCTGTAGCCGGTGGCCTCCACCGCCTCGTACACCTTCTTTTTCAGGCACTCTCCCACGTTTCCTGAGTTATTCAGCACGCGGGACACGGTGGAGATGCTGACGCCGGCCTTTTTCGCCACATCCTGGATTCCGGGCACGTTTTTCATAAAGACTCCTGTCAGACGATGGTCTTTTCCTTCAGCTTCTCGATCTTAAAATCGCAGTAATCGCAGCCGGGCTGGGCGCTGGTGCACTCCCAGGTACCCTGAAGATCAAGGGCGTTGGCATGGCCGAAATCTCCGTAGCTTGCGATGTCGCAGAGGTATTCCACCTCCTCGGGGGAAAGGCCCATCCGCTCCCAGCCCTGGACCAGGGCGCATTTGCCCTCCATGCGCACCGTTACATGATCGTCGGCGCTCTCTTGGATCTTGTTGCCCACAGCCAGAGTATTTGCGACGCCGTTGCAGCCCACCAGGAAATCAGCCAGGCCCTTGGGGTCTCCCTCGTGGCCCTTTCCTGCGCCCAGGCCGTTGGCCTTGAACTCGCCGTAGGCGTAAAGAGCCTTCTTTGCGTACTTATCGAACAGATCCCTGGGCATCACCTTGTAGAAATACCCCAGATAGCGGGCCCTGTCCTCCATGGCAGCCTCCACCATGGCCCTGACCTCCTCATAGGTATAGGTCTCCTTTTTATTGTACTGAGCGTGTTCTTCTTTTCTGTCCTCTTTTAACATGGTTTTCCTCTTTTCGTCAGATTTCATCTAAGAACCGGTAATCCTCCGGTGAAAACTCCGTTTGCAGGGCAGCCTCAATATCCTTAAGCTGCTCCCTGCTGCTGGCCGCCGCCAGGGGCATCATGGGAATCTCCTGCACCGCGATAAAGCCGATCAGCGCCTGAGTGATGCTCCAGCCCTTCTCATCGCAGAGCCTGTAGAGCCCCTCGGCGATCTTCAGATTTTTCCCGGTATAATAGCAGCTGTCCTTCACCGCCTCTTCCCCCCTCTTCTTAAGGGAATGGAAGAAGCCGCTGCAGATCCCCATATAGGGAACAAGAAGGTTCCTGGAATTTTTGTGATAATCCAGAAGCTCCTCATCGCAGATCACCATGGTGGGATCCGAATAGGGCTTCATATATTTTACGCCGATGTTGAACATGGCCTGGTCAGCCACAAAGCCCCGGCAGCCCATTTTCGCGCAGTAAGCGTCCGCCTCCTTCATGCGGGCGGCAGACCAGTTGGAGCAGGCGTAATAGCGCACCTTCCCCGCCCGGCGAAAATCCTCCATGGTCTCGATAAGCTCCTCCACGGTGCGGCTTTCGTCGTCCCTGTGGTAAAAATACACGTCCACATGGTCGGTCCCCAGCTTTTCCAGGCTGGAATCCAGGTCGGAGGTCATCTCCTCCTTTGAGAGCCTTCCCGTGGTCATGGACTCGAACCGGGGATGGCCGCCTTTGGTCATCAGAATAAAATCATCCCGTTTTCCCCGGCGGCGGATCCAGTCGCCGATCACCCGCTCGGAGCGGGCAATCTCGCCGGGAACCCAGTCCGAATAGACATGGGCCGTATCGATCACGTTTCCGCCGGCCGCCAGATACGCTTCAAGCATCCAGTCGGCCTCGGCGCCGTCCCATTTAAGCCCCGCGTTGGCGGTGCCGTATCCAAGCCCGGAAAGAACCAGGTCCGTATCCGGGATCATCACCTTTTTCATGGCAGGCCTCCTACTTAATATCTGCGGATCCAGTCATCCTGCTCGCAGTCGTTCATGTCGCAGTACTTCGCCCAGACAAAGCCGAAGGGAAGTCCCTTGACCTCCTCTAAAAGGGCCAGCCGCTTTGTGAAGTTTCCGGCGTGCTCCGCGTCCTGAAGCTCCTTCGTGGGCTGCAAAAGGGCCAGCAGAATGGCCTTCTTCGCAGTTCTTCCGCCGATGGCGGTGGCGGCGATCCTGTTGATGCTGGCGTCAAAGAAATCCAGGCCGATATGTACCTTGTCAAAAGCGTCGCACCTTGCGATCTCTTCCATGATGGCCTTGGTCTCGTCGTCCAGAATGGTCACATGGTCGCTGTCCCATCTCATGGGGCGGCTCACATGGAGCATGATCTCCTGGTCAAAGGCCAGGTAGGAGCTTAATTTGGAGGAGATCACCTCGGTGGGATGGAAATGGCCCGCGTCCAGGCAGATGATGCAGTTCTTCTTATGGGCCACGTAATTGGTATAGAATTCATGGGAGCCGGTCACGTAGGCCTCGCTTCCCAGGCCGAACAGCTTGCTCTCCACAGAGTCCACATTGTATTTCGGATCGATCTTCTCCTCAAAGATCTCGTCCAGGGACTTTTCCAGAAGCTTCCTGGGCCCCAGCTTGTCTACGGTAATATCCTTGTAGCCGTCGGGGATCCAGTGGTTGGTATAGCAGACCTGGCCCATTTCCTTTCCGAAATATTCGCCGATCTTCCGGCAGCGCTTTCCGTGCTCCACCCAGAACCGGCGGATTCCCTCGTCGTTGCTGGAAAGGGTAAAGCCGTCCTCCGCCTTCGCGTGATTGAAATAGGTGGGATTGAAATCAAGGCCCACGCCCATCTTCTTCGCGAACTCCACCCAGTGGGCGAAATGCTTCGGCTCAATGGCGTCCCTGTCGATGTTGTTGACGCCGCCGTTATCCAGGTAAACGGCGTGGGCCGCCACCTTTTTCTTTCCGGGCACCAGCTTGATGGCCTGGGTCAGGTTCTCAAAATACTCCGGAACGGACTTGGGCTTTCCCGCCGCGTTTCCCGTGGTGGCGAGGCCGCCGGAAAGCTTTGCGTTGAAATCCTCAAAACCGGTCAGATCGTCGATCTGCCAGCAGTGGATGGAAACGGGGATTTCAGAAAGCTTTTTTAAAGCCGCGTCCGTATCGATCCCGTAAGCCGCGTACAGTTCCTTCGCAATCTCATAATTTCTGTCGATGCTCATCTTTTTCCTCCTATGATATGATGGTTGTGGCGATCGCCAGCTGGGCCTGGGTCGTATCCACTCTGGTATACTGGACCGTAAGCTCCTTTTCGCTCTCGATCTTTATGGCATAGGGCGTATCCGTGGGAACGCCCTCTCCCTTCTGGTTCCGGATCTTGTCCATACGGCAGTGGATGGTCCGCTCTGCCGGGACGGTAACAAAAAACCCCTCCAGCTTTTCCCTGTCCTCAAAATAAAGCGTCAGCCTGACCTCGGCGTCCTCTGAGCCCGTATTCAGCATACAGACCGCCTCATGGCTTACGTACTCGCCGTTTTTGCTGCTGGGATAATACGCGTCGGGAATATACCACGTTTTCATGCTGTTTCTCCTCCTGCTTCTTTGTAGAAAACGTTTTCACGCTACAAGCCTATCTTACTGCCGAAGCCTCGCCTCTGTCAATTATTTTTTCGCATTTTCCTCAGGATTTTTAAGGTTTTTCCCTTTTCTTTATGCAACAAGCACAAAGCGCTGTCTCACCGTTTCTGAAAACCCTTTCACACCGCGGTTCTCCCTTGACTTTTCCCCGGAAAAACACTATAATCCAACCATCAAGCAAATGCGGATCGGGGCCCGGAAAAGCCCCGCGGGGAGCTTAATGGCTGAGAGGGAGTTCGGCTCCGACCCGATACCTGATACGGATAATGCCGTCGTAGGAAGACACCGCGCGCCCGAAGGTTTCGGGGCTGTCCGTTTACGGCAGCCCCGTTCTGTTTTTAAAGGAGGAAAATATGGATTACACCACGCAGATGGACGCCGCCAGAAAAGGCATCGTCACAAAGGAAATGGAAGCCGTCGCAAAAAAGGAGCAGATGGAGGTTTCCGGGCTGATGGAGCTGATGGCCCAGGGAAAGGTCATCATCCCTGCCAACAGGCTCCACACCTGCATTGAGCCCAACGGCATCGGCTCCATGCTGAAAACAAAGATCAACGTAAACCTGGGCACCTCCAGGGACTGCAAGGATCTGGAAAAGGAGCTTGAGAAGGTGAAGGACGCCGTGGACATGGGGGCCGAGGCCATTATGGACTTAAGCTCCTACGGCGATACCAGGAAATTCCGCCGGATGCTCACGGAAAAATGCCCCGCCATCATCGGCACCGTGCCCATTTACGACGCGGTGGTCTACTACCACAAGGCCTTAAAGGAGATCACCACCGAGGAATGGCTGGATATTGTGCGGATGCACGCCGAGGACGGCGTGGATTTCATGACCATCCACTGCGGCATCAACAAAAACACCGCGAAGCGGTTCAAGGAGAACAAGCGCCTCACCAACATCGTCTCCCGGGGCGGCTCCATCATCTTTGCCTGGATGGAGATGACCGGAAAGGAAAACCCCTACTACGAGCACTTTGACGAGATCCTGGACATCTGCCAGAAATACGACATCACCCTGAGCCTGGGCGACGCCTGCCGTCCCGGCTGCATCGACGACGCCTCCGACATCTCCCAGATCGAGGAGCTGATCACCCTGGGCGAGCTCACAAAGAGGGCCTGGGAAAAGAACGTGCAGGTGATGATCGAGGGACCGGGCCACATGCCCTTGAACCAGATCGAGGCCAACATGAAGATCCAGAGCACCCTGTGCAAGGGCGCGCCCTTCTACGTGCTGGGCCCCCTTGTCACCGACATCGCGCCGGGCTACGACCATATCACCGCCGCCATCGGAGGAGCCATCGCCGCCGCCTCGGGCGCGGCCTTCCTCTGCTACGTGACCCCCGCGGAGCACCTGCGCCTGCCGGATGTGGACGACGTGCGGGAGGGCATCATCGCCTCCAAGATCGCCGCCCACGCCGCCGATATCGCCAAGGGCGTAAAGGGCGCAGCCGACTGGGACCGCGCCATGAGCACCGCCCGCAAGAAGCTGGACTGGGAGGAGATGTTCCGTCTTTCCATCGACCCGGATAAGGCCAGGCGCTACCGTGCCTCCGCAAAGCCGGAGAAGGAGGATACCTGCTCCATGTGCGGCAACTTCTGCGCGGTCAAGAACATGAACCGGATCTTAGACGGCGAGATCGTCAGCATTTTCGACGAATAATCCATTTACCATAAAGAAAGAAGTCTGATTTATGAAGCTCAATATCAAGAAACTTTCGGCGGCCGCCATGCTGACCGCCCTGGCCGTATCCCTCTCCGCCTTTTCCATCCCCATCGGAGCCTCCAGATGCTACCCTGTGCAGCATCTGGTCAACATCCTGTGCGCGGTGTTTTTAGGCCCCGGATACGGGGTGGGCGCGGCCTTCTGCACCTCTTTGATCCGCAATCTCATGGGAACGGGAAGCCTTCTGGCCTTTCCCGGCAGCATGGTGGGCGCCCTGCTCTCCGGCCTTTTGTACAGCAGGTTCCATAAGCTTTTCCTTGCCTATATCGGAGAGCTTTTCGGCACCGGAATCCTGGGCGGCATCCTCTGCTGGCCCATCGCCTCCCTGTTCATGGGGCAGGAGGCGGCCGTGTTCGGCTTTGTGCTCCCCTTCCTGGCCAGCTCCTTCGCCGGCGCCTGCATCGCCGCGGTGGTTACCGGAGCCCTCTATAAGGCCGGGGTGCTGGAGAGCATCCGCCGCAGCCTGGAAGGGAGGAAGAGCCTGTGAAGCGAAGCACTGTTCTTTCCATCGCCGGCTCCGACCCCAGCGGCGGCGCCGGGATCCAGGCAGACCTTAAAACCATGACCGCCTTCGGCTGCTATGGGATGACCGCCATCACCGCCGTCACCGTCCAGAACACCATGGGCGTTTCCGGCGCTAAAATCCTTTCCGCGGACCTTGTGGCCGCCCAGATCGACGCGGTCTTTACAGACATCCGCCCCGACGCGGTGAAGATCGGCATGGCGGGAAACGCCGCCGTGATCCGCGTGATCGCGGAAAAGCTCAGGGAATACGGGGCTGTGAACGTGGTGCTTGATCCGGTCATGGTATCCACCAGCGGCCACAGCCTTCTTGAGCCGGAGGCAAAGGAGGCCCTCACGGAGGAGCTTCTTCCCCTGGCGTCCCTCTCCACCCCGAACCTTCCGGAGACGGAGGCCCTCACCGGCATTTCTGTCACCTCAAAGGAGCTGGCCGAAAAAGCCGCCGAAGCCCTTTTTGAAAAAAGCAGAAATCCCGTACTGGTAAAGGGCGGCCACCGGGAGGGCTCCGCCGACGACCTGCTCTGGACGGCAAAGGGCCCCAGATGGTACGAGGGAAGGCAGATTCCCACAGAAAACAGCCACGGGACCGGCTGCACCCTCTCGTCGGCCATCGCCTCCTGCCTGGCCCTGGGCCTTTCTCTGGAGGAAGCCGTAAAAGAAGCAAAGGATTACCTGACCGGGGCTCTTGCCGCCGGTCTTGATCTGGGAAGGGGCCGGGGCCCGGTGGATCACTGCTTCCGGATCCGCCCTCTCACAGAAGAAGGAGGGAAGCCGCAATGGATACCTCTGGAGAAATAAAAGCCCTGTGGCGGCTCCTGCGGGAGCGAAGGCCCCTGGTGCACATGATCCCCAACGGAGTCTCCGCCGCCCTCTGCGCCGACGCCATGGCGGCGGCGGGAGCACGTCCCGTTATGGCGGGCTCCGCCGCAGAGACCGCCGAGATCACCGCCCACGCCGACGCGCTGGCTGCAAACCTGGGACAGCCCTCCCCTGAAAAAGAGGCGGCCCTTCGGGCCTCCCTGACCGCCGCCGCAGAAAAAGGAGTTCCCGCGGTTTTTGATCCCGTGGGAGCGGGCGCCTCCGCCTACAGGCGGGAGCTGTCCCGAAGCCTTCTTGAGATCCCCTGGAAGGGCGTCTTAAAATGCAACGCCTCCGAGCTCCATACCCTTCATACCGGCCAGCTGGCCCACGAGGGCGTGGACGCCGTAAGGATTCCGGACGACGCCCGCGAGGCGGAGCTTTCGGCCTTTCCTCTTCCTGACGGCCGCGCGCTGGCCGTCACGGGAAAAGAAGATTTGCTGCGGCAGAGCGGCAGGCGGATCCTTCTCTCCCATTCCGACGGGCATTTTATCAACCTGGTGGGCACCGGCTGCGCCGCCGGAGCCCTCTGCGCCTGCTTCTGCGCCGTCACAGAGGATTATTTTCTGGCGGCCCTGGCGGCCCTTTTCTTAACCTCCGCCGCCCTGGACCTTGCCTCGGAGGGCTCCCCCGGCTACGGCTCTGTCAAGACCCGTTTCCTGGACGCCCTCTCGGATCCTTCCCTCCTGGAGCGGACGACCCTTCAATATAAGGAG
>CALWAW010000110.1 GCA_944375845.1 uncultured Lachnospiraceae bacterium
ATCAGGATCACCAGGATCAGCCCCACAAAGGAAAGCCCCATGGTGATGCCCCAGGAATAGCCGCTGAGGAACAGAGCCATCCATACGATCCAGGCCACCTGAAGGATGATCACCATGGCGACCCAGACCATACGGCTTGTGAGAAACTTTAAAATGTGTCTCATGTCTGCTCCTTTCATCTATGGTACGAGCGCTTTCTAAGCGCCCCTGAGCCACTTTAAAATCTCGTCCAGAATCCTCACGGCCGCCTCCTCCTGGGGATGCTTCGCAAGGGGAAGCGCGCCCTCTGCGCTCAGAAGGGTGATCACATTGGTGTCTGTTCCGAAGCCGGCCCCCTCGGTGCGAAGATCGTTGGCCGCGATCAGATCCAGATGCTTTTTCTCGAGCTTCTCCCTGGAATGGGCCAGGACATCCTTCGTCTCCATGGAAAAGCCGCAGAGGAACTGGCCCTCCCTTTTATGTTCTCCCAGCCATCCGAGAATATCCGCCGTGGGCTCCAGGGGAACCGCGTCAAAGCCCTCCGACTTCTTGATCTTCTCGCTGCTTATATTTAAAGGACGGTAATCGGCCACCGCCGCCGCCTTGATGATAATGTCCTGCTCCTCCGCCCTGGAGGTCACCGCGCCAAACATCTCTTCGGCGGATACCACGTCCACCACCTCCATGAACCCGGGACGGGGAAGCGCCGTGGGGCCCGAGACCAGAGTCACCCGGGCGCCCCGGTACATGGCCATCCTCGCCAGGGCATAACCCATCTTCCCGGTGGAATGGTTTGTGATGAACCGCACCGGATCAATGGCCTCCCTGGTGGGGCCCGCCGTCACCAGCACCTTAAGGCCCTCCATGTCCTTTTCACAGGCCAGCTCCTTCATAATATAAGAAAAGAGCGTCTCCTCATCGGCCATTTTCCCGTTTCCCGTATCGCCGTTGGCCAGCATCCCCACCACCGGATCCACAAAGCCATAGCCGAACCGGGCCAGCTTCGCCAAGTTGGCCTGGACAATGGGGTTATTGTACATATTGGTGTTCATGGCCGGAGCCACCAGCTTCCTGCAGGGGCAGGCCATGACCGTGGTGGTGAGCATATCGTCGGCGATGCCGTTTGCGATCTTTCCGATGACGTTGGCGCTGGCCGGGGCGATCATCACCAGATCGGCCTGCTTTGCCAGGGCCACATGCTCCACGGAAAACTCAAAATTCCTGTCAAAGGTATCCACCAGGCACTTTGTTCCGGTGAGGGTCTCAAAGGTGACTGGCGTAATAAAGTTGGTGGCGTTTTTCGTCATCAGCACATGGACTGTGGCGTGCTGCTTCTTTAAGAGCCGGGCCAGATTCGGGATCTTATAGGCCGCGATGCTCCCGGAGACGGCCAGAAGCACGGTCTTTCCCTTAAGCATTCTCATTCCTCTTTTCTTTTAAAATCCGGGCGCTTGCGCCGCCCGGCCTTTCATGCTATAGTTATCCCATGGCGGCCTTGCCGCCGGAAAGGACGAAGCGCTATGATCCTCGCAATTGACATTGGAAACACCAATATCGTAATCGGCTGCATCGAGGCCGGAAAGCCTCAGTTCGTGGAGCGGATCTCCACCAACACGGCCCAGACCGCCCTGGAGTACGCCATTACCTTCAAGAATATCCTGGAGCTTTACCATATCGAGCCCAGGGGCCTCGCGGGGGCCATTATCTCCTCCGTGGTGCCCGCCATCTCCAATACTGTGCGCCTTTCCGTGGAAAAGATTATCGGAAAGCGCTGCCTTTTAGTGGGGCCCGGCTTAAAGACCGGCCTCAATATCCTGATGGATAACCCCGCCACCGTGGGAAGCGACCTGGTGGTTACGGCCGTAGCCGGAATCCACGAATACCCGGCTCCCTTCCTGGTGATCGACATGGGCACCGCCACCACCATCACCTGTGTGGACAAAAACCACAATTATATCGGCGGCGCCATCATCCCCGGCGTGCGCGTTTCCCTGGAATCCCTTGCCCAGAGGGCGGCCCAGCTCCACAGCATCAGCCTGGAGACCCCGAAGCACGCCATTGGCAAAAACACCGTCGAGTGTATGCGAAGCGGCGTCGTTTTAGGAAGCGCCTCCATGCTGGACGGCATGATCGACCGCTTTGCCGAAGAGCTGGGTGAACAGCCCACTGTGATTTCCACCGGCGGGCTGGCGAAAACCATCACGCCCCACTGCCGCCATAAGATCATCAACGACGAGGATCTGCTCTTGAAAGGTCTTTGGATCATTTACTCCAAAAATCAGTAAAATTCTATCATAAACGGGCTGAAAGCGCAAGCCGTAAGCCCCGCCGGGCGGCCTCAGCGCGCCATGAATTTAAGGAGCGCCCGGCCCACCGCCAGGGTCAGCAGGGCGGCCGCAATGGCCTCCGGGATCCCGTTGGCGGCAATGATTCCCAGGATCACATCGTACACGGCGCTGACCGCGATATTCTTCGCGGCGGCAAAGGTCCTGGAAAAGCAGAAATAAATCAGGTTCATCACCAGAAGCGTGTTCACAACGGCTCCCGCCACCCCTGCCGCAGGCAGGGCGATATACTGGGCGCCCTTTTTTTCTTTCGCAAGCTTCATGATCCCCCGGTGGACAAAATAGGGAACCACGCCCACCAGGATCCTGGGAACAAAGCAGATCACAAGGCTCCACAGATTCCCGCCGGAGTAAAAGGGCGAAAACGCGAATGACAACAGGCTGGGATTAAAGGTGTTGTTGACAAGGCTCGTGGCCCCGAAGATGAATCCGAGAAACGCTCCCTTTTTCGGCCCCAAAAGCACGGAGCCGATGATAACGGGCACATGGATGATGGTGGCCTTGATCACCACCAGATTGATATAGCCTACGTAAGGCACGAAGGCCATGAGAATGATGATGGCCGCGATCACGGCGGTCATCACCAGATTCCGGGTTTTTACCGATGTATTCATTTTTACCTCCTGCTACTGTTCCGGGCCGGGTTTCTCCCGCCCATTGGATACAATGCAATCTCAGTTCCGTTTTGATTATAGCAGACGAATGGGAAAAGTCAACGGCGCCCCTTCTCCACGTCGCTTAGGAAATCCCTCCACTTATCCTCATGCTCCACATAATATAAGGGACAGAGCTTTCCCGTCACGTCGTAGTGGCGGATCACCGACGAGGTCTCCAGGTCAAAGGTCTCGCACAGCCACACCGTGAGCCGCACCAGGGACCGGTAGGTGGCCTTCGTGAATTTCCCCGTCTCATCCTTATGGCAGCACTCGATGGAGATGGTGTCGTAATTCCTGTCGTTGGAGGCGTAGGAAACCTCGCTTAAGGGGATGCACTGGATCACGCTCCCGTCCGTATCGATCACGAAATGGCTGCTGGCGTAGGTCCCCGAGGCCCCGTCGGCCAGGCCCGCGAAGTAGTCGCGGTTTCCCTTGGCGCTGCTTCCGGGATTCGCCGTGTAATGGACCACCACGCCCCGCACATCCTCCAGATAAATGCCCGGCCGGGAGTACTCGTTGACCGGAAGAAGATCCCGCTCCACATAATCGGGGATCACGATGGATTCCCAGTGAATGACCCTGTTTCCCGCCTCGTCCGCCGTCACCGCCGAGGGAATCGGCTCCCCTTCCTCCCCCGGAAACAGCGCCGGCCTTGCGACGAACCAGAACAGAAGGACTGCCAGGATCATCCCGGCCGCTATGGTAAGGTTTCGGGTACGGTTCTTTCTCATGCTCCGCCTCTTTTCTTTCACCGCCGTCAGATTCCCAAAAGCTGCAATAAAATGCCCGGAAGGGCCGCGCACAGATAAAGGATCCCCAGGATCTTCAGATTGTCCTTAAGGCCCTTATTGACCTTGAATAACACCGCCAGGCCCACGCCCGCTCCCGATAAAAGCCCCGCGATCACCGCGCCGAAGCTTAGAACGCCGCTCATATAGAGCTCCGTCAGGGCCACCGAAGCGGCGCAGTTGGGAATCAGCCCGATGAGGGCCGCCAGAAGCGGCTGCAAAAAGGAATTTTTGAGGAGCAGCGCCGAGAGCTTCTCGATTCCCGCAAGCTCCAGCACCACGTTCAGCACGCAGGTGAAGATCAGAAGGTACAAAAAGATCCGCACCGTGTGGATCAGGGCGGCCTTCAGGATCCCCTCCTCCTCGCCGCATCCGCAGTGCTCGCAGATGTTTCCAAGCTCCTTCTTTTTCAAGGGGCTTTTTCTCAGGAGCAGGTCCGCAAGATACCCCAGGGCCGCGCCCAGCACAAGCTTCGCGGCCAGAAGCTTTAACACCGTCCCGCCCTGGCCGGGATTTCCGAGAAGCAGAAGCACCGCCTCGTCGGAGGTAGCCAAAAACACCGCCAGCATGGTGCCCAGGGTGATTACGCCCCCCGAATAGAGGTTGGCCGCGGCCACGGAAAAGCCGCACTGGGGCACGCAGCCGAAGAGGGCGCCCACCAGAGGCCCCGCGCCGCCGATTTTCCCCATCACCCGGTCCCGGTGCTTTTCAGAGAAATGCTCCAGAACCTCCAGAAGCAGAAATGCCGCGAATAAAAACGGCAGCATCCGCAGGGTATCCAAAAGGCCGTGCTCCAGCCCATGCAGTACAAGCTCCATTTCAAGTCTCTCCTTCCTGTGGTCCCAGGCCCTTAAGCTCCATGGCAAACCTGCCCGGCTCCGACGGCCTTCCGCTGCGCTCTTTTGTCCAGTAAATATGAAGGCGGTCCTTCGCCCTGGTCATGGCCACGTAAAACAGCCGCCGCTCCTCCTCCAGATCCGCGGGGATGCCCGCCTTCTCATGGGGAAAGACCCCCTCGTTCACGTCCGGCAGGAACACGGCCCTGTACTCGAGGCCCTTGGCGCCGTGAACCGTGGAGAGGGTCACGCCGCCGCTTTTGTCCCTCCGCTTTTTCTTAAGCTCCTCCGAGACCCGCTCCATATGGGCGAACCATTCCGGAAAGGTCTGATATTCACCGGCGTCCGCCTGGAGCTCCTCCAGAACGTCGAACAGCGCCTTCTCGTCCAGTCCCCGCTCCTTCGCCTGCCCGGAAAGCCAGCCGTCGTAGCCCACGGCCCTTCTGATATAAATCACGGCCTGACAGGGCGGCCTGCGGCTTATGACCTTAAGATCCGCCTTAAGCCTTGCGGCCCGCTCTCCGATCCAGGGCTTTTCCTCGTAGATGGCCTCCACCTCGTCCAGGGAGACCTGCTTTCCCGAAAGGGCCGTCCGGGAAATATACCGGCAGGGCTTGTTGATGATCCGAAGCAGGTTTTCCCTGCTCTCATCTCCCAGGGCGGCCTTTATATAGGCCAGAATGTCCCTGCTCACCTGATGGGAATAAAGGCTGGGGATCACGTCCTTCGCCGTAAAGGGGATCCCGTATTCCATGAGCATTCCCGCCAGGGGCCTTAACCCCAGGTTCGTCCTGGAAAGGACGGCCATCTTCTCGTAGGGGCATCCGGCCCGGCGGTATTCCCTGATATGCTCCAGGATCCGCCGGTTTTCCCTTCCCTGATCGGAAAAGGCGCCTAAAAGCACCGGCTCTCCGGCTCCCCTCGTTCCCGTGATCTTTTTTTCAAACCGGGCCCTGTTGTGGGCGATCAGGACGCCCGCCGCCCTGATGATCCTGTCGGTGGAGCGGTAATTGACCGAGAGCAGGTACTTCTTCGCCGCAGGAAATTCCCGGGGGAAATTTAACATCAGCTCCGGCCTTGCGCCCCGGAAGCGGTAGATGGCCTGATCATCGTCGCCCACGGCGAACAGGTTGTTTTCCGGAAGGGCCAGAAGCTTTAAGATCTCGTACTGGAGCCTGTTGATATCCTGAAACTCATCGCAGAGGATATAGCGGTATCTTCCCTGCCAGCCTTTTAAAATGTCGGGCCTGGCCGTAAGAAGCTCGTAGCACAGGGAGAGCATATCGTCAAAGTCGATCACGTTTTCCCGCCGCAGCCTGGCCTCATAGGCCCGGAACAGCCTGCGGAACACCTGCTCCGGGCAGCTTTTGGCGTAATAGTGGGAAAGCTCCAGCATATCGCTCTTTACGGCGCTGATCTCCCCCAGAATCTCCGAAAGCCCCTCCGGCGGCTCCTCGGCCATGGCGGGCTCGAGGTCAGAAAGCTCCTCCGCTAAAAAACGCATACGCCCCTCATCGCCGATGATCTGAGAGGCGTCGTAATGGTATGCGTATTTGAGGATCCGGAAATAGACGGAATGGAAGGTGCCGAAGGTGACGGGAAGGCTCTGCCCGCCCATGAGATTTGAAAACCGCGTTTTCATCTCGTCGGCCGCCGCCCTGGTAAAGGTAATTACCAGGATATGCTCGGGACGGACGCCCGCCTCCTCAATGAGCGCCCGGATCCTGTGGGCGATCACCGTGGTCTTTCCGGAGCCGGGCCCCGCCAGCACCAGGGCGGGGCCCTCCTTATGGCTCACCGCCGCCTTCTGAAACTCATTCAGCCTCATTCTTAAGCTTTTCGATTCCTTTCCTGATGCGGAGGAGGGTCTCCTCCTTGCCCAGTACCTCCATGATCTCCGTGGCTCCCGCCGGGGTCATCTGCTTTCCTGAGACCGCCGTGCGCACGGGCCACAGCACGTAGCCGTTCTTATAGCCCTTCTCCTTGGCAAAGCCCTGGAGCAGCCCGTAGAGGGCGTCGTTTCCGTAATCCTCCTGGGCCTCCAGAAGGGGAAGCACCTCTTCAAGCACCTGAAGGGAGCTCTCGGAATTGGTTTTCATCTTCTTATGGGTGTACATGGACACCTCATACTCCGGAAGCTCCTCAAAAAAATCCACCAGCCCGGCAATATCGGGGAACACCTCGATCCTGGTCTTTACCATGGCGGCGATCTTTTTTAAGTCAAGGGGCTTTCGGATGGCCGCCTTCAGATAAGGCTCCGCCTTCTCATAGAAGACGTCAAAGTCCATGGCCTTTAAATACTCTCCGTTCATCCATTTAAGCTTCTGGATGTCGAATACGGCGGGGGACTTGCTCATGTGGCGGTAGTCAAAAGCCTCCACCAGCTCCTGCAAAGAGAAGATCTCCCTGTTGTCCTCGGGGCACCAGCCGAGAAGGGCCACATAGTTCACAATGGCCTCGGATACAAAGCCCTGCTCTAAAAGATCCTCGAAGGAGGAATGGCCGCTGCGCTTGCTGAGCTTCTTATGGGTTTCATCGGTAATCAGAGGGCAGTGGACATAAACCGGCTCCTCCCAGCCGAAGGCCTGGTACAGCCTGGTGTACTTGGGCGAGGAAGAAAGATACTCGTTTCCCCTCACCACATGGGTGATTCCCATGAGATGGTCGTCCACCACGTTGGCGAAATTATAGGTGGGATAGCCGTCGGACTTGATTAAGATCATGTCGTCCAGCTCTGCGTTATCCACGGTGATGTCCCCGTAGATCTCATCGGAAAAGGTGGTGGTTCCCTCCGTGGGGTTGTTCTGGCGGATCACGTAGGGGATCCCCGAAGCCAGCTTCTCCTCCACCTCTTCCCTGGACAGACGGAGGCAGTGCTTGTCGTAGACGGTGATCTCCTTGCCCGCCACCTCTGTTTTCAGGGACTCCAGGCGCTCCTTATCGCAGAAGCAATAATAGGCCTCCCCCTTTTCGATCAGCTTTTTTGCGTATTCCAGATAGATCCCGGCCGCCTGGCGCTCGCTCTGCACGTAGGGCCCGCAGCCGCCGTCCTTATCGGGTCCCTCGTCGTGGGCGAGTCCTGCCTCCTCGAGGGTCCTGTAAATGATCTCAAGGGCGCCCTCAAAAAAGCGCTCCTGATCCGTATCCTCGATCCGCAGCAGGAAATCGCCTCCCGCGTGCTTGGCGATCAGATACGCGTATAACGCTGTCCGAAGGTTGCCCACGTGCATGCGCCCTGTGGGGCTGGGGGCAAACCTGGTCCTGACTCTTTTCATGGTTCTGTCCTTTCTTTCACTCTGTCTGTTCTCAGTCGATCACCTGGGGGAGCACGTCCGACACCCGCTCATGGATGATCAGGTTGGCCAGCTTGTCGGTGGGGTAGGTCTCGTCGTTGATGAGAACCAGCCTCTCACCCTCGTAGTACTGGCGGAACCGCTTCGTCATATAGGCGTCCAGATGGGTGCCGATCACAAGAAGCATATCGGCCGCCTCCGTCTCGTTGGCGATTCTGGTGACGATCCCGTTGTCCAGCATTTCCCCGGCCAGAAGGATGCCGGGACGGATGGCGCCCTGGCACTCGTCGCAGTGGGGGATGCCGGGGGACTCCATGATATAATCCGGCGAAAATTCCTTCCCGCAGTTGGTGCACGTATTATGGAACATATTTCCGCAGGCCTCGATCACGTTCCTGGAGCCGGCCTTTTTATGAAGGCTGCTGATGCTCCTGGTGGCTACCGTGACCTTTCCGCCCTCCCGCTCCTTCTGCTGCTCCAGCCGCACAAGGGCGTAGTGGGCCGCGTTGGGCCTGGCATGGTTGCGGTTCTTTAAAACCTCCGCCTTATAGAACTTGTAAAAAAGGCTGGGACGGCTGTTATAAAAGGCCGCGCTCAAGAATTCCTCCGGCGACACTCCGTATTCTGCCTCGACCTGGTATGCGTAGGGAGCGTCGCGGAAGTAAGCAATCCCAGACTCCCGGATCATGCCCATTCCGCTGAACACCATGATCCTCCTGCTTTCCGCTATCATCTGCTTTAAGGTTTCATATGCCATAAATGATCCTCCCTTATCTTATGAGGGGCCTGGGCCCCGGACTACGCTTATTATATACGGTTTCCCCAAAATTGGAAAGCACTTTTTCTCATCCAAGGATCAGGCTTCCCACCTGGAATACCGCCGTCGCCGCCGCCCAGGCCACCAGGATCTGGAACAGGGCCATGCCCAGGGTCCATTTCCAGGAATGGGTTTCCCGCCTGATGGTGCCGATGGCCGCCACGCAGGGGGTGTAAAGAAGGCAGAACAGCATAAAGCAGTAAGCGTTCAGCACCCCGAAGCCCTGGGCGCCCAGCACGCCGGACAGGGCGGCCATGCCCTCAGCAGAGTTGATGTTGCTGATGCCGAAGAGCACGGAGCAGCTGGACACCACCACCTCCTTGGCCGAAAGGCCCGAGAGCAGCGCCACCGCGATCTGCCACATGCCGAGACCGGCAGGCGCCAGCAGGGGGACAAGGGCCCGGCCGATGGAGGCGCCGAAGCTTTCCGACACGTCTGCCACCATTCCCCCAAGATTAAAGTTCAGAAGGAACCACAGCACGATGGAGGCCACGAAGATCGTGGTTCCCGCCTTCGTCAGGTAATCCTTCACCTTCTCCCACACATAGATGGCGATAGTCCTGGCATTGGGCGTCTTGTATTCCGGAAGCTCAATGAGCAGGGCGTTCTCCAGCTCCTTGGGACGAAGCTTATTGACGATCAGGGCGATGAAAATGGCCATGAGCACCCCGATTACATAGAGGGAATAGGCCGCAATCATGGCGTTCTTCCCGAAAAACATGCTGGAAAACAGCAGGTAAACAGGAAGCCTTGCGGAGCAGGACATGAAGGGCGTGATGAGGATCGTCCTTCTTCTGTCCTTCTCGCTCTCTAAGGCCCTGGTGGCCATCACCGCGGGGACGGTGCAGCCAAAGCCCAGCACCATGGGCAGAAAGGCCTTTCCCGAAAGTCCCACCTTCCCCATGATCCCGTCCATCACATAGGCGACCCTTGCCATGTAGCCCGAATCCTCCAGGAAGGCCAGGGCCAGGAACAGGATAAAGATATTGGGAAGGAAGGTCAGAATGCCGCCGACGCCGGCGATAATGCCGTCAACGATCAGGGAGCGGAGCCAGCCGAAGGCGCCCGCGCTTTCAAGGAGCCCGGATACCCATCCCGAAAACCATTCCAGCCCCATCTCAAAATAGCCCTTCAGAAAATCGCCCACCGTAAAGGTGAGAAAGAACACGGCGGCCAGGATCACCAGGAAAATGGGCACGCCCAGGATCCGGTGGGTCAGCCACTTATCGGCCTTCTCCGTGAGGGCCGCCTTTCTGTCCTTATTGACCATGCACTCGTCCATGATCTCTTCTATGTAATCGTACTTCTCGTTGATGATCTGCTTTTCGTAGGATTTGTCCAGCACGTCGGGAAGCTCCAGAGGATATTCCCCCCGCACCTCTTCGTCAAAATCCAGCTCCTTGATGGCAAGCCACCGGGAGTCGGCCGCCTCGCCGTACTTGTCTCTCAGGGCCTTTCTCACCTTGGCGATCTTCGCCTCAAGGCCTCTGGAGTAGGTCATCACCTGTCCGTGGGGCTCCTCCTCGCTGTGATGCACCACGGCGTGGAGCAGTACGGAAAGGCCCGTGCGCTTCCTTGCGGACACCGGGACAATGGGGATGTTCCCGAGAAGCTCCGGCAGACGGTGCAGGTCGATCTCCATGCCCCGCTCCTCTACGATGTCCATCATGTTGAGGGCCAGGATCACCGGCTTTCCCAGCTCCAGAAGCTGAAGGGTCAGATACAGGTTCCGCTCCAGGGAGGAAGCGTCCACCACGTTGATGATCACATCCACGTCCTCGCCCATGACGCACCTTCTGGAAACCTTTTCCTCAATGCTGTAGGAGGTGAGGCTGTAGATGCCGGGCAGGTCGATGACCTTGATGCGTCTGTCCTTATACCGAGCCTCGCCTTCTACCCGCTCCACCGTGACCCCCGGCCAGTTGGCCACCTTGAGGGTCGCCCCGGTGAGGGCGTTGAACAGCGTGGTCTTTCCGCAGTTGGGATTCCCCACAAAGCCTACTGTGATGATCTTCTCGCTCATTCTGCGGCCTCCTTTACCAGAATCCCGTCGGTGATGGGCTTTCCCAGGGCCAGCCTGGTGCCCCGCACCCGTATGATGGAAGCGCCGCGCCTCTTCCTGTTCAGCACGGTGATCTTCGTTTTCTCATTGACGCCCAGGGCCTCAAGGCGCCTGGCGACGCTCTCCTTTACCATTACCTGCTCTACCTGATAGACTGCTCCGATTCTGCCCTCCGATAATGTCATGTCTTTTTCCTCCTCATTGGCAAACCCCGGAAACGGAAACTCCGCTCCGGGGCTTTACGGAAATTATTTTACGCTAACGAGTCCTCTTTGTCAATAAAAACTCATGTCTGATCGCGGCTTCCCGGCACAAGGCGGGCCCGGAAGAAGCGCCGCCTGATCTCCTTTAAGCTGAAGGGAAGAAGGGGATAAATGTAGCTTTTTCCGGCTATGGTTTTATTGAAGGCCACCGCCAGCACAAAGAGCGCCGTCCCCGCGAGAAAGCCCCACAGATTGAACAGTGAGGTGAGGATTAAAAGGGCCAGCCGCATGAACTTTAAGGCGTAGCCCAGCTCAAAGCTGGACTGGGTATAGTTGGAGAGGGCCACGAAGGCCATATACAGCATGGTCTCGCTGTTGAACCACCCGGAGTTAGCCGCAAACTCCCCCACCACCAGGGCCGCGATTACGCTTAAGGGCGTGGTCAGCATACTGGGGGTATTGAGGGAGGCCAGCCGCAGGCCGTCAATGGCAAACTCTAAAATCAGAAGCTGCCAGATCAGGGGGATGTTCACCGCCTCCTTGATCTCGATAAACTGAAAGCTTTCCGGTATCCACTCCGGGTTCTGCATGAAAAGGAGCCAAAGCGGAGTCAGGAACACGCCCAGCAGGGAGATGGCCATTCTGGAGAGGCGCAGGTAGGTCCCCGTAAGGGGCGGGAAATAATAGTCGTCGGCCTCCTCGATGATGTCGAATACCGACGAGGGCAGGATCATGGCAGCCGGGGAGGTATCCACCAGAATCACGATGTTCCCCTCCAGCAGATGGGCCGCCGTGGTATCGGGCCTCTCGGAATATTTGAATTTGGGAAAGGGATTATACCATTTATAGGGGTAGATGCACTCCGCCAGGCTCTCCTGGTTCATGGTCAGGGCGTCTACCTTAAGCCCGGCGATCCGCTTCTTGATTTTTTCCAAAAGCTCCTGATCCACCCTGCCCTCCATATAGCAGACGGCGATGTCCGTGTGGGAGCTCTCCCCCGCCTGGGCGATCTCAATGGTGAGCTTCGGGTCTCGGATCCTTCTTCGGATCATGGCCGTGTTGAAGATCAGCGTCTCCACAAAGCCGTCCCGGGAGCCTCTGAGCACCTTTTCCTTTCCCGGCTCCGCCACGCCTCTGGCGGGATAGGTGCGGCAGTCGATGGTGAGGGCGGAATCGTAGCCGTCAATAAAAAGAACCGTGATGCCCATGAGGAGCTGGACCGTAAGCTGCTTCGCATCCTTTACGACCCCGATCTCCCCATAGGGAAGGTGCTTTTTGGAAAACTCGTGGGCCTCCTTGGGGAAATCCTCCCCGCTTACGCCGCACATATACTGGATAATCCTCTGAAGCACCTCATCACGGACAAAGCCGTCCACAAAGTAGAAGCAGGCCCTTCTGCCCCCGATCTTCATGGTACGGTACACCACGTCAAAATTTTTATCCACCCGGAACAGCCTGTGAAACTGCTCCATATTTTCCTCCAGGCTGGAGGAGATTCTTACCTGCTCCATTCCCTTTCTCCTTTCGCGGGCTTTTTCTGTTATTGTCCGCCGGGAAAGGGGATTTTATGCAGGCCTATTTCTGACCATAGTAGGCGTTGGCGCCATGCTTCCTGAAATAATGCTTATCCTGCACATACTGGACGGCAGGCTGCACGCCATGGTTCAGGTTCTCTGTGCGGACGGCCATTTTCGCCACCTCCTCCAGCACCACAGCGTTGTGGACGGCCTCCGCCGCGTCCTTTCCCCAGGTGAAGGGACCGTGGCTGGTGCACAAAACGCCGGGAACCGCCATGGGATCCTTATCCGCGAAGGCCTCGATGATCACCTTTCCGGTGTTCTTCTCATAAGCCTCGGCAACCTCCTCCTCCGTCAGCACCCTGGCGCAGGGGATCTCGCCGTAAAAATAATCGGCGTGGGTGGTTCCGTAGCAGGGGATGGAACGGCCCGCCTGGGCCCAGGAGGTGGCCCACTCGGAATGGGTGTGGACGACGCCGCCGATCTGCGGAAAGGCCTTGTAAAGCTCCACATGGGTGGGCGTGTCGGACGAAGGGCGAAGCTTTCCCTCCACCACGTTTCCATCCAGATCCACCACCACCATGTCCTCAGGCTTCATGGTCTCGTAATCCACGCCGCTGGGCTTGATGACCACCAGGCCCGATTCCCGGTCAATGCCGCTCACATTGCCCCAGGTGTAGACCACAAGGCCTCTCTTGGGCAGCTCCATATTTGCCTCGTATACCTTTTCTTTCAGCTGTTCTAACATTGCTTCTCCTTTCTGAAACGGAAAATGCCGGCAGCTTCCGCCGCCGCCGGCATTTCTCTCTTGTATGATTTATTCTCCGACCTCATAATCGCAGCAGGTGCGGTCTGTGAGATAAGGCTTTACGCAGGCCTCCACAGCCGCCACATGCCCCGGATGCACCTGGTAAGCCGCCAGAGCCTCCGCCGTGAGGAACGTCCCGTCCAGCACAATATCCACGGAGCTTGTGGGAAGGGGAGGTGCGATCACCTTCACGTCCACCACGCCCTCGGCTGCGGCCTGGACCTCCTTCAGACGCCTTTCAAAATCCTCCGCCACAGCCTTCTTCTGTTCGTCGGATACCTCAGGCTTGAATTTCCAGCTTACTAAATGCTTCACCATAAATGCGGTCCTCCTTCTTATTTGGAAAGAAATTCGTGAATTCCCTTTGCGCCTGCGCGGCCTGCCTCCATGGCAAGG
>CALWAW010000111.1 GCA_944375845.1 uncultured Lachnospiraceae bacterium
CGCACCAGCGCCTCGGCCCCCTTGAGCTTCCCGTCCTTCGCGCCCACCTTGGGCTGAAGATAAACCCGGAAGGCTCCCGCGGCCAGGGCGGCCTCGAAGCCCTCCTCCAGCTCCTGCTCCTGTTTGAGACGGTCCATGATGGAGGAATCGTAAAACCTGCATATTCCGGTCCCAGAAGCTTCTTCGGCCTGAAGAGCCGCCAGAGCCCGGTCCTGCATAATAGTGGGATCCAGCATGGGGTCCTTCGCCCTGTAGACCCCCGCCTGAAAAGCCACGTCGCGGCCCGCGGCCTGGGCCGCCCTGCGGCAGATGGCCTCAAGGCGCTCCGTAAAGTCCTTATGCTCCTCGCTCTCAAGGAACAGCAGGAAATGGTCCGCCGAGGATCTGGCCGCCAGCTCTCCCTTTTTCAGCTGCGCCTTAAGCTCCCCAAAAACCCGGCGGAGAACGCCGTCGCCCTCCTCCTTTCCCCAGGCGTCGTTGATCACCTTAAAATTCCTGATGTTCAGAAGCACAAGGCTGTAGGCCCCGGGCGGGGCGCTCCCCACAACCTCGGCGCACCGGATGCGGAAGGCCGCTCCGTTCATCCCCCCGGTGAGCGGATCCGTAAGGGCCGCCTTCCGAAGCTGCTCGTAGCTTTTTCTCCGTCCCCTGATAAAAAGGAGCAGGATCACGGCCATGATAAAGAGCACCGCTGTCATGGCCGCGTAAGAGAACACCATATAAGTCCATATCCGGCCCGAAAACACATTGTCGGGCACGAGGGTCAGAAGGAACCAGGAGTAATGGTCCAGCGGCTCGTAGGAAAGGACCATGCGCCGTCCGTCCCCTGCCCCAAAGCGCAGCACGCCGGAGCGCCCCGCAGCCATATCGGCCTCCACGTCGCGGATATCGCCGGAAAGCCCCTTCCTTCCAGCCTCGGCCAGCTGCTCAAGCTCCAGGAAATCCGTGTTTTCCTCGGGAAGCACCACCAGTTCTCCCTGCTTTTCCACGATACAGGTGCGGCCCTCCCCGAAAAAACCGTCCACGCGGATCAGCGCCTGCATGTTGGCCATGCCCCGGACGCCGCCCAGCACGCCCGCCACCTGACCGTCCCGGTACATGGGGACAGAATAAAGGAGACGGCTTTCAGGGAGAACGCTGACGCCCTCCTCTCCCGCAAGAGAGGCCTGCACGCCGGGGAGGGCCCTGTAGTCCATGGATACGCCGCCCTCTGAGAGGATCAGCGTCCCGTCTGTCCCCAGAAGCATCAGGGAATCGAAGCCGCAGATTTCGGCCTTACGGCTTAAGAACCGCCCCGTCTCTTCCTGATCCTCCCAGCCTGACCTGATAAGGCTGTCGCCGACGGTGAGCAGGCTCACATCGTTCTGGGCCAGGCGGTTGTCCACCGTCTTTGCCATCTGGCCGGTCACATCGGACACATAGCTTTTGATCTGTCTGTCCACCTCGTCGGAAAGCCGCCCCGTGTTAAGCACCAGAAGGAGCGACGCAAGCAGCGCGAAAACCCCCAGAAGCGCCGGAAAAAGCCTGGAATTCCATTTTTTCTCAGACATAAGATGCTCCTCTCTTTTGATTACCGAACAAAAAAAGCGGATAAGTCTATGTACTTATCCGCTTCGTCGGAATGACAGGATTCGAACCTGCGACCTCTCGGTCCCTAACCGAACGCTCTACCAAACTGAGCCACATTCCGATTTGGATTTGGCTCCCGAAAACTTCCTGAACCAAATCCTCATATACTTTATCACAATTTTTTCATTCTGGCAAGCACTTTTTTCATTTACCTGCCGGAATTTTTACGCCAGCTTGCTCTTGGCAACCTCAGCCAGCTTGGTGAAGCCCGCCGCGTCATTCACTGCCATATCGGCCAGGATCTTCCTGTTCATCTCAACGCCGGCTTCCTTGAGGCCGTACATGAAACGGCTGTAGGACAGGCCGTTCATTCTGGCCGCCGCGTTGATACGGGCGATCCAAAGCTGACGGAACTGCCTCTTTCTCTGCTTGCGGCCCGCATAGGAGCTGGTGAGAGCCCTCATCACAGACTGCTTCGCGATCCTGTACTGCTTGGAACGGGCGCCCCTGTAGCCTTTCGCCAGCTTGAGTACCCTGTTATGTCTCTTTTTAGCGCCTAAACCGCCTTTAACTCTTGCCATTTTAAGTCTTCCTCCTTCTTCAAATCACGGATCAGTAAGGTAAAATCTTCTTCATAACCTTCTCGTTGGCGGGAACGGTTATGGCCGCTTTCCTTAAGTTCCTCTTTCTCTTCTGAGACTTTTTCGTCAAGATATGGCTTTTATAGGCCTTCATCCTTTTCAGCTTGCCGGTACCGGTCTTTTTAAAACGCTTTGCTGCTGCTCTGCTTGTCTTTAACTTAGGCATGATTCTTCCTCCTTCATTATCTAACGCTTTTCCGATAAAAACATGACCAGGCTTCTGCCCTCCACCTTGGAAGGCTTATCAACCACGGCGATGTCGGAAAGCTGCTCTGCGAAATCCTCAAGGATATGTCTGGAATTGTTCATGTGGCTCATCTCTCTGCCGCGGAACCGCAGGGTGATCTTCACCTTGTTGCCCTTCTGAATGAACTTGCGGGCTGCGGATACCTTGGTTTTAAGATCGTTCTCCTCAATATTGGGAGAAAGGCGCACTTCCTTGATCTCGATGACCTTCTGCTTTTTCCTGGCCTCTTTTTCCTTTCTGGCCTGTTCATAGCGGTACTTGCCGTAATCGATGATCTTGCACACCGGCGGCTTTGCCATCGGAGCAACCTTTACCAGGTCAAGCTCTGCTTCCCTGGCGATTCTCTGGGCCTCCTTGGCCGATACAATGCCAAGCTGTTCCCCGTTCGCGCCGATCAGACGGACCTCTTTATCCCTGATCTGTTCGTTCACCATTAAATCGCTAATAACCAGACACCCCCATCAATAAAAAAGTGGATAGAAGAACTATCCACTTTAATTTCCACAGCCTGAGCGCCGCGCCGCGCGCGGTATGCAGGAATTATAGGAACCCGAGTCACTCGAAGGTGCTAAGGTGAGAGCGGATACTCTTCTTCATCAAACAGCTTCTATATGATACCACCAACCGGCGGCTCTGTCAACCGGTTTTTGTCATCTGTCGGAAAACCGCGCCAGAAACTGCCTGGTCCGCTCCTCCTTCGGCGCGTTCAGCACCTCCTCCGGCGTTCCCTGCTCCACGATCACGCCGCCGTCCATGAAGATGACCTGGTCGGACACATCCCTGGCGAAGGCCATCTCGTGGGTCACGATCACCATGGTCATATCCCTCTGGGCCAGCTGGCGCATCACCTTAAGCACCTCTCCCGTAAGCTCGGGATCCAGGGCCGAGGTGGGCTCGTCAAAGCAGAGAATATCCGGCTCCAGGGCAAGAGTCCTGGCAATGGCCACCCGCTGGCACTGGCCGCCGGAAAGCTGGTGGGGATAGCTTCCCATCCTGTCGGAAAGCCCCATCTGCTTAAGGAGCCCTTCGGCCTGGGCCCGGATCTCTTCCCGGAGCTGCCGCTTTTTTTCTTTATAATCGGGCCGCTCCCTGGCCAGAAGCTCCTTTGCCAGCATCACGTTTTCAATGGCCGTATATTGGGGAAACAGGTTGAAGGACTGGAAAACGAGGCCGAAATGAAGCCGCTTTTTCCGGATATTCCTGTCCTTTTTTTTCGCGGTCTTCCCGTCGAACAGGGTTTCTCCGTTCACCCGGATCACCCCGGCGTCTGGGGTCTCTAAAAAATTCAGGCACCGCAGCAGCGTGGTCTTTCCGCTTCCGGAGGAGCCGATGATGGAGAGGGCCTGGCCCTGCTCCATGGAAAAGCTGATGTCCTTTAAGACCTCTGTTTTTCCGAAGGATTTGCAGATATGCTCTGCCTCCAGTATCGCCATTTCTTCTCCTCCTTACTGAAAATAGCTGAGCTTCTTTTCCAGCCATCCCAAAAGCACCGTCACGATCCCGTTCCAGATCAGATAGTAGAACGCGGTGAAGAACAGGGGCCACACCACGCCCCGGATCCCCCGGGAGCCGGTGAGGAAGGACTGACCGGCGAAAATGATCTCCTGAAGGGCGATGATCCTTGCCAGGGACGTATCCTTTACCAGGGTGATCACCTCGTTGGACATGGGCGGCACGATCCGCTTGACCATCTGCAAAAGCTTGACCTTAAAAAAGATCTGGCTTCTTTTCATGCCCAGCGCCAGCCCGGCCTCCTCCTGGCCCACAGGAACGCCCTGGATCCCACCCCGGTAGATCTCGGAAAAGTAGCAAGCATAGTTGATGATAAAGGCCACGGAGGCCGCCACAAACCGGCCCGACTCCCCGCTGCCCCAGATGGGGTTTTTCAGCACCAGTCCCGGAAAATAGTAAATAATCAGAAGCTGGATCATCAGGGGCGTTCCCCGGATCACCCAGACAATGATCCTGGCCAGCCAGCTTAGAGGCTTAAAGGAGGCCATGGAGCCGAAGGCGATCACAAGCCCCAGGGGCAGGGCCCCCGCCAGGGTCACAAAGAATAGCTTTAAGGTCTGTATAAAGCCGACGTTCAGCGCGTTCAGCACCACCGGCAGCTGTTCCCAGAAAACTTCCATGGTATTCCCGCTTTCCTATTGTTCGATGATGGCCGCCTGGACGCCGTATTTTTCCGCGCACTCCATCATGGAGCCGTCCTCGTAGGCCTCCTTGAAGAACTGGTTCAGCTCCTCCGCCAGGTCGGAGCCCTTGCGGAAGCCGACGCCGTATTCCTCGTCCACCAGGCCGATGGTGTAGGTGAGATCCTCGTAGCTGGTTCCCTCGCCCACCATGGCGGCCGCCATCAGAGAATCGATAATGGCCGCGTCGGAGGTCTTTGCCGCCACCTCCATCAAGGCGTCGGCCTGGGACTGCACCTCGGTATAGTTAAGGCCCAGCGATACGGCGGCCTCGTAGCCGGCGCTGCCGGACTCCACGGCGAAGGAAAGCTCCTTAAGGCTCTCCTCGGTCTGGTATTTGTCCGCCTGATCCGCCGGAACAATCACGATCTGGGCGTTGTTGCAGTAGGCGTTGGAGCAGGAGAGGGCCTCGGTCACGTCGGGGGTCAGGGTCATGCCGTTCCACAGACAGTCCACCGTCATCCCCTCGATCTCCATCAGCTTGTTCTTCCACTCGATCTGGACAAACTCCACCTCGACCCCCAGCCTTTCGGCGAAGGCCCTGGCCATATCCGCGTCGAAGCCGATCCACTCTCCGCTTTCGTCCAGATAATCCATGGGGGCGAAATCCGTAACGCCCACCACCAGGACGCCTTTTTCCTTCACATAAGCCATATCGCTCTCTTCTGCCCCCTCTTCGGAAGCGCCAAAGGACGCGGCCTCCACTGCCTTTGAGGTCTCCTGACCCTTATCCGCACTGCCGCCGCAGGCCGCCATGGACAGAAGCATCAGTACCGCCAGAAAACATGCCATCATCTTTTTCATCTTTATTTCTCCTCTTTCTTTCTGCGAAAGTTACCTTAGTATGCTACCATGTTATCACACTAAAGTCAAGAAGAAAATGAAAAAGGACCCTTTGCAGAGTCCTTTTCCCCTTGCCTTTAGCGGCTGCGGTAGCTGGCGCACTGGGTGTGGCCCGCCTCCTCCGCCCCATGGCCCGCGATGGAGATCTCCTCGGCGGTGCATCTGCGGCTGTCGTTGTAGACGCAGCTTACGGCCTCGCAGGCCACGTTCAGGGAACGCTTCGGCGTCTCGAAGTTATTGACGGCCTTTCCCTGGTTCATCCTGTCGAAGCTTGCGCAGCAGGTATCCTGGCAGCAGGCGGCGTCGGCGCCCTCCACCCGGATCTCACCCTTACAGCAGTATCTGTCCTGGTTGTGCGCGCAGCCCTCGGCGCTGCAAGTCAGATCGGTCATGTTCCTTCCTCCTTTTCCCGTTGTCAGGATTAGTCTGCGCCGATCTGACGTTTTTATTCATTTTTATTTTTCAGCCTTTGACTCGCGGATGGCCTTTGTGCGGATCTCCTCTCTGATCTCGTCGATAAAGAGAGAAAGCTCCTTCTGACCCTCGTCGCCGGCGGCGCGGCTTCTGACGGAAACCTTCTTTTCCGCCTCCTCCTTCTCGCCCACGATCAGCATATAGGGGATCTTCTGTAACTGAGCCTCGCGGATCTTATAGCCGATCTTCTCGGACTTGGTGTCCACCTCGGCCCGGATCCCCGCCTCCTCAAGGGCGGCGCAGACCTTATTCGCGTAATCCAGATACTTGTCGGAGATGGGAAGCACCCGCGCCTGGACAGGAGCCAGCCAGGTGGGGAAGGCCCCCGCGAAGTGCTCGATCAGGATTCCGATAAACCGCTCGATGGAGCCGAAGGCCACCCGGTGAATCATGATGGGCCTGTGGGCCGCCCCGTCGGCGCCGATGTATTCGCAGTTGAACCGGAGAGGAAGCTGGAAGTCCAGCTGGATGGTTCCGCACTGCCAGGTCCTTCCGATGGAGTCCTCCAGATGGAAGTCGATCTTGGGGCCGTAGAAGGCGCCGTCGCCCTCGTTGACCACATAGTCGAGGCCCAGATCGTCCAGAGCGCCTCTGAGGGCGTCCGTGGCCATCTCCCAGTCCTCGTCGCTTCCCATGCTGTTTTCAGGCCTGGTGGAAAGCTCCACATGGTATTTGAAGCCGAAAAGGCTGTAAACCTCGTCGATGAGCCTTGCCACGCCCTTGATCTCATCGCGGATCTGCTCCGGCATCATAAAGATGTGGGCGTCGTCCTGGGTAAAGCAGCGGACCCTCATCAGCCCGTGGAGCTGTCCGGATTTCTCGTGGCGGTGCACAATGCCCAGCTCGCCCATTCTGAGGGGCAGATCCCGGTAGGAGCGGGGCTCCGACTGATAGACCAGAATGCCGCCGGGGCAGTTCATGGGCTTGATGGCATAATCCTGCTCGTCAATCACCGTGGTATACATATTTTCTTTATAGTGATCCCAGTGGCCGGAGGTCTCCCACAGATGGCGGTTTAAGATAATGGGCGTGGAGATCTCCACATAGCCGTTCTTTCTGTGGATCTCCCTCCAGTAATCCAGAAGGGTGTTCTTAAGCACCATTCCCTTGGGAAGGAAGAAGGGGAAGCCGGGGCCCTCGTCGCTCATCATAAACAGGCCCAGCTCCTTTCCCAGCTTTCTGTGGTCGCGCTTCTTCGCCTCCTCAAGACGGTGAAGGTACTCCTCCAGATCCGCCTTCTTGGGGAAGGCGGTGCCGTAGATCCTGGTGAGCATCTTATTCTTCTCGCTGCCCCTCCAGTAGGCGCCCGCCAGACTGGTGAGCTTAAAGGCCTTGACGGGCTTTGTGCTCATCAGATGGGGGCCGGCGCAAAGATCCACAAACTCGCCCTGCTCATAGAAGCTGATGACGGAATCCTCGGGCAGATCCTCGATCAGCTCCACCTTGTAGGGCTCTTTCTTCTCCTCCATAAAGGCGATGGCCTCTGCCCTGGGCTTCACGAACCGCTTTAAGGGAAGGTCCTCCTTTACGATCTTCTTCATCTCCGCCTCGATCTTTTCCAGATCCTCGGCGGTGAAGGGCGTCTCACTGTCAATGTCGTAGTAGAAGCCGTCGGCGATGGAGGGGCCGATGGCCAGCTTGACGTCGGGATACAGCCGCTTGATGGCCTGGGCCATGATATGGGAGGCCGTATGGCGGAAGGCGCCCCGCCCGCCCTCGTCGTCGAAGGTGAGGATATTGACCGCGCAGTCGTGGTCCACGACCGTGCGCAGGTCCACGGTCTCGCCGTCCACCTGACCGGCGCAGGCCACCCTTGCCAGGCCCTCGCTTAAATCCTTCGCGATCTCGATGATGGATTTAGGCTCGCCGTACTCTTTTACGGAGCCGTCTTTCAATGTGATCTTCATGTTCATTCTCCTTCTGTGGTTTCTGAGGCCGTCCGGCCTTTTGCTTCCATAAAATAAAAAGATCCCCTGCCGCGCGCATTCACGCGCGGCAAGGGACGAATTAACAAGTAACCCGCGGTTCCACCCTGATTGATCCCATGGACCCACTTATACGGCGGTAACGGCGCCTGCCGGGCCTGATTAAGGCCGCTCCGAGGTGGTCGTGACACCGGGAAATGTAAGGGCTTCCACCTGCTCCCTCTCTCTGGCCATTCCGGATGGATGTCCGCTGTCCTCATCAACGCATTCTCTTATGCCCTTTAGTATATACACCGTTTTTTCATTTGTCAACGGATAAATTCCTCTTCCAGAATGGCGGCCGCCTGGCGCACCAGCTCCTTGCAGGGGCGCTTTTTGTAATACTCCGCCGTCCGCAGGGCGGGGGCCGCCCCCTCCTTTTTGGTCTCCTTCTCCGAAAGGCCCAGAAGCTCCCGGCAGATCACAGACCCGTTCTCTTCGGAAAAGGCGGCCGCCAGCTTTCGCATCTTCTCGTAGCAGGCGGTCTTTTTCGCCTGATCCTTGGGATCGGTATTCCCGGTCTCAAGGCCGCACACAAGAGCCATGGCGGATACGGCCCCGCACACCAGGCGCATCCTTCCCATTCCCCCTCCCAGGGCGCATGAAAGGCGGAGGGCCGCCTCATCGGAGAGGCCGTACCGGTCCGAAAAGGCCAGAAACACCGACTGGGAGCAGTTATAGCCCCGCCCGAAAAGCTCCGCCGCAAAATCTGAGCGGGAAATTCCTAATTCCTTCGACCACATAATTCTGCCACCTTTCTGATATATTCCGGCGTGGTGCCGCAGCAGCCGCCGATGATCCCGGCCCCGGCCTCCACCAGCGTTTCCATATAAGCCGCGAACTGGTCGGGCCCCATGGAATAGACGGCCTCGCCGGTGTCGGTGATGACAGGCATCCCCGCGTTGGGCTTGGCCAGCACCGGCACGTCCACCCGCTCCTTTATATTGCGGATCACAGGCTCCAGCTTATCGGGGCCCGTGGAGCAGTTGACCCCCACCGCGTCCGCCCCCATCTGGGCAAGGGCCTCAGCCGCGTCGAAGATATTTCCGCCGAAAAACAGGCTTCCGTCCGATTCGATGGTGAGGGAGCATAAAACCGGAAGCCCGCAGGCCTCCCGGCAGCCCTCCAGGGCGGCCATGGTCTCCTCAAGCCCCAGCATGGTCTCCACCATGATGAGATCGGCGCCGCCCTCTGCCAGCGCCTCCGCCTGCTCCCGGTATATCCCCAGAAGCATGGCGTAATCCGCGTCGGCCCGGCCGATGGTGGTCATGTCGCCCGCCACATAAGCCTTTCCCGCGGCTGCCTCCTTTGTGATGGCCAGAAGCCTTTCGTTGATCTCCTTAAGCCGGTCTCCCAC
>CALWAW010000112.1 GCA_944375845.1 uncultured Lachnospiraceae bacterium
CCCTATAACAAGCTACCCCCCATCTCTTGGCTGATTGCCAAAATTCATCGTAGGAACGTCACATAAAGCCTTTTTTGTAGCTGTTACCAGAATATTATCACATTCATTTAAATAAGGGCTGATGTTCGCCACATGCTTACCCGATGTACCCCTTGGAAATAAGATTTTTTCTTTTCGCTCAACGTTTGCAAAACCTATAATAACGCAATGTACCGCTGCCTGATTTAACGACTCGCTATTCCATCGAAATGTTTGATAAGCAAAATTGATTCGCACATTAAAATCATGCAAAAGGACCTTCCAAAGAATAGGAACCTGAGAACCCTGGCATATAGAATTTGTGGAAACAAAACAACATTCAATACCTGTTCCCTGAATGTATTCTGCCGCCACCTTATACCAACAGGTAACATAATCCAAATCCTGTACTTCATTTTTTGACAACGACTGAAACACAGTTTGTACGTCCTTCTTTTGTTCGCTTCCCTGCTCCATAATAGACGATCCCACAAACGGCGGATTTCCCATGATGTAGGAAAGCTCTCCCGCCGAGACGACCTCGTTCCAGTCCATCCTTAAGGCATTCCCCTCCGTGATGTTCACATAGGCCTTTAACGGGAGAAAGTCGTCGTTGAAGCCATAGAGGATACTCTTTGTCTCCTCCAGCATCTGTGCTTCTGCGATCCACAGGGCGGTCTTTGCCACCGTCACGGCAAAATCATTGATCTCGATCCCGTAAAACTGCTGAATGGAGACCATGATCGGATTCTTGGCCTCTCCCAGCGCCATCTGTCCGTTGAACATCTCCGAGATCACCCTGTTCTCAAGCCGCCGCAGGGAAAGATATGTTTCCGTGAGGAAATTTCCGGAACCGCATGCAGGGTCAAGAAATTTGAATGACGCAAGCTTCCTCTGAAAATCTGCCAGCCGCCTGTCCCTTGTACGCCTGACCTGTATGTTTAATATTTCCTCCAGTTCCCCGTTGAGGGCATCTAAAAACAGCGGATCAATCACCTTGTGGATATTTTCGATCGACGTATAATGCATCCCGCCGGATCTTCTGGTCTCCGGGTTCAGCGTAGATTCAAAAACGGCGCCGAATATCGTAGGCGAAATATCCCTCCAATTAAAATTTTCCGAAGCCCTTGCCAAAAGCAGCTCCTTGATTTCCTCTGTAAACGGAGGGACCTCTATAGATTCATCTGCGAACAGGCCGCCGTTCACATAGGGGAACTGGACCAGCTCCTCTTCCAGATACTCATCCCGCTCTGATACCGGCGTATCGAGTACCTTGAACAGCTCGATCAACGCCCGCCTGCACTCCCTGACCTCGTAACGCTCTATATAATCATGGAACATATTGCGATGCCCGAAAAGCCCCGCGTCCTCCGCGTACAGGCAGAATACCAGCCGCACGCAGAGAGCATTTAAGCTCTTCAGCTTATGCTCACGCTTTTCTTTCTCTGCCTCCGGGATTTTGTACTGCTTTAAGAATGCGTCGTAGATCAGGCCGACGATGTCCCCCGCCTTGATCGAAACCTCCATTTCCCGTGACAGCTTCTTTACATCCTTCTTGACAAGGAATTCCAGAAGGGGATATTTGCCGGGCAGCTCCTCGAGGGCAATCTTTGTGGGCTGCGGCTGCTTCTGATTCATATCATAAATCCAGATCTCTGCAAAATTAGATGTTACGATCCAGCGCGCCCGCTCATCAAAGGTCAGCTTACTGTTATATCTGTCCGCCTGCTCAAAAGGCGTAAGCTCCATGCCGCCCGAATTTCTCTGCCTCTGATCCAGCGCCTTTCCCAGGCTTTTCTGCTCAATGATCACCTGTGTTTCGGGAATGTAAACATCGATCCGTTTTGTGCTCCCGCCGATCACAACCTTCTTTTCAAAATTCAGGCGCTCTGTGGCCCGCTCCATGCCAAGCACATTGGCCAGCAGATCAATCCAGTAGGAACGCCCATCCTCGTCCTCCCGGCCCTTTCCCATCCAGCGGTTCGCAAACTGCCGGGCCGCCTCTCTTTGTTCTGCATCCGTCATCGTCTGTCCTCCCTCACGAAACCCCTTTTCCTTAGAGTAACAGCTTTGTTGGCGTTTCGCAATCTCTTTTGACTTTTATCGGTGGCCTTCCGCTGGCCGCGCCGTCTTTCCCACTCCAGGATATCCCGCACCACAGCAGTGGGATAAATGCCATCCAAATTTGTGGAACACCATACAAACAGCCATATTTTTTGTATAACTCCCCCGTATTTACGCTGATTTTACAGAACCTTAACAGAACAAAATTCCAAGCCGCGGTATAATAGCTTATATCAGCAATAAAGGAGCGGCAGGCATGAAAGCGATCATTCTTTACGGCAGCCGGTACGGGAGCACCCGCCGGTACGCAGAAGAGCTGTCCGGACAGACCGGTATTCCCGCAGTCAGCTATCAGCAGGCGCCGGAGCTTTCCGGCATGGACACCATTATTTATCTGGGCGGTCTGTACGCCGGCGGCGTCCTGGGCCTGGCAAAAACCCTGCGTAGCTTTTCCCTTCAGGATGGGCAGAAGCTGATTCTCGTTACCGTAGGCCTGGCCGATCCCGGTGAGCCGGAAAATCAAAACAATATCCGCGCCTCTCTGCAAAGGCAGCTTCCCGCAAAGATGCTTGACCGGGCGAAGCTTTTTCATCTTCGGGGCGGAATCGATTATCAGAAGCTCTCCTTCGGCCACCGGGCGATCATGAAGCTTCTGTATCAGTCCCTTCGCCGGACGCCCCCGGAAAAGCAGACGGCGGAAAACCGCGCCCTCATAGAGACTTACGGCAGACAGGCGGACTTCACGGATTTCAGCGCATTGGAACCGATTATTCAGGAAATAGAAGGAGGATTCTATGTATAAGACAGTGGTTGTCAAATATTCCCCCAGAACAAAGGAAATGGCCGCCCGGATAGAGGAAGCGGCCAACAAAATGGAAAAGCATGGGTTTGAACTGGTTTCCTTCTCCGTTACGCCTTCGGCAAAAGGAATCCTTGTTTTCAAGGCGTCCGGCAGGCTGTCAACGAAGTAAGTCAGACGCCCTTTAAGTACAGCTCCGCCACCGGCAGATCCTCCGGCGTGGTCACCTTGATGTTTTTGTAGCTTCCCCGCACCAGCTTCGCTTTTTTCCTGAGGAAGATTTCCGCCAGCATGGTGTCGTCGGTGACGGGGATCCGGTAATCGCCCTGGCGGAACCGCTCGTGGGCCTCCAGAATCAGCGGATAGGAAAAGCCCTGGGGCGTGTGGATGGCCCAGAGGGAGGACCGCTCCGGCGTATCCACCGCCATGTCGTTTTCACCGGCCACCTTGATGGTGTCCTTCACCGGCATCCCGGTGGTGCAGCTTCCGTGAGAGACCGCGCCCTCCAGCACAGATTCAATGATCTTTGGCGTCACCAGGGGCCTGGCCCCGTCGTGGATCAGCACATAGTCGCAGGGGGCCGCCGCCAGCAGGCCCGCGTAGACAGAATCGTACCGCTCGGCCCCGCCGGGGATCACCTTTTTCACCTTGGAAAAGCCGTACTCCTCCATGAACCGCTTCCGGCACCAGTCCGCCTCCTCTTCTCCCGTCACCAGGATCACCTCGTCCACGGAGCTCTCCTCAAAGGCCCGCAGAGAATAATAGAGCACCTCATGGCCCGCCAGCTCAAGATACTGCTTTGGCGTTTCCGTCTCCATCCGTTTTCCCCGTCCGGCCGCCAGCACAATGGCCTTCACCCTTCTTTTTTCCATCTTTAACGCTCCCCCAGCTTAAGATTCGGCACCGCGTTCAGATCCCAGCCGCTCCTTGCCCCTTTTTTGTATTCATAATAGGCGGCGGCCCCGATCATGGCCGCGTTGTCGGTGCAGAGAACCGGCGAGGGCCGGTAAAACCGGAAGCCCTCTTTCCGGCAGGCCTCCTCCATGGCGGCCCTGAGAGCCGAATTGGAGGCCACGCCGCCGGCGATGGCCACGTCCTTAAGCCCGTATTCCTTCGCCGCCAGAATGGCGCGGCTCACCAGGGCCTCCACCACCGCGTTCTGGAAGGAGGCGGCCAGATCGTTCCGGTTCACCTCGCGGCCCGCCATTTTTTCATGGTTCAGGAAATTCAGCACCGCGGACTTTAAGCCGCTGAAGCTGAAATCATAGGGACAGCCCTCGATCTTTGCCCGGGGAAATTCCATGGCGTGGGGATTTCCCTCCTTCGCCGCCCGGTCGATCTTCGGCCCGCCGGGATACCCCAGGCCGATGGCCCGGGCTACCTTGTCGAAGGCCTCCCCCGCCGCGTCGTCCCTGGTTCTTCCCAGGATCTCAAACTCCCCGTAATCCTTCATAATCACCAGATGGGTGTGGCCGCCCGATACGATCAGGCACAGAAACGGAGGCTCAAGCTCCTTATTTTCAATAAAATTGGCGCTCACATGGCCCTCGATGTGGTGGACGCCGATCAAAGGCAGCTTTTTCGCGTAGGCGATGGCCTTGGCCTCCGCCACTCCCACCAGAAGGGCTCCCACCAGGCCGGGGCCGTAGGTGACGCCGATGGCGGTGATCTCGTCCAGGGTCATTTCCGCGTCGGAAAGGGCCTGTCCGATCACCTGGTTGATCCGCTCGATATGCTTTCTGGAGGCGATCTCCGGCACCACGCCGCCAAAGAGGGTGTGGAGGTCGATCTGGGAGGAGATCACATTGGAGAGCACCTCCCGCCCGTTCTTTACCACGGCCGCCGCCGTCTCGTCGCAGGAGCTCTCGATCGCAAGAATATAAACGTCCTCTGCCATTACCTGTTTCCTCCTGATTCCTCGTCCTCAAAGCCCAGCTCCACAGACTGTCCGTCCTTGGCGGCATAGGCCCTGGGGAAGATCTTCCGTACCTCTTCCATGTAATCCTCCGGCCAGGAAAGGGAGGGGCTGTAATGGGTCAGCCACAGCTCCTTCGTGTCCGCGTCCCTGGCAAGGCGGGCAGCCTCGTACATGGTCATGTGCTTGTTCTCCCTGGCCTTGGCCGCCTTCTCCTTCTCGCCATACATGCCCTCGCAGATGAAAAGATCCGCGTCCTGCGCCTCTTTCGCGATCACCGGCAGGGGCCTGGTGTCAGTGCAGTAAGTCACCTTGATCCCCTTTCTGGCCTCGCCCATGACCATGTCGGGCGTATAGATTTTCCCGTCAAGCTCCACGGTCTCTCCCCTTTGAAGGACGCCCCAGAAGCGCACCGGAAGCTCCAGCGCCTGCGCCTTTTCCACCTGGAATTTTCCGGCCCTGGGAAGGGATACGGAATAGCCGTAGCAGGCGATATTATGGTTGACCCGGAAGGCGTGGATCCGGTAGGGGCCCACGGAAAAATCCTGCTCCTTTTCAGAAAGCTCCATAAATTCAATGGGGAAGGGAAGCTCCGGCGCGATGGTCCGCAGGGCCGTCACCACCCGCTCCAGCCCCCGGGGGCCGATCATCTTTACCGGCTCCTTGCGCTCCGCGTTCCCCATGGTCAGCAAAAGCCCCGGAAGGCCGCTGATGTGGTCGGCATGGTAATGGGTAAAGCAGATCACGTCGATGGGCTTGGCGCTCCACCCCTTTTTCTTGAGGGCCACCTGGGTGCCCTCCCCGCAGTCGATGAGAAGATGGCTTCCCTCGCACCTGGTCATCAGCGCGGTGAGCCATCTGTAGGGAAGGGGCATCATCCCCCCTGTCCCCAGCAAGCATACGTCAAGCATGAAAATCCCTTTCTATCATAAAAGCTCTGTCACTTCCCGGATCTTCACGGGAACGGCGAAGGCTGCCGTGATCCTGTCATAGCAGTCCTCGCAGAGGAAAAAGCTGTGGCGCTCTCCGTCCTTTCCTGAAAAATACCCCCAGGTTTTTTCCACTGAAAGGCCCTCCCCGAAGGGAAGCTCCACTGTTTTCCCGCATCCGTTGCAGATCCTTGTCTCTTTTTGCTCCATCGCTCCTCCGCCTTTCTCTGATGATTCCTCCCGGCCCATTATAGCGGTTTTTCTCACAGAAAAAAACCGGAAATCACTGGTACCGGAACAAAAGCGCGTCCTCCTCGGGAGCGTGATAATAGCCCTTCCGCCGTCCATAGAGGACGAAGCCGCATTTTTCATAAAGACGGATGGCGGGAAGGTTCCCCTCCCGCACCTCCAGAAAGGCCGTATTGCAGCCGCAGTCCTTAAGCCATCGGAAAAAGACCTCCATCAGGGCCAGGGCGGCGCCCCTTCCCCTGTGGGCGGCGTCCACCGCGATCCGGTGAAGCTCCCCCTCTCCGGCCACGGCCATGGAAAAGAGAACTCCAATCAGCCGCTCCTCCTCCCAGACTCCGAAGGCACCGCAGGATAAAGCTCCCGCCCCTTCTTCTGCCCGGCGGATGGTCTGCTCCACCGTCTCCAAAGACCAGGGGTCAGAAAAGCACTCCCGCTCCAGGTCTGCGGCCGCCGCCGCGTCGGAGGGCTTCAGGGGGCCTGTCTCCAGGCTCAAAGCTCTACCGGGGGAAGGCCCTGGGCCTCCCTCCGCTCCCTTAAGTTCCGCTCCGCCTGGGAGGGGCGCAGGTATTCGGGCCTGTGCTCCGCCGCCGTCTCTGTCTTTCCCTCCCGGAAATAGACGGCGCCCAGGGCCGCCACCGCGCCTGCCCTCTGTCTGGCCGCGAAGGAGGGGGCGAGAACATAGGGCACAGAGCAGTTCTCCCGGATGACCTCCAAAGATGCCGGCACGCCGTCGCCCAGCAACACCACCGGACGGCCCAGGGAATTTAATTCCTCCATAAGCTCCAGGGCCGCCATGGCGGCCTGGGGCCTCAGGATGCGGAAGGTATCGTGAAATTCATAGAGGCCGCAGTAGACCTGTCCCCTTCTGGCGTCCAGCATGGGGCAGATCACCCGGTCGGTCCCGAAATGCTCGTAGGCCATGGCGTCCAGGGTGGGCACATGGATCAGCGGCTTATTAAGGGCCAGGCCCAGTCCCTTGGCCGTGGCGGAGCCGATGCGCAGGCCCGTAAAGGAGCCGGGGCCGCCGGAAACGGCGATGGCGTCCAGGGTTTCCGGATCGGTCTCCGTCATCCGCACGATCTCGTCGATCATGGGAAGCAGGGTCTGGGAATGGGTCTTTTTGTGGTTGACGGTGTATTCTACGGTTATGAGCTCATCCTCCCAGATGGCAGCCGAAGCCGTCAGGGAAGCGCTCTCAATCCCCAATATCTTCATTTTAACGTAATCCTCCGGTAATCAAAGCCCTTGTTTTCATCCTTTTCGATCAGCACCCGTCGCGCGCCCTCCGGAATCAGCTCCCCGATCAGGGAGGCCCACTCGATGAGGCAGACGCCGTCTCCGAAAAAGTATTCCTCGTAACCGATCTCGTCCATCTCCTCCGGGTCGCCGATCCGGTACACATCGAAGTGGTACAGGGGAAGCCGCCCCTCCTCATAGATCTGCAAAATGGTAAAGGTGGGGCTGTTCACCGGCTCTGTAACGCCCAGCCCGGCGGCAAAGCCCTGGGTGAACACGGTCTTTCCCACGCCCAGGTCCCCGTCCAGACAGAAAATCTCGCCCGGCGCGGCCTCCTCCCCCAGCTTTTTCCCCAGGGCAAAGGTCTCCTCAGGGCTCCAGGTCTCTTTTTCCACTATCGTTTCCTCCGCTTCTTTCTCTTGTCTGCCACCTTCACGCCCGGCGCGAAGGTCTTTACGGCCTCCACCGCCGCGTCCGCCGTCTGAGGCTCCACCCGCTCCAGGGGAACCAGATGGATCTGCCGCCTTCCCATATAGAAAATCATCATCTTTTTTAAGACCGCGAGCTTTGTGACCTCGCTCCAGGAAACGGAGCCGGAGGCCCCGCCCTGGGTCAGAAAAAGGCCGGCGCTGTCCAGGGTAAGCTCCATGGGAACCGTATCAAGCTCCATGGCCGCCACCTGCTTTTTGGAGCGGGAATAGAGCACGAAGGGGTTCACCACCAGAATCAGAAGCAGAAGCAGGATGCAGACGACCCTGGAGCTTACGGGCATGGTGGAAAAATTCCCCACCAGGTCCACCGCCGCCATGGCTAAAAGCAGGCCCAGCACAAAGCCCATAAGGCCCCAGTACATCTGATACATCTGGAACCGGAACATATCCTTTACCGTCGTCGTTGTCTGGATTTTAACGCTTTCCATGTGCTTCCTCCTTCTTCCCGATCCTCATGGTGAGCTGGATCCGCTTTCTGGCGGCGTCCACGCTCATCACCTCCACGTCCACGATGTCGCCCACATGGACGGCCTCCAGCGGGTGCCTGATATACCGGTCGCTGATCTGGGAAATATGCACCAGGCCGTCCTGATGGACGCCGATATCCACAAAGGCGCCGAAATCGATCACGTTGCGCACCGTTCCCTTTAAAACCATGCCCGGCCTGAGATCCTCGATGTCCATCACATCGGTTCTGAGAATGGGCCCCGGCGCCTCGCTCCTGGGATCTCTGGCGGGCTTTTCAAGCTCTGAAAGAATGTCTCTCAGGGTGATCGCGCCGATCCCCAGCTTTTTCGCCGTCCCCTCCGAATCCTTTACTTTTCTGGAAATCCCGGGGATCCCGCCGCGGGAAAGCTGCCCCTTATCAACGCCCAGATCCTTTAACAGGCAGTCCGCCGCCCCGTAGGACTCGGGGTGTACGCCGGTGCCGTCCAGGGGCTCGCTCCCGCCGGTAATCCTTAGGAATCCGGCGCACTGCTCATAGGCCTTGGGCCCCAGGCCCTTCACCTTCAAAAGCTGCCTTCTGTTCTGAAAGGGTCCGTTCTCCTCTCTCCAGGAAACGATGTTCTTCGCGGTGGTCCTTGTAATTCCCGAAACATAGGACAGCAGGGAGGCCGACGCAGTGTTGAGCTCCACGCCCACCCGGTTCACACAGTCCTCCACCACGCCCTTTAACGTCTCGTCCAGTCTTTTCTGATCCATATCGTGCTGATACTGGCCCACGCCGATGGCGGCGGGCTCGATCTTCACCAGCTCCGCCAACGGATCCTGAAGCCTTCTGGCGATGGAGACGGCGCTTCTCTGGGCCACGTCATAATCGGGAAACTCCTCTGCGCCGGTTTTGCTGGCCGAGTACACCGAAGCCCCCGCCTCGTTGACGATCACGTAGCGCACCGGCTCTTTGATCTCCCTTAAAAGCTCTGCAATCACCTGCTCCGACTCTCTGGAGGCGGTGCCGTTTCCCACGGCGATCAGGGTGATTCCGTACTTTTTAATAAGTCCCTTTACCACCCGCTTCCCTTCCTCCACCTTGTTCTGGGGAGCGGTGGGGTAGATTACCGTCGTATCCAGCACCTTTCCCGTGGCGTCCACCACGGCCAGCTTGCAGCCGGTGCGGAAGGCCGGATCCCAGCCCAGCACCACATGGCCGGACACAGGCGGCTGCATGAGAAGCTGCTTTAGGTTCTCACCGAATACCCGGATCGCCCCCTCCTCGGCCATTTCCGTAAGACCGCTCCTGACCTCCCGCTCCACCGAGGGCCAGATCAGCCTGTCTAAGCTGTCCTCGGCCACCGCCCGCAGAAATCCGGAGGTATTGGGGTTTTCCCTGGTGACGACGCGCTGTTCCAGATAATGGAGGAGCTCCTCTCTGGGAGCCTCCACATGAACGGAGAGAAGCTTTTCCTTTTCTCCCCTGTTCAAGGCCAGGATGCGGTGGCCCGCCGCCTTTTTCACCGGCTCCTCATAATCATAGTACATTTCATAGACCGACTGCTCCCCGGGCTCCTTCGCCTTGGAGACCAGGCTTCCCTTTTTAAGGGCCTGGGCGCGGATATGGCTTCTGCACGAAGCGTCGTCGGAAATCCGCTCCGCCAGGATGTCTCCCGCCCCGGCCAGGGCCTCCTTCGCGTCCGCCACGCCCTGATCCGGCGCGATATAGGCCGCCGCCTCCTCAATGGCCGGGCGCTTCAGCTGCTGAAGAGCCAGAATATCGGCCAGGGGCTCCAGCCCTCTCTCCTTCGCGATCATGGCCCTGGTGCGCCGCTTCGGCTTATAGGGGCGGTAGAGGTCCTCCACCTCCACCAGCGTTCCCGCATCCATAAGCTTCGCCTGAAGCTCCTGCGTCATGGCCCCCTGCTCCTTTATAACCTCCATGACCTGGTTTTTTCTCTCTTCCAGATTTCTCAGGTAACGGAGCCTTTCGCCAAGGCTTCTTAACACTTCGTCGTTCAAGGAGCCTGTGGCCTCTTTTCTGTATCTGGCGATAAAGGGGATTGTATTCCCCTCGTCGATCAGCTTTACGGCGGCCTCCGCCTGACCCCTTCGGATCTTAAGCTCTTCTGCCAGCGCCTGTATGATGTCCATAAAAACCTCCAGTATTAAAACGTCCCCTCCGCCAGGCGGATCAGATCCACATGGAAAAAGAGCCAGGCAATATTTTTTGCCAGGACGTTCACAATCAGGATCCCTACTGCTATTTTAATATAAATGTGCCGATAAGTCAGCCCCCGAATCCGCCCCCGCGAGATGATTTCCAGGGTATGGCTCCCCATAAAGACGAAAAAGACCGCCAGTCCGTAGATCACCAGCGGATGGCAGAGGAGGCTTCCCAGGATCCGCCCTTTAAAAAGCAGGGCAAGGGCCCTCGTGCCGCCGCATCCGGGGCAGAAAAGCCCGGTGAGGGCGCGGATGGGGCAGGCGAACAGGGGGCCCGTCAGGGAGATGTGGAAATACCGGATAAAAAACACGGCGGCGGCTACCACCAGGATAGCCGCCAGCCCCAGCTTATACAGAGTACGCTCCGTACCCCGTCCCTTCTCAGTCATCGCCCAGGTCAAACTTGTCGTGGATCGCCCTCATGGCCCGGTTCACGTCGTTCTCGTCGATGAGGACGGTGATGCGGATCTCGGAGGTGGAAATCATCTTGATATTGATATCCGCCCCGTAGAGAGCCTCGAACATCTTGGCCGCCACGCCCGGATTGGAGCTCATGCCGGCACCGATGATGGAAACCTTCGCCACGTGCTCGTCAGACTCGTAGGAATTGGCCGTAAACACGTCCTTATGCTCCTTGATGATCTCAAGGGTCTCCTGGAGATCCGTCCTGGGCACCGTAAAGGAAATATCCTTTGTGCCGTCGCGCCCTACGGACTGGAGGATGATGTCGATGTTGATATTCTTAGCCGCCAGATAGTGGAACAGCTTAAAGGCGATACCCGGCTCATCCTTGACGCCGATAACGGAAACCCGCGCCGTATTCAAATCTGAAGCGACCCCGCTTACGATCATTTTTTCCATTTTTGTTTCCTCCTTCACAACTGTTCCTTCTGCGTAATTCAGGCTGGAGCGGACAACCAGCTGCACCCCGTATTTCTTCGCCATCTCCACCGACCTGTTGTGGAGCACCTTCGCCCCCAGGGAGGCGAACTCCAGCATTTCGTCGTAGGTGACCTCGCTCATCTTGCGGGCGTTGGGCACGATCCTGGGATCGGCTGTGTAAACGCCCTCCACATCCGTATAGATTTCACAGGAATCCGCGTGGAGCGCCGCCGCCAGGGCCACCGCCGTAGTGTCGGAGCCGCCGCGGCCCAGGGTGGTAAAGTCGTCGTAGCGGTTCACGCCCTGGAAGCCGGTGACGATGACAATCTTCCTGGCATCCAGCTCGTTGCGGATCCGCTCGGTGTCGATTCTCTTAAGCCTTGCGTTTGTGTAAGCGGACGAGGTGTGCATCGCCACCTGGAACGCGTTTAAGGACACGGCGGGGATGCCCATGGAGGCCATGGCCATGGCCATGTAGGCGACGGACATCTGCTCGCCCGTGACTAAGAGCATATCCATCTCACGCTTGGGGGGATTGGGATTGATCTCCTTTGCCTGGGCGATGAGGCCGTCTGTGGTCTTTCCCATGGCGGAAAGCACCACCACCACGTCGTTACCGTTCCTGTAATCCTCAGCGCAGCGCTTCGCCACGTTGAAGATCCGCTCCTTGTTTGCCACGGAGCTTCCGCCGAATTTCTTTACTACCAGCATAATATCCTCCTGCTTTCTGTCTGGGTCAAGGGCTTACCGGGCTATGCGGAGCATGTGGATCACGCCGCCTGCCTGAGCCGCCTTCTGGTCGTATTCCGCCTCTGTCATCACCGGAGTCACAAAACCGAATTCCTTAAGGCCCGGGATCTCCACATAGGAGACATCCCCGAAAATCTCGCCCAGAAGAACCCGCTTCTCTTCCCGGGAGCCTTCCATGCGGACGAAATACCTTCCTGTCCAGCTTCCCCGGTCCGCCAGGGGCAGCTTCTCGCTGCTCCAGCTTGTAAGCAGGGTCTCTCCGGGATTCTTCGCCATCTCAATCACGTCGGACACCACGGCGCTGGCCGTGGGAAGGCTTCCCGCGCCCCGGCCGTAGAACATCAGCTTATCGGCCATGTTTCCCTCCACCAGGATGCCGTTGAACACGCCGTTCACCGCGTAGAGAGGATGGTCCTCGCCCACCAGCATGGGCGCCACCAGGGCGCAGAAGCGGCCGCCCGCCCGCCTGCTGGTGGCCAGGAGCTTGATGGACATTCCCAGCTCCCTGGCGTATTTAAAATCCTCTGAGGTGATCTTCGTGATGCCCTCTGTGTAAATATCTTCAAAATCCACCTGGCTGCCGTAGGCCAGGGAGGAAAGGATCGCGATCTTGCGGCAGGCGTCATAGCCCTCGATGTCGGCTGTGGGATCCTTTTCGGCGTAGCCCTTCTCCTGGGCGTCCTTAAGGACGGTCTCCAGGGACTCGCCCTCCTTATCCATCTTTGTGAGGATATAGTTTGTGGTGCCGTTTAAGATGCCGGTGATCTCCATGATCTCATCCGCCGTCAGGCACTGGTTCAGGGGCCTGATGATGGGGATCCCGCCGCCCACGCTGGCCTCGAATAAAAAGCTTACGTGGTTTTCCTTCGCCAGGGCCAGAAGCTCCGTCCCCTTCTTGGCCACAAGGGCCTTGTTGGAGGTGGTGACGGATTTGCCCGCCGAAAGGGCCTTTTTCACAAAGGTGCAGGCCGGCTCCACGCCGCCCATGGTCTCCACCACGATGCCCACCTCGGGATCATTCATGATAACGTCCACGTCATGGACCAGTTTTTTTTCAATGGGGTCTCCGGGGAACTCCCGCAGATCCAGCACATATTTCAGCTCAACGGGCTCTCCCGTTTTCCTGGCGATGCTATCCCTGTTTTTTTCCAGCACCGCGGCCACGCCGGAGCCGATGGTGCCGTATCCCATGATCGCAATCTTCATCTGTCATTCCTCATTCTCTTCCCAGTATTTTTAAATAATGTATCCCGTTCAGCCCCTCGATATTAGCCAGCATGGCCGATGTGTCGCCGGTGGTGGGGAGCACATCCACGCTTAGGGTCAGCGAGGCCACGCCGTTGATGGGGATGGTCTGATGGATCGTAAGGATATTTCCATTATATTCCGCGATGGTCTTCAGTACCTCTGACAACAGGCCCGGCACATCGTCCATCTGAAGCACGAAGGTGATGGTCTTTCCCCTGGCGTTGTCGTGAAAGGGGAAAATATCGTCCTTATACTTATAAAAGGAGCTCCGGCTGATGCCGACACGCTCCGTAGCCTCCTGCACCGTCAGGGCTCTTTCGGAGTCCAGAAGCCGTTTCGCCTCCACCACCTTAAGGAGCACCTCGGGCACCGCCTTGTTCCGGACCACATAATACTGATTATCCTCTGCCATAGATCCACATCTCCTTGGAACGTCCGCCTATAGGATACAAGTGTTTTTGCCACAGAGATATTATCATGTTTTCCGCAAATATGCAAGCACTTTTTACGCCCGCAATCTCTGTTATACAGGATAAGGGCCTTTCTTGTCAACATTTCCGCCCTCAGGACGGAAAAAAGGCAGGGCCTGCGCCCTGCCTCGCGTTCTTTCGCTTATCCCTCCAGAAAGCTCCTGATCCCCTCGTACACGGGAAGAAGCCCCTGATATGCCCGGTCAAACACCGGGGAAAGCCGCCTGTAAAGCTCCGTGTTCTCCTCCCGGGGTTCCACGGTGTGGTCCACCCGGAAGAAGCGGCCCGCGGCGTCAAAATCCTTGAACAGCCCGGCGCCCACGCCCGCGGTGATGGCCGCTCCCATGGAAGCCGCCTCGTCCAGAAGCTCCGGAATCTCCAGCTTAAGGCCGTATACGTCGGCCAGGGTCTGCTGCCAGCTTCTGCTCTTGGCGCCTCCGCCCACCACCGCCATGGAGCGAAGCCTCTGCCCATGGCTTTTAAACACCTCCAGGACAATGTTCAGGTTCATGGCCACGCCCTCCTGGACGGCCCGAAGAAAATCCCCCCTTGTGTGCTCCATGCCGATGCCGATAAAGGCGCCCCTGGCGTCGGGGTTCCATCTGGGGCTCCGCTCGCCCATAAGATAAGGCAGAAACAGAAGGCCCCTGCTTCCCGGCGGGCTCTTTTCAAGCTCCTCCTCCAAAATATCGTAGACCGATACCCCTCTTTTTTCCGCCTCGGCCCCCTCGCCGCCGCAGAGCTGATCCACATACCATCCGTAAGCCCCGCCGCCGCTCTGCATGGTCCCTGTGGGGAGCACGTAGCCGGGAACGATATGGGCCCAGTTGAAGGTCCTCTGCTGCTCGTCGTAAATGGCGTGCCTGCTGGTGATGGAGATCCAGGAGGAGGTTCCCATGCTGCTGTGGGCCACCCCCTCGCTGACGCAGCCTGTTCCGATGGCGGCGCAGACGCCGTCGCCGCCGCCGCAGACCACCGGGGTTCCGGAAAGAAGCCCCAGCTCCTTCGCCGCCCCGGCCGTCACCACGCCGGCCACGTCCGTGGAGGGATGAAGCTCGGGAAGCTTCTCCCGCCCGATGCCCATGGCCTCCAGAAGGGTATCCGACCACTGCAGCTTATCCAGGTTCAGCAGGCAGGTGGAGGAGGCGTCGGTGTACTCCGTCACAAAATTCCCCGTCATCTTCAGGATGATATAATCCTTGGCGTTTAAGAATTTGTAGGTGCGCTTATAGGCCTCCGGCTCGTGCTCCTTCACCCACATGAGCTTCTGTCCCCCGTAGGAGGGGGAGAGCCGGTGCCCGGTGATCCTGTAAAAGTCCGCGGCGGATATGCGCTCTCCGATCTGCCTCTGCTGCTCCACCGCCCGCATATCGGCCCAGATCAGGGCCTTCCGGACGGCCTCTCCCGCCTCGCTTACACAGACGCAGCCCATCATCTGGCCGCTGAAGGAGACGGCCGCGATGTCCTTCGGATCCACCTTTTCTGCGAGGGCTTTCGTGGTCCTGACCACGGCCCTCCACCAGTCCTCAGGATCCTGCTCCGCCCGGTTTCCCTCGGAATAACAGACGGGGTAATGATAGGTCACGCTGTCCACAAGCCGTCCATCCGCCGAAAAGAGGGTCGCCTTGTTTCCCGATGTTCCAAGATCATGCGCCAGCAGATATTCCATTCTTGAATTCCTCCGTTATTTTAACGGAAGCGGAGGTGCCGATCCGCTCGGCGCCCGCCTCCACCATGGCCAGGCAGGTCTTAAGGTCCCGGATTCCTCCGGCCGCCTTGACCTTCACGGCGTCTCCCACAATGCCCTTCATCAGGCGCACGTCCTCGAGGGTGGCCCCTCCTGTTCCGAAGCCGGTGGAGGTTTTGATGAAATCAGGCCGCTCCTCCAGGGCGATCTCGCAGAGGATCCGCTTTTCCTCGTCGGTGAGGTAGCAGTTTTCAAAGATCACCTTGCTGATGGCGCCCGCCTCACGGCAGACCTCCACGATCCGGCGCATTTCCTCCCGGATATAGCCGTAGTTCTTTGCCTTAAGCTCCGTGATGTTGATCACGTAGTCGATCTCGTCGGCTCCGTTGGCCAGCGCGTCCCTGGTCTCGAACACCTTGGTCTCAATGGTGGTCTGTCCCAGGGGAAAGCTGATGGCGGCGCCCACGTGGACGCCGCTTCCCTTAAGAAGCTCCTTGCAGAGGGCCGACTGCACCGAATTCACCGCCACCATGGCAAAGCCGTACTGCCTGGCCTCGCCGCAAAGCCGCTCCATATCCTCCCTGGCGGCGTAGGGCTTTAAAAATGTGTGGTCAAAAAGTCTGACCAGCTGTTCCAGTTTCATCATGGTTCACCCCCGTATTCTGATTGATACCTTCATCATAATGGATTGAAAAAGCCCTGTCAACCGAAATGTTTTGTTATAAGAAACTATATTCCATAATATGAAATTTAAAAAACTCTCCGGGACATGCCCGGAGAGTCTCTTTACTGCTTTCCCTCAAGCTGGAGGGATTTCAGATAAGCGCTGATGAAGTTGTCGATGCTTCCGTCCAGGACCGCGTTCACGTTGCTGGTCTCCTCGCCCGTGCGGTGATCCTTCACCATGGTGTAGGGCTGCATCACATAGGAGCGGATCTGGTTCCCCCAGCCGATCTCCTTTACGTCGCCCCGGATGTCGGAAATCTTCTCGGCGTTCTCCTGCTGCTTTAGGAGAAGGAGCTTGGCCTTTAACATCTGCATGGCCTTATCCTTGTTCATGTGCTGGGAGCGCTCGTTCTGGCACTGGACCACGATGCCCGTGGGCAGATGGGTGATCCGGATGGCCGAAGAGGTCTTGTTGATATGCTGTCCGCCGGCGCCGCTGGAGCGGTAGGTGTCGATCCGCAGGTCGTCGGGGTTAATATCGATGTCGATGTCCTCCTCAATATCGGGCATCACGTCGCAGGACACGAAGGAGGTCTGCCGCTTTCCCGCCGCGTTGAAGGGCGAGATCCGCACCAGACGATGGACGCCCCGCTCGGATTTCAGATAGCCGAAGGCGTTGGGGCCGTTGATCTGCACGGTGACCGATTTGATTCCGGCCTCCTCGCCGTCCAGATAATCAAGCACCTCGGTGGAATAGCCCTTTCTCTCGGCCCAGCGCATGTACATCCGGTAAAGCATGCCGGCCCAGTCGCAGGACTCGGTGCCGCCCGCCCCCGCGTGAAGGGTGAGGATGGCGTTGTCGCCGTCGTACTCGCCGGAGAGCAGCGTCGCCAGGCGCATCTCCTCCAGCTTATCGGTGAGGGCCTGCAAGGCTTCCTCGATCTCCGGGATTACGGAGGCGTCGTTTTCCTCGTAGCCCATTTCCAGGAGGATCTCGATCTCCTCCTTCTTTTCCTCAAGGCCCCTGAATTCGTCCACCGTATCCTTCAGGTTCTTAAGCTCCTGCATGATTTTTGTGGAGCGGGCCGTATCGTTCCAGAAATCCGGCTCCTCCAGATATTTTTCCAGTTCTGCGATCCGTTCACTTTTCCCGGTCAGGTTAAAGTGAATCCCTCACTTCCACTAATGGTTTTTCCAGGGCCGCAAGCCGGGCCTTGAATCCGTCGAGCTCTACTACCAATAGCTTCACCTTCTTTCTTATTTTGCCAGCCGCCCGCAGCACTGCTTATACTTCTTGCCTGAGCCGCAGGGGCAGGGATCGTTGGGATAAACCTTCTTTGTTTCGCGCTTCTTGGGGGCGTTCGCCACGGTGTCGTCCTTGTTGGTGCCGGTGACCTTGGCCACCTGCTCCCTCTCCACCTTCTGCTCCACGCGCACGTGGAACAGGAGCCTTACGGTATCCTCCTGGATGCCCGCCGTCATGTTGTCGAACATCTCGTAGCCCGCCATTTTATATTCCACAAGGGGATCCCTCTGACCGTAGGCCTGAAGGCCGATCCCCTGACGGAGCTGATCCATATCGTCGATGTGATCCATCCACCTGCGGTCGATCACCTTTAAAAGGAACACCCGCTCCAGCTCCCTCACCTGCTCCGCCTCGGGGAACTGGGCCTCCTTCTCCTCGTAAAGCTTTACAGCCTCTTCCTTTAAAAGATGCTTGAGCTTTCCTTTATTAAAGGATTTGGCCTCCGCCTCCGGGATCTCGATGGGCTTTAAGGGGATGATGGGGCCGATCATATCGTTTAAGGACACCACGTCCCATTCCTCCGGAGACTGGTCGTCAGAGATGGCCGCGTCCACGGAATTTTCCACGGTGTCGGTGATCATCTTGTAAATCACGTCCCGCATGCTCTCGCCGTCCAGCACCCGGCGGCGCTCCGCGTAGATCACCTCGCGCTGCTCGTTCATCACCTGGTCGTAGTCCAGAAGCCGCTTACGGATGCCGAAGTTGTTGCCCTCGATCTTCTTCTGGGCCTTCTCAATGGCGCTGGAGAGCAGCTTGTGCTCGATCTGCTCGCCGTCGGCCACGCCCATGGCGTTGAAGATGGACATGAGCCTTTCAGAGCCGAAGAGGCGCATTAAGTCGTCCTCCAGGCTGATATAGAACCTGGATTCGCCGGGATCGCCCTGACGGCCGGAACGGCCGCGCAGCTGGTTGTCAATACGCCTGGACTCGTGACGCTCGGTACCGATGATCTTCAGGCCCCCGGCCGCCCTGGCCGCGTCGTCCAGCTTGATATCGGTTCCGCGGCCCGCCATGTTGGTGGCGATGGTCACTGCGCCGTGGACGCCCGCCTGGGCCACGATCTCCGCCTCCATCTCGTGGAACTTGGCGTTCAGCACGTTGTGGGGGATTCCCTTTTTCCGGAGCATATCGCTGAGCTCCTCGGAGGAGTCGATGTTGATGGTGCCCACCAGTACCGGCTGGCCTTTTTTATGGGCCTCCATCACCGCCTGGACCACGGCGTTTAACTTCTCGCGCCTGGTCTTGTAGACGGCGTCGTCGTAATCCTTCCGGATCACCGGCTTGTTGGTGGGAATCTCGATCACGTCCATGCCGTAGATGTCGCGGAATTCCTTTTCCTCTGTGAGGGCCGTACCGGTCATGCCGGCCTTTTTGTCAAATTTATTAAAGAAGTTCTGGAAGGTGATGGTGGCGAGGGTCTTGCTCTCCCTCTTGACCTTCACATGCTCCTTGGCCTCAATGGCCTGATGGAGGCCGTCGGAATAACGGCGGCCCGGCATGATGCGGCCGGTGAACTCATCGACGATGAGCACCTGGTCGTCCTTGACCACGTAGTCCTGATCCCGGAACATCAGGTAGTTTGCCCTGAGGGCCAGATCCATGTTGTGCTGGATCTCCAGGTTTTCGGGATCCGCCAGATTTTCAATATGAAAGAACTGCTCCACCCGTTCCACGCCCTGGGCGGTGAGGCTGACCACCTTTTCCTTCTCGTTGACGATGAAATCGCCGGTCTCGGTGATCTCCTCCTTCATGATGGCGGCCATCTTTGTCATCTCGCCGCTGGCCTCGCCCCGCTGGAGCCGCTTGGCCAGACTGTCGCAGACCTCGTAAAGCCTGGTGGATTTTCCGCTCTGGCCGGAAATAATCAAAGGCGTTCTGGCCTCGTCGATCAACACCGAGTCCACCTCGTCCACAATGGCGTAGTGGAGCTCCCTGAGCACCAGCTGCTCCTTGTAGATCACCATGTTGTCCCTCAGGTAATCGAAGCCCAGCTCGTTGTTTGTCACATAGGTAATATCACAGTTATAGGCGGCGCGCCGTTCCTCACTGGTCATGCCGTTTAAGACCACGCCCACCGTAAGGCCCAGAAACTCATGGATCTGGCCCATCCACTCGGCGTCGCGCTTCGCCAGGTAATCGTTGACGGTCACGATATGGACGCCCCGTCCCTCCAGGGCGTTTAAGTACGCCGGGAGCGTGGCCACCAGGGTCTTGCCTTCGCCGGTCTTCATCTCGGCGATACGGCCCTGATGAAGGACGATCCCGCCCAGTATCTGAACAGGGAAGTGCTCCATATCAAGCACCCGCCTGGCTGCCTCACGGACAACGGCGTAAGCCTCGGCCATCAGATCGTCCAGGGTCTCGCCCTTTTCCAGACGGCCGCGGAACTCCTTTGTCTTGGCCTTAAGCTCCCCGTCGGAGAGCTTCATCATCTCCTCCCGGAGACTGATCACCTTATCGGCGATCGGTTTTATCAGCTTTATCTCACGTTCGCTGTGCGTACCGAACAGCTTCTGCATCAAACCCATATATCAGCGCTCCTTCTGATTCTGTAAATCTTTATCATTGTATCACCAACTGCCTGTTTCTTCAACTGTTTTTCCGGCTTCCCGCCTCCGGCGGCAGTTTTTGAGACAGTCATGACATATTTTATACATTTTATACAGATTGCACAATTCGACAAAGAAATTTTAGTCCTCCGGCGGCTTCAAAGAAATGTTATCCACATTATCCACAATATTTATCCACAGGCGCAGGGGCCAAAATCCCTCGATTTTATAGTTATCCACGGACTTATCCACATTATCCACAATTTTTTGCTCCTCTGTTGTGGATACGTCCACAAAACACCTGTTTTGTGAACTTATCCAAAATTGTGCTTTTTCGACTTTTTACCTTGTTTTTCCCTTGACTTTTTCTGCCCCCGTGTTCCTGCAATTTTCCCCATTTTGTTGTCGTACAATTTAGAATTTCTTCTCGGCTTTTCCTTGTAAATTTTTTATTTTATGATATAATTTCAATATAATCTATGGTTTATCCGCCATGGATTCAGGAGGTCTGTTCACAGACACTTCCGAGAATATGCAGAAAAAGGAGTTGATGTTATGCAGTATATCATTACCGGCAGGAACCTCGACATCACCGAAGGCTTACGGGCGGCCGTCATGGAAAAAATCGGCAAGCTGGAGCGGTATTTCAGCCCCGCCACCGAGGTACAGGTCACCTTGAGCGTTGAAAAGGACCGTCAGAAGATCGAGGTCACGATCCCCGTCAAGGGCTCCATCATCCGTTCGGAGCAGGTCAGCAATGATATGTACGTCTCCATCGACCTGGTGGAAGAGATCATCGAGCGTCAGCTGAAAAAGTACAAGACGAAGCTCACTGACCAGGCCCAGAGCGCCCAGTCCTTTTCTGAAGCATATCTTGAGGAAGAATCCGAGGAGCCGGAGGCCATCGTCATCAAGCGCACCAAGCGCTTCGCGGTAAAGCCGATGGATCCGGAGGAGGCCTGCATCCAGATGGAGCTTCTTGGCCACAGCTTTTTCGTATTCCGAAACGGCGATACCGACGAGGTCAATGTGGTCTATAAGCGCAAGGATGGCAGCTACGGTCTCATTGAGCCGGATTTCTGATTCCCGGCATGAAACTGAATTCTGCTCTGCAAAGGTTCACCACTGCGGCGGGCGCTTCGGCGCCTTCCCCGCCGCAGGGCGGTTCCTTCAGGGCGCTGTTATACGCGGCATTCATCAGAAAGACGGATGCCGCGTTTTTTACAAGGAGGCGGGAAAATGGACGATACCTATAAGCTGCAAAGCGCAGAGGAATCCCGGTTTTTAAGCAGACGCCTGTGGATCCTTTTATGGCTGGTGATCATCAGCACCGTAACGGATTTCTTTTCCGATACCAATTTCATGAATGAGCTTCCGGCCCTTTACTGGCCCTGCCTGGTCCTCAATGTCCTCTGCTTCTGGGCCTACGCCCTGGTGCTCCTTGATATGGGCTCCGTGAGCGATTATTACAAAACCGCGGGCATCCTTCATCTGGTGTGCGGCGGAATCGGGGTCCTGATTGTCATCCTGTCGGGAACCCGCGTGCTCTCTCTGGCGCTGTACCTTTCCTACAGCGTCATGGTCTTAAGCGTCATCGCCGCCTACAACGAATTCCGCGGCCACTCCGAGGAGCTCCTCTACCTGGATCCGGAGCTTTCCGCGGGCTGGATGCGCCTGTGGAAATGGTTCTGGATCCTGATGGCCGTGATCATCGCCGCCGCGGTCCTTTCGCCCCTGCTCCCGTTCTTATCCAGCCTCTCCATACTGGCCTCCGGAGCCGGCGTCGTGATTATCGCCGTTTTGCGGCTTGTTTACTTAAACCGCTCCGCAAAGCGGTTCGACGAGCACGCGGCGTCTATGGGACAGTAAAAACGCGCCGCAGGGCGCATGAAAAAAGCCGCGCCGCAGGAAACTCCCGCGGCGCGGTTTCACGTCTTGTCAAGCCTTAATTGCTGCTCTGGGTCTCCCCATTCTGGCCGCTTTGAGGCTGCTGGCCGCTCTGGCCCTGGGCTTCGCCCGCTCTGGCAAAGCTGGTATTTCCAAAGCATAAGAACCCGTTGGAATAAGTGCCCGCGTTATCCGTGGTGATGCGCATGGTCTGCTTCCCGGTCAGATCCAGGGAGATCGAAATGGGAGCGGTCTCCTCGGTGCTGTTGTCCTGATGGAACACCAGCTCCTCGTCCAGGTAAATGGAGAGGGAGATCTGCTTGCCCGTCGAAGCCTCCGTGCCCACGAAGGCTGTTCCCTGGAAGGACACAAACCCGCCGCTCAGGTTATAGAGGGCGTAGCCGTCATAAGAAGCGTCGAACTGTACTCCGCCGTCGTACACATTGTTCCAGCGGTCCTTGAGGGCGTCGTCAATCACCTCCACGTGCTCGCCGGAAACGGTGGTGATGTTCCGGAGGGTGATGGGCATCTCATTATAAATGGCGTCATAGGATTCCTGAAGGCTGCCATACTGGGGGATGTATTCCTCCAGAAGCTCCA
>CALWAW010000113.1 GCA_944375845.1 uncultured Lachnospiraceae bacterium
GACTATCCCGTGATCCAGGGCTACGTGGTATGGCTTGCGGCGATCTTTCTTTTTGTGAACTTTCTGGTGGAGCTCTCCTACGGGCTCATGGATCCAAGAATACGGAAAAGACGGGAGGGCCGGGCATGACAAAGACAAAAAAGCGGGCGGTCATCATGGCGGCCCTTCTGGCGGTTTTCCTGCTTTTCGCGGTATTTGGAAGGGCCCTGGCGCCCAACGATCCCTATAAGACCGATCTTCTCCACAGCCTGGAGGGGCCCTCGGCCCGGTTTCCCTTCGGAACGGACAATCTGGGGCGGTGCATCCTCTCCCGGGTGCTGGAGGGAGCCTCGGCTTCCATTTTCTCCGCCCTGGCGGTGACGGCGGCGGTGTTCGCCTTTGGAACGGCGGTGGGGATCCTGGCGGGCTATCTGGGCGGGGCGGCCGACCAGCTTCTCATGAAGCTCACCATGATCTTTCAGGCCTTTCCCGGCTTTATCCTGGCGGTGGCCGTGGCGGGGATGCTGGGGCCCGGCCTTGTGAACGCCATGATCTCTCTGGGCCTGGTTTACTGGACCACCTACGCCAGGCTGGCAAGGAGCCTGGTGCTCCGCTTAAGGCAGGAGCCCTATATTCAGGCGGCCAGGCTCTGCGGCGCGAAAAAAAGGCATATCCTGGCGCGGCATATCCTTCCGGCGGTGCTTCCCTCCATGGTGGTCACGGCCTTTCTGGAGGTGGGGAACGTGATCCTAAGCATGGCGGGCCTTTCGTTTCTGGGGCTGGGCGTTCAGGCGCCCCAGGCAGAGTGGGGGCAGATGATCAGCTACGGAAGAAGCTTCCTGCAAAGGGGGCCCTGGTGCATCCTGTTCCCCAGCCTGGCCCTGTTTGCGGCGGTGATTCTTTTTAACCTGACGGGCGACTGCGTCCGGGACGCCCTTGACGTGGGAGGTGGAGAATAATGCTGAAGGTGGAAAACCTCTCCGCCTCCTACGGCGGCGGCGAGGCCGTGAGAGGCGTGAGCCTTTCGGTGGAGCCGGGGCAGATCGTGGGAATCGTGGGCGAGAGCGGCAGCGGAAAGAGCACCCTTTTAAGCTGCATCATGGGCCTTTTGGGGGACCGGGGGAGGATCCTGGGGGGCGACATCCTCTTTGAGGGGAGGAGCCTTCTTTCCATGGGCCGCGAGGAGAGGCGGCAGATGAGGGGAAAGGAGCTGGCCATGGTGTTCCAGGATCCGGAGCTTTCCTTTGACCCGCTCTGGACCATCGGAAAAACCCTCTATGAGAGCATACGGGTCCACGGGCCCGTCACGAAGAAGGAGGCCAGAAAGCGGGGGATCAGCCTTCTTTCCTCCCTGGAGCTCAAAGATCCGGAAATGCTTCTGGATTCCTATCCCTCCCAGCTTTCCGGCGGAATGTGCCAGCGGGCGGCCATTGCCGCCGCCATTGTGTGCGGCCCGAGGCTTCTTCTGGCCGACGAGCCCACCAGTGCCCTGGACGTGACGGTGCAGAAGCAGGTGATCGATACCATGATGGGCCTTCGGGAACGTCTTGGCACAGCCATCCTTATCGTATCCCACAACATGGGCGTCATCGCCAGGATGGCCGATATGGTGGGGGTCATGAAGGACGGAGAGCTGGTGGAATGGGGAGAAAAGAAGCAGGTGCTCTACAGTCCCTCCCATGAATACACAAAGGCGCTGATCGCGGCCGTTCCCAGAATGGACGGCCGTCTGCCCCACGGAGGCTTTTATGGATGAGATCATTCTGGAGGTAAAAAATTTAAAAAAGAGCTTCCGCGGCCCGGGAGGCGGCGGAAAACGGCTTACGGCCGTGGACGGGGTCAGCTTTTCTGTGAAACGGGGGGAATGCCTGGGCCTCATCGGCGAGAGCGGGAGCGGAAAGACCACCACGGCCTACATGGCTGCGGGGCTCCTCGCGCCCGATTCGGGAGAGATCTCCTTTTACGGAACCCATCTTCAGATGATTTTCCAGGACCCCAAGCGGGCGCTGGATCCCAGAAGAAAGGTGGCGGACAGCATCGGCGAGGGCCTTCTCTATCACAGGGGGAAGCTTTCCCGCCGCCAGGTGCGGGAGCGTGCCCTGGAGGCCATGGACATGGTAAGGCTTGACCGGGCGTACGCCGGCCGGTACGGCAGGGAGCTTTCCGGCGGAGAGTGCCAGCGGGCGACCATCGCCCGGGCGGTGATGATCCGTCCCGAGCTTCTGATATGCGACGAGCCCACAAGCGCCCTGGACGTGTCGGTGCAGGCGAAGATCATCGGCCTTCTAGACGAGCTCAAGCACAGCCTGGGCCTTTCCTATCTTTTTATCTCCCACGACATCGCCCTGGTGAGCGGCTTCTGCGACCGGGTGGCCGTGATGCGCGGCGGAAGGATCGTGGAGATGGGAGAGACGGCGGATGTGCTGTCCCGTCCCAGGGAAGAATATACAAAAGTCCTGCTGGATTCGGTGCTGACTCTGTAGGGAACTTCCGTTGAAATTTTTCCGGAATCATGCTAAAGTGTGATAAGGGAGGAATGGACGTGAAAAAGAGGTTCAGATTTGTGACGGACAAAAAAGGCCTTCAGATCGGCGGCCAGGATATCTACGTGCTGGGAATGGTGGCGGCGCTCATCTCGTTTCTGGGCTTCGTGGTGGAAAACCTCTGGCTGGCGGTCACAAAGGGGTATATGAACAACAGGAACATGCACGCCCCCTTTCTTCTGGGGTACGGCTTTCTGGTGCTGGCCATGTATTTCCTTCTGGGGACCCCCGACGATATGCGGAGGGTGCGGGAGGGCAGCAGCAGAAGGCGGCGCTATCTGGTGTATTTCTTAAGCGCCATGCTGTTTGTGTGCGTGGGCGAGATCCTTCTGGGGGCTTTGGTGGAGCACTTCTGCGGGATTGAATACTGGAATTATTCCGCGATCCCCTTCCATATCACAAAATATACGTCGCTTCCCACAAGCGCGGCCTTCGCCTCCATGATTACCTTGTTCATGGGGAACTGCTTTGAGCCGCTGATCCGCCTGATCTCGCGGATGGATTACCGGGTCCTGAAGGTGCTCAGCGTGATTCTTATGACGGTCATGCTGTGGGATTATATCGCAAGCTTTTCTATAATGCTCCGGAAAAAGGATTTTTACCGGAGATGGAAACTGATTATATGGAAATAGACAGGGAGACAAAAGAGATGAAGATCGGATTTGACAACGAAAAATACTTGCAGACCCAGTCCTCCCATATCCGTGAGAGGATCTCTGAATTCGGCGGAAAGCTTTATCTGGAATTCGGCGGAAAGCTTTTTGACGATTACCACGCCTCCCGGGTGCTTCCCGGCTTTAAGCCAGACAGCAAGCTGCGGATGCTCCTTCAGATGAAAGACCAGGTGGAGATTGTCATCGCGCTGTGCGCCGCCGATATTGAAAAGAGCAAGGTCCGGGGCGATCTGGGCATCACCTACGACGCCGACGTGCTCCGCCTTATCGACGAGTTCCGGGGCATCGGGCTCTATGTGGGGAGCGTGGTGCTCACAAGATACCAGGGCCAGCCTGCGGCGGAGGCCTTCAAGAAGCGTCTGGAGGCCCTGGGCGTAAAGGTGTACCGTCATTATCCCATGGAAGGCTATCCCGCCAACCTGGCGAAGATCGGCAGCGACGAGGGCTACGGAAGAAACGAATAGATCGAGACCACTAGGGAGCTGGTGGTGGTGACGGCCCCCGGGCCGGGAAGCGGAAAGATGGCCACCTGCCTTTCCCAGCTCTACCATGAGCAGAAGCGGGGCATTCAGGCGGGCTACGCCAAGTTTGAGACCTTCCCCATCTGGAACCTGCCTCTCAAGCATCCGGTGAACCTGGCCTACGAGGCGGCCACGGCCGATCTGGACGACATCAACATGATCGACCCCTTCCATCTGGAGGCTTACGGAAAAACGGCGGTCAACTACAACCGGGACGTGGAGATATTCCCGGTGCTCTCCGCCATGCTGGAAAACATCATGGGCGTCTGCCCTTATAAATCTCCCACGGATATGGGCGTCAACATGGCCGGAAACTGCATCGTCGACGACGAGGCCGTCAGCGAGGCCTCCCGTCAGGAGATCATCCGCCGCTACTACGCGGCCCTTTGCGGAAAGCGCAAGGGCGTGGTGGACGACGGCGTCGTCTACAAGCTGGAGCTTCTGATGAAGCAGGCGGGTGTTACGCCCCACGACCGGGTGGTGGTGGGTCCCGCCCTCTTAAAGGAGGCGGCCACCGGAGAGCCCGCGGCGGCCATGGAGCTTCCCGACGGCACTGTGATCACGGGAAGAACCTCCGAGCTTTTAGGCCCCTGCTCGGCCCTGCTGTTAAACGCCCTCAAGGTGCTGGGAGGCATCGACGACGAGGTTCATCTGATCGCCCCTTCCATCATTGAGCCCATCCAGAAGCTGAAGGTGGGATCTCTGGGCAATAAAAATCCCAGGCTCCACACAGACGAGGTGCTCATTGCCCTGTCGATATGCGCGGCCACCGATCCCGCGGCCGCGAAGGCCCTGGAGCAGCTGCCCCGGCTTTCCGGCTGCGAGGCCCACTTCACGGTGATCCTCTCCCATGTGGATGAGCGGATGTTCCGGCGGCTGGGGGTCAACATCACCTACGAGCCCAAATATCAGACGTCAAGGCTTTATCACATGTAAAAAGAATCCGAACCGCCTGTTCCGTTGGCTGAGCCAATCGGGGCAGGCGGTTTTTTGTTTTGAACCTATACTTTGAGCAGAATGCGGTTTCGCTCATATTCGATGATTCCGTCCTTCTGCATTTTGGACAGCTCATTGCACATGGTACTTCGGTCCACATTCAGATAGTCCGCCAGCTGCTGGCGGTTGTAAGGAATCAAGAAGGAATTGCTTCCGGCGCGTTTGGCGCATTCCGAAAAATAGGACATCAGCCGTCCGCGGATGGATTTTGAACTGGTATGCAGGATTCTTTGGGAAAGCTGAAGGCTTTTGTGGGCGCAGACGGTCAGCAGATTCCGGATGAGCCTTGTATGAAATGGACAGGCATTGGTACAGGCAGTCAGGATGCGGCCCACATTCATAAACAGTACGGATGTATTGTCGGCGGCGGATACGGTCACCAGCATTGGCTGTCCCGGAACGCAGGCATATACCTCGGCGAATACGGAGCCGGGCGCGGCATTCCCCAAAATACTGGCATTGCCCCAGATATCATTGCAGGATATCACCGCCATGCCGGACAGTACGATTCCGATGTTTTCCGTGATGCTTCCCTCTGAAAGGATTGTCTCTCCTTTTTGAAAGCTGCGCTCTGCGGCGCTCAGGCAGTCCAGAAGGGATGTGATCTCCGTTTCCTTCAATCCCCGGAAAAGCTGTGTATTGGTTAAATTCATTTTTCTCGCCTCTTGTTGTTATAACAACAGATTTTCATTTTTTATTATAGTATACTACACTCAGAAAGGCAAGAGAAAGGGTGAAGCGAGCATGATCCGGAAGATTATTCAGATAGACGAAGAAAAGTGCAATGGCTGCGGAGCCTGTGCCGAAGCCTGCCATGAAGGGGCGATCGGCATGGTAAACGGGAAGGCAAAGCTCCTGAAGGACGATTACTGCGACGGACTGGGCGACTGCCTGCCCGCCTGTCCCACCGGCGCCATTTCCTTTGTGGAGCGGGAAGCAGCTCCTTATGATGAGAAGGCTGTGCAGAAAGCGCGAAAATCGATTCCTTCCGCTCCGATGGGAACTGAGTCGCAGCTGGGGCAGTGGCCCTGCCAGATCAGGCTGATTCCGGCGGATGCTCCCTGCTTTGACGGAGCGGAGCTGCTGATCGCGGCGGATTGTACCGCGTACGCCTACGCCGGAATGCACGAGGATTTCATGCGCGGGAAGATTACGCTGATCGGCTGTCCCAAGCTGGACAGCGCAGATTACAGCGAAAAGCTTAAACAGATCATCCAAAACAGCAATATCCGGAGCGTGACCATTGTGCGGATGGAAGTCCCCTGCTGCGGCGGACTGGAATCAGCCGCTGAAAAAGCGTTGCGGGAAAGCGGAAAATTCATTCCCTGGCAAGTGGTCACCATCTCGATTGACGGAAAAATACGGAGGTAAATATGGAACAGAAAATGTTTTGTTATCAGTGTCAGGAAACTGCCGGGTGCAGAGGCTGCACCATATCCGGCGTGTGCGGGAAGAAGCCCGATGTGGCAGCCATGCAGGATCTGCTGGTCTATGTCACGAAAGGACTTTCAGCCGTTACGACCGCGCTGCGTCAGGAGGGGAAGCAGGTATCTGAAAAGATCAACCACCTGATCACCATGAACCTGTTCACCACCATCACCAACGCGAATTTTGACAAGGAGAGCATTGAGGCGAGAATCCGCGCTGCGCTGACGGAAAAGAAAGCTCTGCTGGCGCTGGCCGCAGATCCCTCCGCCCTGCCTGAAGCCGCAAAATGGGATGGCTCCGGCGACTGGGAGGAAAAGGCACGGACGGTCGGCGTACTTTCCACCAGGGATGAGAATATCCGTTCTCTGCGGGAGCTGATCACCTACGGCCTGAAGGGCCTGGCCGCCTACTCGAAGCACGCAAATGCGCTGCTCAAGGATGACGGCGAAGTGGATGCCTTCCTTCAGAGGACCCTGGCGGCTACGCTGGACGACAGCCTCAGCGTGGAGGATCTGATCGCCCTGACGATGGAAACCGGAAAGCATGGCGTTTCCGGCATGGCACTGCTGGATAAGGCCAATACGGAAGCCTATGGAAATCCCGAGATCACAAGGGTGAACATCGGTGTCGGGAAAAACCCCGGCATCCTGGTCTCCGGCCACGACCTGCGGGATCTGGAAATGCTGCTGGAGCAGACCCAGGGAACCGGCGTGGATGTATATACCCATTCCGAGATGCTCCCCGCCCATTATTACCCGGCGTTCAAAAAATATCCCAATTTTATTGGCAACTACGGGAACGCATGGTGGAAGCAGAAGGAGGAATTTGAATCCTTCAACGGTCCCATTCTGATGACAACCAACTGTATTGTGCCGCCCGGGAACAGCTACAAGGACAGGCTCTATACCACCGGCGCGGCCGGGTATCCGGGCTGCGCCCATATTCCGGGAGAAATCGGGGAATGGAAGGATTTTTCCCGTATCATCGAACACGCAAAAAGATGTGCCGCGCCCACTGAGATCGAAACGGGAGAGCTGATCGGCGGATTTGCGCACGCGCAGGTTCTGGCTCTGGCGGATCAGGTCATTGAAGCGGTAAAAAGCGGCGCGGTCAAAAAGTTCGTTGTGATGGCGGGGTGTGACGGCCGTGCCGGGAGCCGGGAATACTATGCTGAATTCGCCAGGGCGCTGCCGAAGGACGCCGTGATCCTGACGGCCGGGTGCGCGAAATACAAATACAACAAGCTGCCTTTGGGCGACATCAACGGCATTCCCCGGGTTCTGGACGCCGGACAGTGCAACGACTCCTATTCTCTGGCCGTCATTGCTTTGAAGCTTAAGGAAGCTTTCGGCCTTTACGATATCAACAACCTGCCCATCGTCTATAATATCGCATGGTATGAGCAGAAGGCAGTCATTGTTCTGCTGGCGCTTCTGTATCTTGGCGTGAAAAATATCCATCTCGGGCCCACTCTCCCGGCATTTTTAAGCCCTGATGTGGCGAGGGTTCTGGTTGAGAACTTCGGCATTGCGGGAATTGGCACTGTAGAAGAGGACATGAAGCTGTTCTTTGGAGCGGAGCATTGAGCGGACAGCGCGGCTGAAACAGAAAACATCCACCAAAATTTCTGATTGACATACAGAAATTTTGGTGGTAATATATTTTTTGCGCGTGAAAATATTCAGGAACGCTATTGACAAAGGCCTTTCCGCTGTAGTAAAATATTCAAGCACGCTTTTGGAGAGGTATCGAAGTGGTCATAACGAGGCGGTCTTGAAAACCGTTTGTCCGCAAGGGCGCGTGGGTTCGAATCCCACCCTCTCCGCGCAGACAATTTGTATAGAAACAACAGATTCAGGCACATGGAGAAGTACCCAAGCTGGCTGAAGGGGCTCCCCTGGAAAGGGAGTAGGTCGTTAATAGCGGCGCGAGGGTTCAAATCCCTCCTTCTCCGCTCGGTCCGAAAGACCGAAGCACCTTGATAACTGAACAGTATATTCCAATCCCTGAAAGTTCGATATAGGCTTTTGAAGCACGGAGTGCTTCGGCCGGGGGCGCGCCGCGGGAATGCTCGCATGACGGCGGGTGCGCTGCACGGACGAAAAATACGGATGTATTTCAAAAGCCAACGTAAGCGAGGGAAGCACAGCTTCCTGAGCTTATCATTGAGAAAATTCAGTGAACAACCTAAACAGTAAAAAACGGGATAAAGAAAAAGCCAGAGCTTGATCTTTGAACCGAATCAAATTTCAACATGAGAGTTTGATCCTGGCTCAGGATGAACGCTGGCGGCGTGCTTAACACATGCAAGTCGAGCG
>CALWAW010000114.1 GCA_944375845.1 uncultured Lachnospiraceae bacterium
GTTTGAATTGACTGTGCATTCCTTTTTTGCCTACAATGGAAACGGGAAGTGGACATGAAACACATTTGTGCATACCGTTAAGGCCAGTTATGTCAATGGTTTTGAGAGATATACCCAAGTTAATGGACGAGCCCATGAACGGGCTGGATAATCAGGGTGTGCAGGATATGCGGGAGCTGTTCTTAAAGCTTAAGGAGGAGGGGAAGACCATTATCCTGGCCAGCCATAACAGAGAGGATATCGCCGTCCTCTGCGATACGGTGGTGGAGATCGACCACGGGCGGATCATAAAGGAGGAGCATACGGCATAAAATCAGCGCGGAAGCCTTCGCTTCCGCGCTATTTTTGATCTGTTTTCAGAGTTTCAAAGGGGCTGCGCCTCCCGGGCGTGGCTCACAAAGAGCTCCCGCACGGCGGGGTATTCACCCAGTCCCTTTAAAATGCAGGAGACCTGTAAGCCCTCCTGCAAAAACTGGCTTTTCCAGGAATCCTCCTCGTCCCCCGCCATATCGTTGCAGGCGTGGTCGCCCGCCACCACCATCAGGGGAGCCAGAACCACGCGCTCCGGCCTCTGCCGGCGAACCTGCTCCTTCACCTGCTCCAGGCCGGGGTAGCCCTCCACGGTGCCGATATGGATATTGGAATGGCCCTCCGCTTTGAACAGGTAGTCAAGGGCGGGATAGACGGCGTTGGCGTGGTGCTCGGTGCCGTGGCCCATGAACACCAGGGCGTCCCGGTCTGAAAGCTCATGGAACTCTGCCAGGATCCCTTCGCTTAAGGCGTGATAATCCTCCATGGCCGTAAGGAGAGGAGCGCCCGTCCGGATGGAATGGAAGCGGCCCCTGTAAGCCCTGAGGACTTCCAGCATCCCGTCGTTTTCGTGGCCGTTGATCACGTGGGTGGGCTGTACGATAAGATCCGTAAAGCCATCCCTTAAAAAGCCCTCCAGGGCCTCCTCCACCGTGTCCACATGGAAGCCGTCCCGTTTTTCGAGCTTCCGTATAATCATGCCGCTGGTGAAGGCGCGGCGCACCTCCGCCTCCGGAAAGGCGGCGGCCAGGGCCTTTTCAATGGCCTCGATGTTTTTTGCGAGGGCGTCGCGGTAGCTGGTGCCGAAGCTTACGGCAAGGATTCCCGTTTTTTTCATAGCTGTAAAACTCCTTTATGAATCAGATTCTTTTTGATGGCGGCGGCGTTCCCTGAGTACGCCGAAGCAGTAGAAGAACACGCCGGACCCTGCGGCGGCCTGGATACAGAAAAGCAGGGATTCCGTTTCGCCGCCGGGAGGCTCAAGAACCGGGTCGGCCCATGCCTCGTATTCGGGGTCCAGCTGCCCGATGGCTTCCTCAGCCTCGCCGTCTGCGCCGCCGAATTCGGAATTTTTATGGATTGTGAGAGGGATCACCGCGATCAGCACGCAGAGAAGCAGCAGAATTACCACGGTTTTCCATCTGCCGGAGGATACGTTCGTCTGTTCCATTACGAGAGCCCTCCCTTCTTAAAATACCCCAGCTCCGTAAGCTCATTCTTCGCGTAGGACTCAAGCCCCATGACCACCACGGCGGTCAGGATGCCCTCGATAATGGCGAGGGGCACCTGTGTCACGGCGAAGATTCCAAGAAATTCTGCGGTGGCGCCCCAGAACCCGGCCTCGCCGGGGTGGGAGAGGCCAAGCTGCACCGAGGTGACGCAGTAGGTGAAAAGGTCTCCCAGGGCGGCGGCCAAAAAGACGGAAACCAATTTGGGGCATCTGAGCCTTCTCGCCAGCTTAAAGACGCCGTAGGCCACGAAGGGGCCGGCGATGGCCATGGAGAAGGTGTTGGCTCCCAGGGTGGTGAGCCCCCCGTGGGCCAGGAGCACCGCCTGAAAGAGCAGGACGATGATGCCCAGCACGCTCATGACGCTGGGGCCAAAGAGGATGGCTCCCAGGCCGGTGCCGGTGGGGTGGGAGCTGCTGCCGCTGACGGAAGGGAGCTTTAAGGACGAGAGCACAAAGGCGTAGGCTCCCGCCATGGCCAGGATAATCAGCGTCTTTCTGTGCTCGGCCACCGTCTTTTTGATGGAAAAAAGTCCTGCGGCCAGAAAGGGGATGCAGATGACGCCCCAGGCGACAGCGTGGGAGAGGGGAAGATACCCCTCCATGATGTGCATGGCGTTTGCCACGGGGGCGGCCGCGAGGCCCAGGGAAAGGCCAAAAAGCGCAGCCACCAGTTTTTTCTGTTTTCGTGTCATAAAAACCTCCTTAAAAAAAACGCCCTCCGGGGCTGTCCGGAAAGGCGTAAGCGCGGGGCCTGAAAACGGCCCGAACCTTACACCGGAACCTCCCTCGTGTTCCTGTGTAAATCAGCGCCCTCAGGCAGGTCTCCTGGCTTGGAGGGTATCTGAGGAATCCGCCTTCCCGTCCGCGGACAGTGGCCTATGGATCCCCAACCCTTGTTACAGTGGCGGGACCGCGCAGGAATCGCACCTGCTTCCCTATTCTCCGGGGAAGGAGCCCCCGGCACCTGTGGGCACTAAATTTTCATTAAGAGTTTATCATCACAGGGTGTTCTTGTCAATATGGACAGCGCATAGGATAAACGGAAGGAATCCCTGGAGGAACAGGATGAAATCAGCGCTGGCGGCACTTATGGCAGTTCTTCTTTTGTTTACGTCGCGGCCTGCGGCGGCCGCCGAAAAAGAAGCGGCGGTCTCTCCGCCCGAAGAAAAATCCCTGTACGCGGCCTGCGCCGTTTTGATGGACGGGGAATCGGGGCGGATTCTCTATGAAAAAAACGGCCGCGAGGCCAGGCCCATGGCCAGCACCACGAAGCTTCTCACCTGCATCCTGGCTCTGGAGGCATTGCCGGAGGATACACAGGTGACGGCGTCGGCCCAGGCGGCCTCCCAGCCCGCCGTGCGCCTGGGAATGCGGGAGGGGGAGCGCTATCTGCTCTCGGATCTTCTATATTCCTTAATGCTGGAATCTCATAACGATACGGCGGTGGCCGTGGCGGAGGCGGTATCCGGGAGCGTCGATGATTTTGCCGTCCTTATGAATCAGAAGGCGGAGGAGATCGGCTGTGAGGCTTCCTATTTTATTACCCCAAACGGCCTGGACGCGGAAAGGGACGGAAGGCGTCATTCGGCCTCGGCGGCGGATATGGCGCGGATCATGCGCTACTGCGTGATGGAATCCCCGAAGCGGGAAGAGTTTAAAAAAATCACCGAGACCGCCTCCCACAGCTTTTCGGCCAATGGAAGAAGCTTCTCCCTTACAAATCACAACGCGCTGCTTACGATGCTGGAGGGGGTCTTTTCAGGAAAAACCGGTTTCACGGGGGAGGCGGGCTACTGCTATGTGGGAGCCCTTGAACGGGAGGGAAAGACCCTGATCGTGGCCCTTCTGGCCTGCGGCTGGCCCGAAAATAAAAATTACAAGTGGAGCGACGCGAGGACTCTTTTTGAGTACGGGCTTTCCGCATACGAATACCGGAGTCTTACGGAAAGCGCGCCGCTCCTTACGGCCCTGACGGTAAAGGACGGGGTTCTTCCGGGCGGGAGCGCGTCGGATACGCCCGCCGTCTCATTAAAGGAGGTTCCCCTTCCCGGGAGTCCCCGGCGGTTCCTGATGAAAAGCGATGAAGCCCTTAAGGCGCAGGTCGTGCTTCCGGAAAGCCTTGAAGCGCCTGTAAAGGCGGGGCAGAGCGTGGGACGGATCTACTATGAGCTTTGCGGGGAGGAGGCGGCCGTAAGCGACATTCAGGCCGCCGCGTCTGTGGAGCGGCTCACCCTTTCCCGGTGTCTTTCTGAAATTTTCAGGAAATTTTTCATAAATCAGGGCTGAAAATATGCTATGATAGAAAAAAAGGAGGGGAGCGATATGTTCGGTTATGTGACCATTCAGAAGCCGGAGCTTAAGATCCGGGATTTCACCAGGTATCAGGGCTATTACTGCGGCCTATGCAGAAGCTTGAGAAAGCGCCACGGCGTCACGGGCCAGCTTACCTTAAATTATGACATGGTCTTTCTGGCGGCCCTTCTTACGGGCCTTTACGAGGGGAAGGAGGAGGCGGCCCTGCGAAGATGCCTGCTTCATCCCTCGGGAAAGCATCTTTCCCTTTCCAACCCTTATATCGACTACGCGGCTGATCTTTCGGTGCTCCTCGCCTATTATAATTTCATGGACGACTGGCGCGACGACAAAAATCCCGCGGCCCTGGCGGCGGCCCTGGCCGTGCGGGGCGACTGCATGAGCCTTAAGGAGCGCTATCCCCGCCAGTGCCGGGCCATGGCGTCTTACCTGAAAAAGCTTCACGCCTACGAGGAGCGAAACGGCAGAAGCCTGGATACGGCGGCCCGCTTTACCGGCGAGATGCTGGGAGAGCTCCTTGTCTGTAAGGAGGACGAATGGAGCGGCGCCCTGCGGCGCATGGGCTTCTTTCTCGGAAAGTTCATTTATCTGATGGACGCCTACGAGGATCTGGAGGAGGACGAAAAACGGGGACGCTATAACCCACTTCTTTCCATCAAGGACCGCTCCGGCTTTGAGGACTGGTTCGCCCGGGTTCTGAACATGATGATGGCCGAGTGTGCCGGGGAGTTCGAGCGCCTCCCCATCCTGAAGGATGTTGCCATTTTGAGAAATATATTGTATGCTGGTGTATGGACAAAATACGAGCTGATCAAAAAGAAGAGAGCAAAGACGGGAGAACATCATGGATCCTTATAAAGTGCTGGGGGTAGACCCTTCGGCGTCCGATGAAGAGATAAAAAAGGCCTACCGGAATTTAAGCCGCAGATACCATCCTGATTCCAACGTAAACAGCGCCCATCCCGAGGTGGCTGAGGCGAAGTTCAAGGAGGTTCAGCAGGCTTACGAGATCATTATGAAGAGAAGGCAGGGCGGCGGCTCCGCTTCCGGCTCCTACGGGGGCGGCGGTTACGAGGACCCCTTCGGCGGCTTCGGGCCCTTTGGGGGCTTCGGGCAGCGGCGCGCTCAGGACAGCTATCAGAGCGAGGCCGAGACCCACATGCGGGCGGCGGCCAATTACATCAATTCCGGCCATTACCGGGAGGCCCTCAACGTGCTTTCCGGCATCAGTGAGCGGACAGGCACCTGGTATTATTATCACGCCATCGCAAATTCCGGCCTGGGAAACAACATCCAGGCCATGGAGTCGGCGAAGAAGGCGGTGGAGCTGGAGCCGGGAAACGCGCAGTTTCGGGCTCTTCTTGACAGGCTGGAGTCCGGCGGAAGCTGGTATCAGACCATGGGGGAGGGCTATGGCAGAGGAAGCGTTTCCATGGGAAACTGGTGCTGCGAGCTCATCGCCTTAAACGCCATCCTGAATATGTGCTGCTGCCGTCCTTTCTGAAAGAATCCCCTTACGCGGGATTCTTTTTCAGATTTTGGGAAAGCTATTAAATAATTCTTGATAAAAAGCCCCGGCTGAGATATAATTAACATCGGCAGAAAATGGTTTATTTTCTTAATACAGGAAAAACGGAGGACTGCAAAATGAGTAAATTATCAACAAAAGCAAGCGACCGGATCGCTGGTTTGCTCGACGCGCAGAGCTTTGTGGAGATCGGGGGCCTCGTCACTGCGAGAAGCACCGATTTTAATCTGGCGCAGAAGGAAACACCGGCGGACGGCGTGATCACCGGCTACGGCACCATCGACGGCAGCCTGGTCTACGTATACAGCCAGGACGCTTCCGTGCTGGGCGGCTCCATGGGCGAAATGCACGCCCGCAAGATTTCCGCTCTTTACGCCATGGCCATGAAAATGGGTGCTCCGATTATCGGCCTGATCGACTGCGCCGGCTTAAGGCTCCAGGAGGGAACCGACGCCCTTGAGGCCTTCGGCGGGCTTTATAAAAATCAGACGGAGGCTTCCGGCGTGATTCCCCAGATCACCGCGGTGTTCGGCGTCTGCGGCGGCGGCATGGCCGTTGTGCCCGCCCTCACCGACTTCACCTTTATGGAGAAGGAGCACGCGAAGCTTTTTGTAAACGCTCCTAACACCCTGGACGGCAACACCGTTTCCAAATGCGATACGGCCAGCGCCTCCTACCAGAGCGAAAGCATCGGCTCCGTTGACGTGACGGGAACCGAGGAGGAGCTTCTTCAGGAGATCCGCACCCTCGTAAGCGTCCTTCCCGCCAACAACGAGGACGATCTTTCCTACGACGAATGTACCGACGACTTAAACCGGGTCTGCGAGGGCCTGGAGGGCTGCGCCGGGGATACGGGCCTTGCGCTGGCCCTGATTTCCGACAACAATTTCTTCTTTGAGACAAAGAGAAATTACGCGAAGGAGATGGTGACCGGCTTTATCCGCTTAAACGGCACCACCGTGGGCGCCGTGGCGAACCGCTCCGAGATCCTGGGAGAGGACGGAACGGCGGCTGAGACCTTTGACGGCGTGCTCACCAGTGCCGGCTGCAGAAAGGCCGCGGGCTTCGTGAAATTCTGCGACGCTTTCAATATCCCGGTCCTGACCCTTACAAACGTAAAGGGCTACAAGGCCAATATGCACCAGGAAAGAAAGCTGGCCCAGGCCGCGGCTGAGCTGACCTACGCCTTTGCCTCCGCCACCGTTCCCAAGGTGAACGTGATTGTGGGCGAGGCCTTCGGAAGCGCCTATGTGGCCATGAACAGCAAATCCATCGGGGCTGACCTGGTATTCGCCTGGCCGAAGGCCTCCATCGGCATGATGGACGCGAAGAGCGCCGCCAGGATCATTTACGCCGACGAGATCGAAAAGGCGGAAAACGGGGCGCAGCTTCTTTCAGAAAAGACAAAAGAATACAGCGAGCTTCAGTCGAACGTTCTTTCCGCGGCCAGAAGAGGCTATGTGGACAGCATCATTGAGGCGAAGGACACGAGAAAATATGTGATCGGCGCCTTTGAGATGCTCTTTACAAAAAGGGAAGAGGGCCCGGCCAGAAAGCACGGGACCGTATAGGGATGAGGTGAGCGTATGAAATTAGGCGAAATATTTATAAATGCCCTGGAGAACACAGTCCTGGGCATGGGCATGGTGTTCGCGGTGCTGATTATCATCATCATCGTCATCGCCCTCTCCAGCCGGATCATCCGTTCCCTTGAGGGGACCGGAAAGAAAAAGGAAGAGCCCGAAAGGCCCAAAAAGGCTCCGGCTCCTGCTCCCGCGCCTGTGAAGGAGGCGGCTCCCGCCCCCGCGCCCATGGCTGACCTGGAGCTTGTGGCCGTAATCACCGCGGCGGTGGCCGCCGCGTCGGGAACCCCTTCCGACGGCTTTGTTGTGCGCTCCATCAAGCGGGCGAAAAACAGAAAATGGTAGATAAAATTCAGGAGGAAACGAAAATGAAGAATTATACGATCACTGTAAACGGAGTGGCTTATAGCGTAACTGTAGAAGAGACCGGAGCGGCCCCTGCGCCCGCGCCCGCCCCCGCGGCGGCTCCCGCGCCCAAGGCTCCTGCGCCCGCCCCTGCGCCCGCGCCCGCCCCTGCGGCGGCTCCCGCGCCTGCGCCTGCCCCCGCCCCTGCCGGAGCGGCCGGAAGCATCCAGGTGAAGGCCGGAGCGGCCGGTAAGGTTGTCAAGATCGACGCCCCTGTGGGCACCGCCGTCAAGCCCGGCGATTCTGTGGTGGTTATCGAGGCCATGAAGATGGAAATCCCCGTTGTGGCTCCCGAGGCCGGTACCGTGGCCACCATCGAGGTGGCTCCCGGCGACGAGATCGCCGCGGGCGACGTCCTTGCCACCCTCAACTGATCTGCTCATTTCCATTGGCTTAGGGAAACGAACTGACATTACAATGTGAAATGGGAGGTTATGTGCAATGAGTATTTTGGAAACCTTGGGGAACCTGCTTGAGCAGACGGCTTTTGCAAGCCTTACCTGGGGCAACTACCTGATGATCCTGGTGGCCTGCGTGTTCCTCTATCTGGCGATCGCCAAGGGATTTGAGCCTCTGCTTCTGATCCCCATCGCCTTCGGCATGCTGCTGGTGAATATCTATCCCCCGATCATGGAGGAGGGGGGCGTGCTCTACTACATCTTCAAGCTGGATGAGTGGGCCATCCTTCCCTGCCTGATCTTCATGGGCGTGGGCGCCCAGACGGACTTCGGCCCGCTGATCGCCAACCCGTCCAGCTTCCTTCTGGGCGCGGCGGCCCAGTTCGGCATTTACGCGGCTTATATCGGAGCCATGCTCCTTGGCTTTACAGGCAAGGAGGCGGCCGCCATTTCCATCATCGGCGGCGCCGACGGCCCCACATCCATTTTCCTGGCGAACAGGCTGGGCCAGCAGCATATTTTAGGGCCCATCGCCGTGGCGGCATATTCCTATATGTCCCTGGTGCCCATCATCCAGCCGCCGATCATGAAGCTTCTTACCACCAATAAGGAGCGGAAGATCAAGATGGAGCAGCTCAGGCCTGTATCGAAGCTTGAGAAGATCCTGTTCCCCGTGATCGTCACCATCGTGGTCTGCATGATCCTGCCCTCCACGGCGCCTCTCGTGGGCTTCCTGATGCTGGGCAACCTCTTCAAGGAGTGCGGCGTTGTAAAGCAGCTGACGGAGACGGCCGCAAACGCCATGATGTATATCGTGGTCATCCTGCTGGGCACCTCCGTGGGCGCCACCACCAGTGCGGAGGCCTTCCTGAACGTGCAGACCCTTAAGATCGTGGGCCTGGGCCTTATCGCCTTCGCCTTCGGCACCGCTGCCGGCGTTGTGCTCGGCAAGATCATGAGCAAGCTGTCCGGCGGAAAGATCAATCCGCTCATCGGTTCGGCCGGCGTATCGGCTGTTCCCATGGCGGCCCGCGTGTCCCAGAAGGTGGGCGCGCAGTACGATCCCACCAACTTCCTGCTGATGCACGCCATGGGCCCCAACGTGGCAGGCGTGATCGGTACGGCTGTGGCGGCCGGTACCTTTATGGCTGTGTTCGGTGTGTAAGCGATTAAAATACAGGAGGAGAGATTATGTCAGAAACGGTTAAAAAGCCGGTTAAGATTATGGAAACCGTCTTAAGGGACGCGCATCAGAGCCTGATGGCAACCAGAATGACCACAGAGCAGATGCTCCCCATTGTTGATAAAATGGACCAGGTCGGCTACCACGCCGTGGAGTGCTGGGGCGGCGCCACCTTTGACGCCTGCCTGCGCTTCTTAAAGGAGGATCCCTGGGAGAGGCTGAGAAAGCTCCGCGCCGGTTTCAAGAACACCAAGCTTCAGATGCTGTTCCGCGGCCAGAACATTCTGGGCTACAATCATTATCCCGACGATGTGGTGGAGTATTTCGTACAGAAATCCATCGCCAACGGCATCGACATCATCCGGATCTTCGACTGCCTGAACGATATCCGCAATCTGGAGTGCGCCGTAAAGGCCACCATCAAGGAGGGCGGACACGCCCAGGTAGCCCTTTCCTATACCCTGGGCGACGCCTATACCCTGGATTACTGGATGGACATGGCGAAGAAGATCGAGGAGATGGGCGCAAACTCCATCTGCATCAAGGACATGGCGGGCCTTCTTGTTCCCGCCAAGGCCTATGAGCTGGTAAAGGCACTTAAATCGGCCACAAAGCTGCCCATCGACCTGCACACCCATTACACCTCCGGCGTAGCCTCCATGACCTACATGAAGGCTGTCGAGGCGGGCTGCGACATCATTGACACCGCCATGTCTCCTCTGGCCCTGGGCACCAGTCAGCCGGCCACCGAGGTGATGGTGGAGGCCTTCAAGGATACTCCTTACGATACCGGCCTGGATCTGGACAAGCTGGTGGAGATCGCCGAGTACTTTACGCCCATCCGCGAGAACGCCTTAAAGACAGGCCTCTTAAACCCCAAGGTGCTGGGCGTCAACATCAAGACCCTTCAGTACCAGGTTCCCGGCGGTATGCTCAGCAACCTGCTCTCCCAGCTTAAGGAGCAGGGCGCCGAGGATAAGTTCCAGCAGGTGCTTGAGGAGGTTCCCCGCGTCCGCAAGGACTTCGGCGAGCCGCCCCTGGTTACGCCCTCCAGCCAGATCGTGGGCACCCAGGCAGTGTTCAACGTGCTCATGGGCGAGCGCTATAAGCTGGTGACCCAGGAATCGAAGAAGCTTCTGCGCGGCGAGTTCGGCCAGACGGTCAAGCCTATGAATCCCGACGTGATCAAGAAGTGCATCGGCGACGACAAGCGGATTACCTGCCGTCCCGCCGATCTTCTGGAGCCCGCCCTCAAGAAGTACGAGGCCGAGATGTCCCAGTGGAAGGAGCAGGATGAGGACGTCCTTTCCTACGCCCTGTTCCCCCAGGTGGCAGTAGAGTTCTTCAAATACCGCGAGGCCCAGAAAACAAAGGTGGATCCTGCGGCGGCAGACGAAAAGAGCAAGGCATATCCGGTGTAACCGGAGTATATACGGGAAGGGCCTGGCGCGGGGCGCCGGGCCCTTCCTGCGCGTAAGGAGTCTTAAGGATGGAGAACGATATGGAGCAATGTGTCTTAACGAAGGCCAATGTCCCGGTCTACGCCTGCCTGAACCCTCATCTTCACAGCTTCTGTCTCTGCCTTTACGTGAAGGCGGGGCCCCTCTATGAGGGGGAAGGGGAAAACGGGATCACCCACCTGTTTGAGCACGCCGTGATCCGGAACATGGACCGGCGCATGAACGGGGGGCTTTATCCCCTGCTGGACCGGCTGGGTCTTTCCCTGGGAGGAGCCACCTACAAGGAATTTGTCCAGTTTTCCATGAGCGGCGCGCCGGTTCACTGGCGGGAGGCGGTGGAGATCTTCATGGGGCTTTTAGAGCCCTTATGCCTTTCGGAGCGGGAGGTCTCCATTGAAAAGAAGCGGGTGGAGGCGGAGATCCGGGAATACGGCGGCGCAAAGTCCCTGGAGGCTAAAACGGAGCGGCAGGTCTGGGAGGGAACCTCCCTGGCCATGCCCATCACCGGGACGAAAAAGAGCCTGAAGGCCCTGGGACTTAAGGAGCTTGTCCGGTTTCGCGAGAGCTTCTTTGGCCGTGAGAACCTGTTTTTCTATGTGACGGGGTGTCCAGGAGAGGAGGGACTTTCCTGTCTTACGGAAAAGCTGGATCAGAGGGAGTTTCCCGCCGCGGGGGCCCGGCGCGAAAACCTCGCCCCCATGCCGGAGGCCTTTTTCCACCGCGCCGGGACGCCCAGGGTCTTTAAGGGGAAGGATACGGAGGTTTCCATCTCCTTCGACGTGGACGCCTCCCGTTACGGCGACGCCGCCTTAAACCTGTTTTTCGATATGATCTTCGCGGGGGACAGCTGTCCCTTTTATCAGGAGCTTTCGGAGCGGACAGGGTATCTCTACAGCTATGGCCAGCAGCTGGAGCGGTATAAGAATCTGGGGAGCCTCCAGGTCCATTACCAAGTGTCCCCCGGAAAGCTTCTGGACTCCTTTAAGCGGGCCGTGGATATTTTTGAACAGCTGAAGCGCCGCCCGGCGGACCTTTCCTTTGTGCGTCCCATCTATCTGGATAACGGCGCCATGATCTTAGACGACGCCGACGAGCTCAACTGGAACCGGGCCTACGACTGCCATATCCTGGAGGAGCCCTATCCCGATCTGGAGGCGAAAAAAGAGGCCTTCCGCCAGGTGACGGAAGGCCGGATGCAGGACATGGCCCGGGATATTTTCAGAACGGCGAACATGACCGTGGTGGTGAAGGGCGATAAAAAGCAGATCCCGAAGGGAAAGCTGGCTTTCCAGATGCGTCGTCTGGGCTAGCCTACAGCCAGTGCTCCTTTAAAAATTCCAGGATCTCGCTGGCCCTGGGCGGGCAGCCCTTTAAAGAACATTTAAAGCAGCCGGTGCAGCGGCCCACGCCGGTTTCGCCGGCCTTTCCCTGCCAGCCCTGTCCGATGGCGATGGGACGCTTTTCCATTCCGCGCTTTAAGAGGCCATCCTCATCCAGCCTGTTTAAGGCGTGGATCAGAGAGCCGAAGCAGGCGCTGCAGGCGTCCCTCTCGTCGATATAGCGGGAGAGGGCGTCGATGCGTCCCTTTCGTCTTAAGGAGGCCCTCCGCGCTGCCGGCTGGTTCAGGGTGTGGATCCGGGCGGCCGAAAGATCGGCGCGGCCCACCCCCAGCCTTTCGGCCATGGCGATGTAGGGGACCCGGTCCGCGGGGATTCCCATGGCGTCGCAGACGAAGGCGTCGCAGAGCACCGGGTCGGCGAAGGCCAGGATCCGGTCCATGGGCACCGGATTTCCGCCCTCCTCAAAATCCAGGTCACCGCAGATATTGTCCACCAGGATAAAATCATTCCGCACCACGGTGTTCAAGTGGGCGATGGGCTTATGGAGCCCCATGGTATGGAACCGCCTCTTTTCGCTGTTGGGGATGGTTCCTTTGTTGTTTTTCAAAGCACAGGTGATCTGCGTCTGGCAGTGGCCCTTAAGGACGGGCATATTGATCATAAAATCCGCCTTTAAGGGCAGATCGCAGACCTTTAAGGTCATGCCCGCCGCGTCGTGGTCGTGGGCGCTGTCCCTTTGCAGATCAAAAAAGGGCACGCCGAGCCGTTTTAAGACGGCCTCATAGCCTGCGGCCTTCAGGGCCCTTCCGGTGGTCTCGCCCACCCAGGAGCCCTCCATGACCGCCAGATTGGTAAAGCCCTGCTCCAGCAGGTATTCGAGAGCGCCCTCCAGAAGTTCCCCGTGGGTGGTGGCCCCCATGGAGGGGTCGCTGGCGTTTACCAGGTTCGGCTTAAGGCCGATGAAGGGATCCTTTTTCCCCTTCGCGGTTTCCCGGATCTGGCCGGCCAGATCCGCCTCGGCAAGGAGCCTCTTTGTCATGTCCCTGTAATCGGTTCCGTGTATGATATATATCTCGTTCCGTTTCATGGCGTCCTCCTTTTTTTCTATTATACCGGAAGAAGCGTTTGACGGAAAGACGGTTTTTGCCTATAATGGGTAGAGTATCGGAAGGGAGGAGTGGCCATGGACCGGGTGATCGTGGCAGGCGGCGGCGCGGCAGGCATGATGGCGGCCATCGCCGCGGCCTCGGCGGGGGCAGAGGTGCTTTTGCTGGAACGGAACGAAAAGCTTGGGAAAAAGCTCTACATCACCGGAAAAGGCCGGTGCAACGTCACAAACGACTGCGCTGTGGAGGAGCTTCTGGATCACGTGGTGACCAACAGAAAATTCTTATACAGTGCCTTTTACGGCTTTTCCTCCAGGGACATGCAGGACTTTCTGGAGAGCCGTGGCCTGCGGCTCAAGGTGGAGCGGGGAAACCGGGTGTTCCCGGCCTCCGACAAAGCCTCGGACGTGACGGCCTGCCTTTCGGCGGAGCTTTCAGGGCTTGGGGTTTCGGTGCGCCTGGGGACGAGGGTGGAGCGGCTTTCCTTTTCTGAGACGGCAGACGGAAAACGGGCGGTGTCGGGCGTTGTGACGGAAACAGGCGGGGCGCTTTTCGCGGACCGGGTGATCGTGGCCTGCGGGGGCATGTCCTATCCCTCCACCGGCTCCACAGGGGACGGCTACCGTCTCGCCGTGCAGGCGGGCCATACGGTCACGGAGCTTTCTCCCGCCCTCTGTCCCTTTGAGGCGGCGGAGCCCTTCGTGAAGGAGCTCCAGGGCCTTTCTTTAAGGAACGTGGGCGTGCGGCTGACCCAGGGGAAAAAGAGGATCTACGAGGAGTTCGGCGAAATGCTTTTCACCCATTTCGGCGTCAGCGGCCCGGCGGTTTTAAGCGCCAGCAGCCTTGCGGCGAAGCCCCTGAAAAAAGGGCCCCTCACCCTTCATATCGACTTAAAGCCCGCCCTCTCGCCGGAGCAGCTGGACGCAAGGATCCTGCGGGATTTTGAGGGCGAAAAGAACAGGCAGTTTTCCAACGCCCTGGGCGGCCTGTTCCCGGCAAAGCTGATCCCGGTCATGGTGGAAAGAAGCGGCATCCACGGCGAAAAGCGGGTGAACGCCGTCACCAGGGAGGAGCGGGCAAGGCTTCTGGCCCTCACAAAGGATTTCACCGTGACCCTTACGGGCCTTCGGGGCTTTAAGGAGGCCATTATCACCCAGGGCGGCGTGAAGGTGGGAGAGGTGGATCCCGGAACCATGGAGTCAAAGCTTGTGAAGGGGCTTTATTTTGCCGGAGAGGTCCTGGATCTCGACGGCTTCACAGGCGGCTATAATCTTCAGATCGCCTGGTCTACGGGGCGGCTGGCCGGTCTTTGCGCGGCGGGCAGCCGATCGGAATAAGGAGGAAAAGCGATGAGCGTGAGCATTGCCATAGACGGGCCCGCGGGAGCGGGAAAGAGCACGGTGGCCAGAATGGTAGCCGGAAAGCTGGGTTATATCTATGTGGATACAGGAGCCATGTACAGGGCCATGGGGCTGTTTTTTGTGAGGAAGGGGATCTTGCCTGAAGATCAGGCGGCCATGGCGGAGGCCTGTGAGGATGCGGATATCTCCATCGCCTACGAGGGCGGGCAGCAGCAGGTCTTTTTGAACAGCGAGAACGTGACCGGCCTTCTGCGGACGGAGGAGGCAGGGAAGATGGCCTCGGCCATTTCCTCCTGCGGCGCGGTCAGGGAAAAGCTGGTGGCCCTCCAGCAGAAGCTGGCGGCCTCGCAGAACGTGGTCATGGACGGCCGGGACATCGGCACGGTGGTGCTTCCGGACGCCGATCTCAAGATTTTTCTGACGGCCAGCGTAAAGACGCGGGCCCAAAGGCGTTTTTTGGAATTGACACAGAAGGGGATTCCCTGTAATATAAAAGAAATCGAGGCGGACATCGAGGCCAGGGATTATCAGGATTCCCACCGGGCGATCTCCCCTCTGCGCCAGGCGAAGGACGCTGTCCTTCTGGACTCCTCCCATATAACGGCTGAGGAGGCCGCGGCGCGTATCATAAAGCTGCACGGGGAGCTGGCTTAAAAATATGGAAGTCATTACGGCTAAGACCGCCGGCTTCTGCTTCGGCGTGAAGCGGGCGGTGGATACGGTATACGAACAGATCCGTTTATCGGAAACGGATCCCTCCCTGCGGCCCATCTGCACCTACGGCCCCATCATCCACAATGAGGAGGTGGTGGCCGATCTTGAAAAAAAGGGCGTGCAGGTCATTGAAAGTTCTGAGGAGGCCGCGGGCGGTACCGTGGTGATCCGCTCCCACGGAGCGGGCCCCTCTGTATACGAAGAGCTTGAGAACCGGGGCGTGCGGGTGGTGGACGCCACCTGTCCCTTTGTGAGAAAGATCCACCGGATCGTCCGGGAGGAATCGGAAAAGGGCAGGGCCGTGGTCATCATCGGAAGCCCCGACCACCCCGAGGTGCAGGGCATCCGGGGCTGGTGCGCCGGGCCATCTTTCGTGATCCGGAGCCGGGAGGAGGCCGAGGCCTTCACCCCGCCGGAGGGAAAAAACCTCTGTATCGTGTCCCAGACGACATTTAACTACAATAAATTTCAACTTCTGGTTGAAATCATAACGAAAAAGAGTTATAGTAGTATTGTTGTGAATACTATATGCAGTGCTACCCATGAACGACAGGCTGAAGCCAGGCGGCTCGCCTCCCAAGTTGATGTGATGCTGGTTATCGGCGGGAAGCATAGCTCCAACACCCAGAAGCTGTGTGAGATCTGCAAAAAGGAGTGCGGCAATACGTACTTTATCCAAACGGTCGAAGATTTGCAGAAGGAGTGGCTGGAGGGCAAACGAAGCGTAGGTATTACAGCGGGGGCTTCCACCCCTAATCATATCATAGAGGAGGTTCAAAGGAATGTCAGATTTAAGTTTTGAACAGATGCTGGAAGATTCATTGAAGACGATCCGTACTGGGGAGGTAGTCACTGGCACAGTGATCGGCGTCAAGGAAGACGAGATCATCTTAAATATAGGCTACAAGTCGGATGGCATTATCGCCAAGAACGAATACACAAATGACTCTTCTGTCAATCTGCCTGACGTTGTCCATGTGGGCGACGAGATGGAGGCAAAGGTGCTCAAGGTAAACGACGGCGAGGGCCAGGTGCTTCTTTCCTATAAGAGGCTGGCCGTTGACCGCGGCAATAAGCGTCTTGAGGAGGCCTTCAACAGCGGCGAGGTGCTGACGGCGAAGGTTACTCAGGTGCTTGACGGCGGCTTAAGCGTCAACGTCGAGGGCGCGAGGGTGTTCATCCCCGCCAGCCTGGTTTCCGACACTTACGAGAGAAACCTTGAAAAGTACGCCGATCAGGAGATCGAATTCGTAATCACCGAGTTCAATCCCAGAAAGAGAAGGATCATCGGCAACCGCAAGCAGCTTCTGCTTGCCAGAAAAGAAGAAATGAAGAAGGAGCTGTTCGAGCGCATCGAGGTTGGCCAGACTGTGGAGGGCACCGTGAAGAACATCACGGACTTCGGCGCCTTCATCGACCTGGGCGGCGCAGACGGCCTGCTCCATATCTCTGAAATGTCCTGGGGCCGCGTTGAGAACCCCAAGAAGGTGTTCAAGGTGGGCGAGGAGATCCGCTGCTTCATCAAGGACATCAACGGCGACAAGATCGCCTTAAGCCTCAAGTTCCCTGAGGAGAACCCCTGGCTTCTGGCCGCCGAGAATTACGCGGTGGGCACGGTCGTTTCCGGCCGCGTCGCCAGAATGACTGATTTCGGCGCCTTCGTTGAGCTGGAGCCCGGTATCGACGCTCTGCTCCACGTTTCCCAGATTTCCAGACAGCATGTGGAGAAGCCCTCCGACGTGCTCGCCATCGGTCAGGAGATCGAGGCGAAGGTGGTGGATTTCAACGGCGAGGATAAAAAGATCAGCCTCAGCATGAAAGCCCTGGAGTCCCCTGTGGATCAGCCCGCAGAGCCCGTGGAAGCGGAAGAAGAATAATTGTACGCAA
>CALWAW010000115.1 GCA_944375845.1 uncultured Lachnospiraceae bacterium
GGCCCGCGTTTTTATATAGCCCCTGGCCTCATGGCCGGCCCGGGAAAGCCCGGCGCAGAGCTTTTCGGCCAGCCTTTCGCCACGCCTTGTAAAGGAGATCACCGAGATACGCATTTAAATCTCCGCCTTCCGGAACTCTGTGGAAAAGGCCGGGTTATAAAGCTCCGACCTGTCGTAAGCGCTGTCCAGCACATGGCCCACCACGATGAGGGCCGTCTTTGTGACCTGGTTCTCCTCTGCCGTCCGGGCAAGAGTCTCCACGGTGCAGGGAAGGGTCTTTTCATCGGGCCAGGTGGCCTTGTAGACGATGGCCGCCGGGGTGTCGGGGCTGTATCCGCCCTTTATGAGCTCTTTGGAAAGCTCCTCCAGCATCCCCGTACTTAAGAAAATCACCATGGTGGCCTGATGGGCCGCCATGGAGGCGATTGCCTCCTTTTCGGGAACCGGGGTCCGCCCCGCCATTCTGGTGATGATCACCGACTGGGAGACGCCCGGAAGGGTATATTCCGCGTTCAGGGCCGCCGCCGCGCCGCAGAAGGAGCTGACGCCGGGGCAGTACGCGTAGGAGATCCCCCGCCTGTCCAGCTCGTCCATCTGCTCTCTGATGGCCCCGTAAAGGCAGGGGTCCCCGGTATGGAGCCGCACCGTATGCTTTCCGGCTTTTTCCGCCTCCTCCATGACCGCGATCACCTGCTCCAGGGTCATGTAAGCGCTGTTGTGGACCTCGCAGCCCTCTTTTTTATATTCCAGAAGCGCCGGATTCACCAGGGAACCGGCGTAAATGATCACATCTGCCTCCTCCAGAAGCTTTTTCCCCCGGAGGGTGATAAGATCGGCCGCGCCGGAACCGGCGCCCACAAAATCAATCATGCTGCTCCTCCTTTACGATCAGCAGGGAATAGTACCCCGCGTTCTCATCGATCTCACCGGCGCTGTAAAACATCCGCTGATTTTCCATGCCGCAGTTTTCCACCATGTAAACGGGAGCGCCCGTCCTGACCAGGGCCTCCTTCACGGCCCCCAGCCGTTTCCCCGATTTCATCAGCACCTTGGTGCCGGGAAGCTTCAGGGCCTCCTCTGTGCCGTAGGTGGCGGGAATGATATGCAGGGGCTCCTTCGTCTCCGCCAGGCCGATGCCCAGGGCCGCCGCCGCCGCGCAGAAGGAGGGGATGCCGCTCACAAGCTCCGCCTCGCAGCCCGCCGCCGCGACACGCCGGTGGATATAGAGATAGGTGGAATAGACCGCCACGTCGCCCAGGGTCAGGAAGGCCACGTTCTTTCCCTGATCCAGAAGGGCCTTCACCTGCTCCGCCCCTTCGTCGTGGCTTTTCTCAAGAAGGGCCCGGTCCTTTGTCATGGGCATGTCCACGCAGAGAAGCTCCTTTTTATCCAGCCCCTCCACCGCGCCCGCGGCTATTTTATAGGCGACGCAGGTCTCCGGCGATTTTGCCGGAATGGCCACCACGTCGGCGCTTCGGATCACCCGAACCGCCTTCAGGGTCATAAGCTCCGGGTCTCCCGGCCCCACGCCTACTCCGTACAGCTTTCCTTTATTCATGCTTTCCTCCATCCGCGGCCGCCTTTTTCAAAAGCGCGTCCGCTCCCTTTGTCTTTCCCAGAAGCCCGTAAACGTTGGAGAATACCATCGCCTCTGTGGGAATGGCCCCGCCGCTGCGGTGGGCCAGATAAAAGCTGATCTTTTCCATAACGATTTCCATGGCCGCCTTAAGGAAGCCCGCCTCCTTAAGGAGCCGGAGGCCCTCGTCTGTGGTTGGCGCCTTTAAGATCTTCTCAAGAACCTCCATGGGCGCTCCCGCCCGCAGCGCCGCCGCCGCCAGAAGCTCCATGCGGCTGTCGCTGTTTCTGGAGTGGGTGTTCATGATCCCGCCGGAAACCTTGATGAATTTTCCGATATGGGCGATGAAAAGAAGGCTTTCCGCCCCCAGGGCCACGGCCATATCGACGGTTTCGCCCACATAGTTGCTGCATTTCATGCAGGTCTCAGGCGAAAGGCCCAGCTCATTTTCAGAAAACACGGCCCCGTAATTTCCCGGTATCACCACCAGATCCTTGTTTTTCCCGGAAAGGCGCACCTTCATTTCCACTTCTATGGATTTTATCAGGGCGTCCTCGCTCATAGGCTCCACAATCCCCGTGGTTCCCAGAATGGAGATCCCCCCTTTGATCCCCAGCCGGGGATTGAAGGTTTTTTCTGCCGTCCGCTGCCCGCCGGGCACGGATATGATTACCCGCAGCGCGCCGGAAAACCCGGCGGCCTCGCACTCTGCAAGAACCGCCTCCCGGATCATCTGCCGGGGCACCCGGTTGATAGCCGCCGCTCCCACCGGCTGATCCAGGCCCGGAAGGGTCACCCGGCCCACGCCCTCGCCGCCGTCGATGAGGACGCGGGCTGTGCCCTCCGCCTTCTCGACCCTGGCGTACACCAGAAGCCCGTTGGTGGCGTCGGGATCGTCGCCGCCGTCCTTTCTGACCGCGCAGGAGGCGAATCCCTCCCCCCGGCGCATATCCTCCACCTCAAGGGTCAGCCGGATCCCGGCGGGGGTCAGAAGCTCTATCACAGGCACGTCAGCGCCTGTAAGGAGCGTCCTCGCCGCCGCGCCGGCAGCAGCCGCCGCGCAGGAGCCGGTGGTATAGCCCCGCCGCAGCCGTTTATTCTGTTTGATCACATAGCTTTGAAGCTCCATTTTCCCGCCGTATCCAAAAGAAAAAGCCGCTGAAATCTCAGCAGCTTATGGGTCTGAACTGCAATCTTCTTCCGCAGATATTTTAACAAAATCCCCCTGCTTTGTCAATGTGCCGGGCGCATGGAAAAGCGGCGGCGTATGGAGCCTGTCCATACGCCGCCGCTGCGTTTCCTGTCTGAATCAGATCTTTCCGGAGGAACCGAGAACCTCGGCGATCTTGTGCTTTACGACAGCCTTTACATAGTCCCTGGCGGGGCTTAAGTACTGTCTGGGATCGAAGTGATCCGGATATGCGGCCATGTGCTCGCGGATACCGGCAGTCAGGGCAAGACGCAGATCGGAGTCGATGTTGATCTTGCAGACGGCCATGCGGGCGGCCTGACGAAGCTGATCCTCGGGAACGCCGATGGCATCCTTGAGAGCGCCGCCGTTCTCGTTGATGATCTTTACATATTCCTGAGGAACGGAGGACGCGCCGTGGAGCACGATGGGGAAGCCGGGAAGCCTCTTCGCCACCTCTTCCAGAATATCGAAGCGAAGCTGGGGCTTTGTGCCGGGCTTGAACTTGTAAGCGCCGTGGCTGGTTCCGATGGCGATGGCCAGGGAATCAACGCCGGTGCGGTCCACGAACTCCTGAACCTCTTCGGGCTTGGTGTAGGAGGAATCCTCGGCGCTGACCTTGACGTCGTCCTCGATGCCTGCCAGGGTGCCCAGCTCAGCCTCCACCACTACGCCTCTCTCGTGGGCGTACTCGGCAACCTTCTTCGCCAGGGCGATGTTCTCCTCAAAGGGCTTGGAGGAGCCGTCGATCATAACGGAGGTAAAGCCGCCGTCGATGCAGGACTTGCAGATCTCGAAATCTGCGCCGTGATCCAGGTGAAGGGCGATGGGAAGCTCGGGATGAACCTCAAGAGCCGCCTCTACCAGATGCTTTAAGTACGCGGCGTTGGCGTACTTTCTGGCGCCTGCGGAGGCCTGAAGGATGATGGGGGATTTCTCCTCAGCCGCGGCCTCGGTGATGCCCTGAACGATCTCCATGTTGTTCACATTGAACGCGCCGATGGCATAGCCGCCCTCGTACGCCTTCTTAAACATTTCAGTAGTTGTTACTAAAGGCATTGCAGTTACTTCCTTTCTTTGGATTTTTGCGCCTTCGCGCTCTGCCCCTATTATATCATAAAGTCCATATTTTAACAGTTCTTTTTTAAGGTTTTTTCGCACCCTCTCCTCCGGGCCGCATATCATAAAGCAACAGAACCTCCGAAAGGATGGATTTCTTGAGCGAATTTACTTCTTATGTGCGGTTCTTCCACGCGGCCTCCGACACGGAGCCCCTTCAGGTATCCATTGACAATACCACGTTCCTGCCGGAGCTTTCCTGGCGGTCTGTGAGCAATTACGGTCCCGTTTCCGGCGGCTTCGTCTCTGTCACCCTGGCGGGCGTGCGGTCCAGGCGGATCTACCTGCAAAGGACCCTTCCCTTTTTCCTCCCCATCAAGTACACCGTCGCCATCATCCGGACTGACAACGGCCTGGACCTGAAGCAGATGGCCGACTACGCCTGCCCCTCCTTCGGCGCAGGCTCCGGCTGCGTCAGGGCCGCCAATCTCGCCTACGGAAGCGGCCCTCTGGATTTCTTCCTTTACGGCGGCAAGCTTCTCTTCGCGGACGTCACCTTCAAGGAGTCCACGCCCTTTAAGCCCATCCGCTTCGGGGAATACGGCCTGTTCCTGACCCCCGGCCAGGACGAGGAAAATCCGCTGCTCTCGGTCCTTGTGGACATAGAAGCCGGGAAGATGTATACCCTCTGCGTCTTAAACGGCTCCTGGCAGCCCGACGCCCTGGACGTGGTGGTGCTGGACTACGATTCCTCCCTGCCCGTCATCGAACCGCGCTAAATAAAAAAAGCGCCAGCGGCGGGCCCGGGGCCCGCCCTCAGGCCCCGGCCACCCGGCCCTGCTCCAGCTCCGTCACCGTGTCGCAGAGCACGGAAATATCCTCCCTGCTGTGGCTGGCAAGGAGGATGGT
>CALWAW010000116.1 GCA_944375845.1 uncultured Lachnospiraceae bacterium
TCCGAGAACGTTGATCAGTACCTGAAATAATTCCAAGCTTACATAGTAAGTGAACAGAGAACGATAAGAGGGCGTGCCTTCGGGCACGCCCTTTTTTCATTCACCAACCCCCTTCCTTCCGCATACCATAATGAAAAAGCAGGATCTGCAAAAGGCATGGCTATGGGGAAAAAGAGAGTCACGGTTTTGATAACGGCAGTTCTGGCTCTGTGCCTGATCGGGCTCCGGCAGGCAGAGGAGGGACGGGAGACGGCCAGGGCGGGAGCGGCGGCGGAGGGCACTGCGGGAAGGGTGGCCCTGACCTTTGACGACGGGCCGGGGGGAGAAAGCACGGAGGCTTTGCTGGACGGGCTCAAGGAGAGAGGGATCAAAGCGAGCTTCTTTCTGATCGGAAGAAATATTCCGGGAAAGGAGGAGCAGGTAAAAAGAATGGATGAAGAAGGGCACCTGATCGGAAGCCATACCTATGACCATGTGGATCTGACGGGGTGCTCCGTGGAAGAGGCCCTGGAGGAGATCGAAGGAAGCGCGGCGGCCATAAGCGAAATCACCGGAAAGCCGGTCCGCTATATAAGGCCGCCTTTTGGAAGCTGGAGCAGAAGCCTTGAGGAGGCGTCGGATATGACCAGGGTGGGCTGGACGGTGGACTCTGAGGACTGGAAGGGCGGCGAGGCCGCCCGGATCGCGGAGCGGGTGCTGAAAACCGTAAGGGACGGAGACATCATCCTGTTCCACGACGTTTACGGCTCCTCTGTGGAGGCGGCCCTGATGGTGGCCGACGCCCTGCGGGCGCAGGGCTACAGCTTTGTCACGGCTGACGAGCTGATTCTTGATTAAGCGGGGCCTTCACTGTCCCGAAGATGCTCCAGCCATTCTTTTATGGTTTTTTCACAGCCCATCTCTGTGGGACGGTAGAAGGTCTGGCCTGTCAGCTCATCGGGCAGGTACTGCTGCCTTACATAATGCTCCGGGTAATCGTGGGCGTATTTGTAATCAAGGCCGTGCCCCAGCTTCGCGGCGCCGCCATAGTGGGCGTCCCGCAGGTGAGGGGGAATGCCCTTGATGCTTCTGGTCCTGACGCTTTCCAGAGCGGCGTCCACGGCAAGGTAGGAGGCGTTGCTTTTGGGGGCGGAGGCCACATAGATGGCGGCCTGGGCAAGGGGGATCCTGGCCTCGGGCATTCCGAGGCGTTCGACGGCCTGGGCCGCCGCCACGGCTATTTCCAGGGCGCGTGGATCGGCGTTTCCCACGTCCTCGGAGGCGCAGATCATAATGCGCCTGGCGATGAATTTAATATCCTCCCCCGCGTAGAGCATCCGCGCCAGATAATAGACGGCGGCGTCGGGGTCGGAGCCTCTCATGCTTTTGATGAAGGCGGAGATGGTATCGTAATGGGCGTCGCCGGTTTTGTCGTAGAGGACGGCGCGCCTCTGGATACATTCTTCGGCCACCTTCAGTGTGATGCGGATCTGTCCGTCAGCGTCCCTGGGCGTGGAGAGGGCTCCCAGCTCCAGGGCGTTCAGGGCGCTTCTGGCGTCGCCGCCGCAGATATCCGAGAGAAAATCCAGGGCCTCGGGATCGGCGGATACGTTGAGGGCGCCAAGGCCTTTGGCGGGATCATTCAGGGCGCGCGAAAGAAGCTCCCGGATATCCTCTTTTTTAAGCTTTTCAAGGCGGAAGATCACGGAACGGGAAATCAGGGCGCCGTTGACCTCAAAATAAGGGTTTTCCGTGGTGGCGCCGATGAGGATGACGGTGCCGTCCTCCACGAAGGGAAGCAGATAATCCTGCTGGCCCTTGTTGAACCGGTGGATCTCGTCGATAAAAAGGATGGTGCGGCGGCCGTACATGCCCAGGCCGTCCCTGGCCCTGGCCACGACCTCCTCCATATCCTTTTTCCCGGCGGAGGTGGCGTTGATCTGGACAAAGTCCGATTTCGTCGTGTTGGCGATGACCCTGGCAATGGTGGTCTTTCCGGTGCCGGGCGGGCCGTAAAGGATGATGGAGCTTAGGCGGTCGGCGGCGATGGCCCTGTAAAGAAGGGTGCCCTTTCCGATGATATGCTTTTGCCCCACGATCTCATCAAGGGTGGAGGGGCGCATCCTGGCGGCCAGGGGCGCCTCCTTTTTTTGTGTGTTCGTTCTCATATAATCAAACAGATCCATAGAAGCCTCCGAATCAAACGTATGTTCCTGGATTTTATTATAACGGCCCGAGGCTCTTCTGGCAAGGGCCAAAAGGTTGCCATTTGCAGGCGGTTATATTATAATGTGGGCGTGGCCGCCTGAGGGCGGCAGATTTTTCGGAAAGGACAAAATCCATGACAGAACGGGTCCGGGGCAATTACGCCCACACCATTTACGCAAGCTATATCGGATATATCACTCAGGCCATCGTCAACAATTTCGCGCCGCTTCTGTTTCTCACCTTCGCCTCGGAGTTTGGCCTCAGGCTGGAGCAGATCACCATCCTCACCACCCTGAACTTCCTGGTTCAGCTGGGGGCGGATTTTCTGATGGCGCAGCTGGGAGACCGGCTGGGAACAAGGCCCTGCGTCGTGGCCGCTCACTTTTTTGCCGCCGCTGGCCTTCTGGGCCTCGCGGTGCTGCCGTCTGTGCTGGGATACGCTGGGCTTCTCATATCGGTATTCTTTTACGCCTGCGGAGGCGGCATCATCGAGGTGCTTTTAAGCCCCATTGTGGAAAACTGCCCCACAGAAAGAAAAGAGGCGGTCATGAGCCTGCTTCACTCCTTTTACTGCTGGGGCCACGTGCTCCTGGTGGTGGCCAGCACGCTGTTTTTCACGGTGTTCGGAATTGGAAACTGGCGGATACTGGCCTGCATCTGGGCCCTTGTGCCACTTTTCAACGCCTTTTATTTCATGGCGGTGCCTATTTATCCCGGCGGCAGCCACGAGCCCCTTTCCATGGGCCAGCTCTTTAAGCAGAAGATTTTCTGGTTCTTTGTGGTGGTCATGGTATGCGCGGGCGCGTCCGAGCAGGCCATGAGCCAGTGGGCCTCCTCCTTCGCCGAATCGGCCCTCGGGGTGTCAAAGACCATGGGAGACCTGGCGGGCCCCTGCGCCTTCGCCCTGCTCATGGGCACGTCCAGGGCCCTGTACGGAAAATTCAGTGAGTGGCTTCCCCTTAAGGGCGCCATGGCGGGAAGCGCCGCCCTCTGCATTCTCTGCTACGTGCTGGCGGCCTTTTTCGGAAGCCCTGTGCTGGGGCTTCTGGGCTGCGCCCTCTGCGGCTTTTCCGTGGGCATTTTCTGGCCGGGGACCTTCAGCATGGCGGCCGGAAGGCTTCCGGGAGGCGGAACGGCCATGTACGGCTTCCTTTCTCTGGCCGGAGATCTGGGCTGCTCCGCTGGCCCGACCCTGGTGGGGACCGTGGCGGGAGCGGCGGGAGGAAGGCTCCAGGCCGGCCTGGCCGCGGCCATTGTTTTCCCGGCGGTGATCCTTTTCGGCCTTCTGTTCATGGTCCGGAGAAGAAAGGCAGGTGCGGCCCGTGAGTGACGCGTCATCGAGAACGCGCCTCCTTCTGGGAGACGAGGGGGTGGAACGGCTGAAGGGCAGCTATGTGCTGGTGTTGGGCGCCGGCGGCGTGGGCTCCCACTGCATTGAGGCCCTGGCCCGAGGCGGAATCGGAAGCCTTGGCATCGTGGACGGCGACAGGGTGGCGGTCACGAACCTGAACCGCCAGAGCATCGCCCTTCACAGCACCCTGGGAAGGGAAAAGGCCCTGGTGATGAAGGAGCGGATCCTGGACATCAACCCCCGGGCCCAGGTGACGGCGGACTGCCGGTTTTTGAAGGCCGGGGACATTCCGGAGCTTTTCGCGAAAAGGCCGGATTATGTCATAGACGCGGTGGACACGGTTTCCGTCAAGGTGGCGGCGGCCGTCGAGGCCGAAAGGAGAGGGATCCCCATCGTAAGCTGCATGGGAACGGGAAACAAGCTGGACCCGTCAGCCTTTCAGTTCGCCGATATTTACGAGACCTCCGTGTGCCCCCTGTGCCGGGTGATGCGAAGGGAGCTCAAAAAGCGGGGCGTAAGCTCCCTTACGGTCCTGTACTCAAGGGAGGAGCCCATAAAGCCGCGGGAGGGCGGCGAGACAAAGGGGAATACGGGAAGGCCCGCGCCGGGGAGCGTATCCTTTGTGCCGCCGGCCGCAGGGCTTTTGCTGGCGGGATATGTGATCCGCGCCATCGCAGAAAAGACGGAGAGACGGTGAGTCTCTCCTTTTTCGACGGCAGGCAAGATTTTTTGGCGAATGGGCGCTTTTTTAGTGCGTATTATGGGTTTTTATGATAGAATACAGAAGTAAAGGCAGGTGACATGGAAGCATGAGGGAACGGATCAACCGTCTTGCGAAAGGACATATCGATTACGGAGAGGTGGAGGCCGCCTTTTCTGAGACAAAAATAGAAGACACAGTGCTTTTGGACGAGAAAAAACGGGAAGAATTCCGGGTGGTCTGCACCAGGGGCAAGTCCGTCAAGGGGCTGGTTTATTCCACCAATCAGAGGGTGAGCCTCTTTTCGGGCAACTTTGTGGGGAAGGACTGCCGGATCATCTACGAGGTGGACGCCTCCTACGCGGAAGGCGACATCGAAGGGGAATTCCAGATCGTGTGCAGCGCGGGCGAATTCCGGATCCCCTACCGGTTCCGTGTCTGCGCGGTCTCCGGTGAAAACGGGGCGTCCACGCTGGAAGAATTTGCGGCGATGGCCCGGGAGAACGGCGAGGAGGCTCTGCGCTTTTTTGAGTCTGCCGATTTCAGAAAATGCCCCTTTATGGAGGACGCGGGCCTCAGGACCCTGTACGAGAGCGTCTGGGGAAGGGGCGACAGGCATGAGGGCCTGGAGCAGTTTCTGGCGGGCACCGGGGCGAAAGAGCCCGTAATTGTTTCCATCAAAGAGGAACCGGCCGATTATCAGTATCCCCGGGAGGATATTTCCGGAACCGTCACCCTTATGAGGAGCGGCTGGGGATATCTGCGCCTGGCCGTGTCTGCCGACGTGCCCTGGCTTTCCTTTCAGAAAAATGAGCTGACCGATAAGGATTTCGAGGGAAACAGGTGCCTGCTTGGCTACCGGGTGCGCCTGGACAGGCTGCACGCCGGGAAAAACCAGGGAAGGATCACGGTCCGGGGCCTTTTTGGGACCCTTACGGCCCAGGTGTCCGTGACGGCCCGCTCCAACCGCGCCTGGGCGCAGGAGCAGGCCTATAAAAGAGATTTTTACAATTTTGCTTTCCAGTATATCAAAGCGGAGACAGGGCTTTACGAGAGGGAGCTTCTGCTGAACGGCATGCAGACCTCCCTGGCCCGGGCGCTTCCCGAGGCGCCGGAGCCTGCCCGGATCCGTCTCTATCAGGCCGACATCGCCTTAAAGCAGGAGCGGGCCGAGGCGGCCTCCCAGTTCCTGGAGGAGGCGAAGGAGCGGGTTCTGGATAACCGGGACGTGGATGTGGAGTCCTATTGCTATTATATGTATCTGAAGGCCCTGACCGACCGGGAGCCCGCGCGGATGCAGACGGCGGTCAAGCTTCTGAGGCGCTATTATGAAGAGGGAACGGCGCAGGATATGTCCCTGTTCATCCTGATGCAGGCCGACGAGGAGCTTCTGGAGAACGACAGCCTCGCCCTCTCCAGGCTCAAGGAGCATTTCAGGAACGGCTGCCGCAGCCCGTATCTGTATCTGGCCGCCTGCCGTCTTTATGAAAAGAAGCCGGAGCTTCTGCGGGTGATGGAGGAGTTTGAGGTCCAGAGCCTCTGGTTCGGCGCCAGATACCGCCTGATATCGGAGAAAACGGCGGTTTCCGCGGCCATGCTGGCCATTCAGGTGAAGAAGGGAAGAAGGCTCTGCCTGCGGCTTTTAAAGGAGCTTTACAGCCTGTATCCGGGGAAAGAGCTTCTGACGGCGGTTTGCGCCCTGTTCATCCGCAGCGACGGAAGGGGAAGGGAAGCCTTCTCCTGGTACGAAAAGGGCGTCCGCGAGGACATCCATCTGACCAGGCTCTACGAATATTATCTGTACGCCCTGCCGAAGGATCACGAGGGGCCCCTGCCCAGGATCCTGCTGCTTTATTTCTCCCTGAACCATACGCTGGACTACAGGACCCAGGCGGCCCTGTATCTGAACGTGCTCACCTATCTGTCTGAGGACGAAGAGATCTACAAGGCTTATGAGGGCCAGATCGAGGCCTTCGCGGTGGAGCAGCTCTTCCAGAGCCATATCAACAGCGACCTGGCGAAGATCTACACCAGGATGATCTATCCGGAAATGGTGGACGAGCGGATCGCCAGGGTGCTCCCGAAGCTTCTTTACGCCAGAAGGATCACCTGCGATAATCCCGATATGCGTCAGGTGGTATTGTGCTACGAGGAGATGAAGGGCGAGACCACGGTCTCCCTGCGGGGCGGAAGGGCCTACATCCCCGTATATTCCGACCATATCCGCGTGCTGTTCCAGGACGACCGGGGCACCCGCTACAGCTGCGTCCCCTTCACCATGGAGGAGATGATGGACTGCCCGGCCCTTAAGGAGCGGACTGCGAAGCTGTATCCCTCCCACGAGATGTTAAAGCTCAGGCGCTGCCTGAGGATCCTTGAGAAGGGCTCCTTGAACGCCGACGACATCGAGGTCCTCAAGGATATGTCCCAGGAGGAGATGATCGCCGGGCCCTTCAGGCGCAGGCTGGTTTCCGAGATCGTATCCTACTATTACGGGCGTGAGGAGACTGCGGAATGCGACGAATATCTTCTGGATATTGACAAAAAGCTCCTGAAGCCGGAGGACCGGCTGAAGGTCATGGACGCCCTCATCACCAAGGATTATTATGAGGAGGCCTATAAAATGGCCGTGAAATACGGCTACAGGGCACTTTCCATGAGCAGGCTCATGAAGCTCACATCAAGGATGATCCTCAAGAAGCTGTTCGAGCAGGACGGATTTTTGCTGGAAATGGCCTGGTACTGCTTTGAGAAGCGCCGCCATGACGACGTGATCCTGGAATACCTGGCCTGCCATTACAACGGGCTTTCCGTGCCCATGTACCAGCTCCTTTCGGCGGCCTCCTCGGGCCATACGGCTCTCTACGACCTTCCGGAAAGGCTTCTGGGGCAGATGCTCTTTGACGGCACCTTCAGCCACCTTGACAGGGTGTTCCGGTGCTATATCCAGGGCCGCTCCGTGGACGAAAGCCTGGTGAAGGCTTATCTGGCGGTCAAGAGCAGCCGGTATTTCGAGGGGAACGAGCCCTATGACAGCGACGTGCTGAATTATATCGAGGCCCAGACCGAAAAAAGCGATATCAGGCGCAGCGTGCCGGAGATCTGCATGCTGGCCCTCACAAAATATTACAGTATGGCGGACAGGCTTTCAAAGAAGCAGGCGGAGCTTTGCCAGCAGCTGGTGGACGAGCTTTGCAGGAGAAAGATCATATTCGGCTATTTCAAATCCTTAAGCCGCTTCATCCGCCTTCCCGGAGAGCTTCTGGGAAAGACCGTCATCGAATACCGCGGAAGAAAGGATCAGCATATCTGGATCCATGAGCGGCTGCTTCCCGACGGCGGGGAGCCGGTGGTGGAGACCATGCCCCATATATTCGGGGGATATTTTGTGAAGCTGGTGTCCTTATTCTACGGCGAGAGCCTGGAGTATGAGCTCTATGACGACGGAGGCGGCGGGGAGCCGGTGGCGAAGGGCACAGCCCTTTACGGGGGCGGGAGCGACGAGCCGGGAAGCCGCGCGGGGCGCCTGGACGCCGTTTTAAAGGCCCAGGCCTTCGCGGCCGACGATCTGAAGGAGCAGATGGAGCGCTACGCGGTCCGGGACGAGATTACGGAACGGCTCTTTGAATATTTGTGAGTTTGAGGTGGATAGATGCAGGACTTACTATTGGGAATTGATATTTGCGACGATTACAGCCAGATCAGCTATTTTAATCCGCAGACCCTGGAGGCGGAGACTCTGGGGATCACGGAGGAGGAAGCTTCCTGCATGGTCCCCACCGTCATCTGCAAGGAGAAGGGGACCGATTCCTGGTTCATCGGGGCTGACGCCTATCGCTGCGCCCTTTACGGGAAGGGCACCATGGTGGATAAGCTGGTAAAGCTGGCGGGCAAGAAGGGAACGGCCACCATCGAGGGGGTCAGATATACGGCGGACGAGCTCCTTGCGATCTTCGTAAAGCAGGTGCTTGCCATCCCCGGGGAACGGCTGGGGATCAAAAATATCTCCGCCGTGGTGTTCACCTTCCAGAAAAAGGACAGCGGTCTCATGGACACGGTGATCCGGGCCACGGACGAGCTGGGAATCCCCAGGGAGCGGGTCCACATGGCCAACCATGCCGAGTCCTACCTGTTCTATGTGATCAGCCAGAAAAAGGAGCTGTGGATCAATCAGTCCTGCCTGTTTGACCTTTCAGAGAACGGCCTTCACTATTATGAGCTGAACGTGATCCGCGGAAGAAAGCCCCAGATCGTGGAGGTGGGCCACGAGGAGCTGGAGGAGGGCTTCAGCCTGGAGATCCTGGAGACCGGGGCCGGGAGGAAGCTGGGAGATACGATCCTCACCTCCTGCGGCGAGCGGCTGCTCCAGAGAAAGATCGTGACCTCGGTGTTTCTCACGGGAAAGGGCTTTGAGGAGACGGAATGGGCCTCCGGCTTTCTGAGGCTGATCTGCAATAAACGGCGGGTGTTCGCCGGACCCGGTCTCTTTGCCAAGGGCGCCGCCTACATGGCCTACGATTCCATCCAGGAGCAGACCTCCTACCCTTACGTCTGCCTGTGCGAGGGACGTCTCGCCTCCACAGTCAGCATGCAGGTCCGCCATCAGGGACGGGACCGTCAGCTGGTGCTGGCCCAGGCGGGCAGCGACTGGTACGAGGCGAAGGCCTCGGCCTCCTTTATTCTTGACAATACGAACGTGCTGGAGCTTCTGGTGACGCCGGTGCGGCCGGGAAGGCAGAACAGGCTTTCCATCCAGCTGGACGAATTCCCCGCCAGGCCCAATAAGACCACGCGGGTGGAGGTGATCGTGGCCTTCTTAAGTGAATCCAGGATCAGCGTCCGGGTGATCGACAGAGGCTTCGGTGAATTTTTCCCGGGGACCGGCCAGGTGGTCCGTCAGGATTTTCAAATATGATCGTAAGAGGATGCTGTTATGAGCGGTTTGATGTTATGCAGTGACATAAAAGTAAAAAACCCCTATCCGGTGGCGGAGCTGGGGATATCCCTCCATTCGGCGGAGGAGCTGTGCTACTATATCTACAACTACGTGTTTTTGCTGGAGAGCGATTTCATAAACGAGCATCTTCTGTATTTTATCGGAACGGAGCTTGCCCTGCCGAGGCTGGAGGAAAAGATCCGAAAGTGGATCGCGGACCAGTCGGACATGGCTCAGATCCTCTATATGATCCTTCAGGATATTCATTACTACAGCGAGTCCGAGCTGGCCGTTTTCAAGACCCAGCTGGAATGGATGCGCCGGGCCGCGCCCTCGGAGCGGGCAAAGAAGAAGGCCGATTATCTTTTGCAGAACCGCAGGTATGCGGCCGCCATTCAGATGTACGATTCCATCCTCCAGGGCGAGGGGGATCCGGGAATGACCAGGGAGTTTTCAGGCGCCATCCAGCACAATAAGGGCGTGGCTTACGCAGGGCTCTTTGAGTCGGAGAAGGCCCTGGAATGTCTGGAGAAGGCCTACGAAAGCCTGGAAAGGGAGGAGATCCTGAAAGAGATCTTTATGCTCTGCCAGCTGGATGAGGGGCTGGAGGTTCCGGAAGCCATGGCGCTGGCCGTTCCGGCGGAGCGTCAGTATAAATGGAAGGAGGAGTTCGCCACCCTCTGCAAGCATCTTCGGTATTCGGGAAGGGCAAAGGCGGTGGAGGAGCTCTGGGAAAAGGATTCCATCCGAAGGAACGCGGGCGTAAAGGAGCTTCTCACCAGATGGAAGCAGGAATACAGGGAGATGGCCAAGGTATGAACATCGCGCTGATCGGGTTTATGGGAACGGGAAAGACAACCGTCGCCGGGCTCCTCGCAGAAAGGCTTTCCGCCAGGGCCGTGGAGCTTGACGCGGCGATCGAGGAGCAGGCGGGAATGACGATCCCGCAGATTTTTGAGCGCGAAGGCGAGGAGGGTTTCCGGGACAGGGAGACGGCGGCGGTGGAGGCGGCCGTCCGGTCCGACGGGAATATTTTATCCTGCGGCGGCGGCGCGGTGCTGCGGCGGCGGAATGTGGAGGCCCTTAAGAAAAACGGGGTCATCGTGCTTCTCACGGCCCTTCCGGAAACGGTATACAGCCGCGTATGCGGAAGCGACAGGCCGGTGCTGAAGGGAAAGATGGACGTCGGCTCCATCGGGGAGCTGATGGAGGGACGCCGCCCGGCCTACGAGGCGGCGGCGGACATTACCGTGGCCACCGACGGAAAGAAGCCGGAGGAGATCGCGGAGGAGATCGAGAGCAGGCTTAAGGAGGGGCGTTATGGTTCTGGATGTGGAGCTGGCGGAAAAGATCATTGACAAGCTGGCGGACTGTACCGATTACAATGTGAACATCATGAACGACAAGGGGATCATTGTAGCCAGCAAGGACAAGAGCCGCGTGGGCACCTTCCACGAGGTGGCCCTGGAGATTGTCCAGAAGAAGCTGGATTACAAGGAGGTAGAGGCGGAGGACACTTTCCTGGGCGCGAAGCCCGGGATCAATATGCCCCTGGAATATAAGAAAACCATCATTGGCGTGCTGGGCCTTACGGGAAGCTTCCAGAACGGACAAACAGACGTTCGGGGGGGGGGAGATCCGGTCTGTAGCAATGGTCATCAAGCGCATGATGGAGACCATGCTGGAATATGAATACAGCCGCCAGGAGACCACCAGGAGAAAAAACGACAAGGAGCGGTTCATCAACTGTCTGCTCTATGAGGATATGTCCAAAAAGGAGCTCCAGTCCATGGCCGGGGCGCTGGGCTATTCCGACGGGATGCGGATTCCGGTTTCCATTTCCCTTCCGGGAGACAGCCCCGAGGTCAGGGAGACGGCGGAGCGGCTCACCAGAGGGAGCGGGGGCCGGGACGATATTTTTGTGACGGACAGAGCCGGGAAGATCCTGATCTTCAAAAGCTACAGCGAGCCTTTGAAGGGCTTCTTTGAAAACTACAAATTTTTCATGGGAGAGTATCTGGGAAGATTCCTGCGCTACGTGGCGGAGAACAACGTGCCCTGCAAGATCTGCGTGGGCTCGGTCCAGGATTCCATGGTGAATTACAAATACGGCTACCAGCACTGCCTCTGGCTGGAGAAGGAGATCGATTCCCCGAAGCACAGTATCTTTTTCTATGATTATCTGGACGAATATTTAAAGCAGCAGCTTCCCTTCCTGGAGCTTCACAAGGTGTTCGAGGTGTTCGCCAAGCAGTACTCCGAGAGCTTTAAAAAGCTTTATATCGAGCACATCGGCGCCCTGAACGAAAACAATTACAGCATGCAGGAAAGCAGCAAGCGCCTTTATATCCATAAAAACACCCTGGCCTTCCGGCTGGATAAGATCAAAAGCCAGCTGGGCTTAAATCCCATTCAGAACGCCAGGGACCGGGAGCTGGTCAATTACCTGCTCTACTATCTGAAGGAAATTTCATAAGACAAAAACCCCGGGTCGTCCCGGGGTTTTTCGCGTCCGCTGTTTCAAAGCGCGTGGGTCTTTACATATTCGGAGATGGTCTTCAGGTAATCTGTGATGGGCAGATGCTGAGGACAGTGCCCCTCGCAGGAGCGGCATCCGATACAGTCCCAGGGGGCGCCGTGGCCGTGGGACACCCTGGTATAGAGCATGTCGATGAAGTTGGCCTGGCGCATGGCGGAATTATAAAAGGAGAAATACCCCGGGATATTGATGTTCATGGGACATTCGTCCATGCAGTAGCGGCAGTTGGTGCACTGAATGGCCTGGGAGGCGGCCAGGATATCCCGGACCCTTCTGATCCGGGAACGCTCCTCCTCGTTTAAGGCCCGAAAGTCCTTCATATAAGAGGTGTTGTCCAGGATCTGGGCCATATCGGACATGCCGCTTAAGACCATGCGGACGCCGTCCAGGGAGGCGGCGTAGCGGATGGCCCAGGAGGCGGCTGAGGCGCCGGGGTCATATTCCTTAAGGATCTGCTCCGCCTCCGGCTCAAGCCGGGCCAGAGCCCCGCCCTTGGCGGGCTCCATGACGGTTATGGGCTTTCCGTGCTTCCTTGCCGTCTCATAGCAGAGGCGGGACTGGATGCTTCCGCTCTCCCAGTCCAGGTAGTTGAGCTGGAGCTGGACGAAATCGATCTCGGGATGCTCCGTGAGGATCCGGTCCAGGGTGTCGGCGGTATCGTGGAAGGAAAAGCCGATCTCCCCGGCCATTCCCTGCTCCTTCACGCTCTGCATGAATTCAAAGGCGCCAAGCCGCTTCATTTTTTCGTAGCGCTCGCTCCCCAGATTGTGGAGCAGATAGAAATCAAAGCGGGAAACGGCGCAGCGTTTTAACTGCTCCTCGAAAAACCGGAGAAAATCGTCGGGCTTATCCACCAGGAAGGCGGGCATTTTGTCCGCCAGCAAAAAGGAATCCCGGGGATGGCGCTTTACCACGGCCTCCCGGATGGCGGCCTCGGACTGTTCCTTGTGGTAGTTGTACGCGGTGTCAAAATAGCAGAAGCCCCGGGCGAGAAAGGCGTCGGCCATTTCAGAGACCTTCTCATAATCGATGGACGCCGGATCCTCCTCGTCCCGTAAAGGGAGCCGCAGGAAGCCGAAGCCCAGCTTCCGGGAATCAGATAATTCAGCCATGGGAGCCTCCTTTCTTCAATGCCTGTATGGTCTCCCATACGGTGTCCAGAACGGGGATCCCCCGTTCCATATTTTCTTTTCTCGTGTTTTTTTCGATCTCGCCGGGATAAAAGACGGAGCCGCCCTCCCGGGGAGCGGAGGCCTTCACGTCCTCCAGGACCTGGGTCACGGCCATTAAGGCCTCAGGCTCCGGCTTCATGGCGATGAAGATCTGGGATACGCCGGCGTCCTCCCCGAAGGCTTCCCCGATCTCCTTTACGGTCCGTCCGCCCGAGAGGACTGCCGCCGCAATGTCAAGAAGCACGGAAAGGCCGGAACCCTTCCAATAGCCCATGGGGAGCACAAGACGGCTCTCTTCAATCTCCTTCGGGTCGCAGGTGAGGGCTCCCCCTTTGTTCCAGCCGCCCGGAACAGGGAGGGTCTCCCCCTTAAGGCGGGCCAGCTCGATTTTCCCGTAGGAAAACTGGCTCATGGCCATATCGATGACCGCGTGATTCCCGTCGGGGGAGGGGACGGCGATCACCAGAGGGTTATTGCCAAGCCTGGGATCGGTGCCGCCCCAGGGCGGCATGTTGGGCATGCTGTTTGTCCAGCAAAGGCCGATGAAGCCCCGTTCGGCGGCCTGCCAGCCGTAGGCCCCGCCCCGCATCCAGTGACTGGTGTTCTTGAGGGCGACCATGGCGATGCCATGGAGCGAGGCCAGGCCGCAGGCGCGGTCCATGGCCTTTTTCGCGTTGACGTTCCCCAGGCCCATGTGGCCGTCCCAGCGTTCCACGGCGCCCATGGAGAAGACGCGCTCCGGCTCCCCGTTTCCGTTTATCAGTCCTCTTTCCAGGTACGAGATCACCTTGGGGAAGCGGTTGACGCCGTGGGTGTAAACGCCGTCGGCGCTGGAGGAGGCAAAATTTTCCGCGCTGATGCGGGCGGTCTCTTCTTTGATTCCCCGGCTTTTCAGGATTTCTTCAAATGTGGCTTTCAGCTCGTCAAAAGGGATGCGCATGGAGCCTCCTTAGCGGTATTGGTCCGCCATGATGGCGGCCAGGGTTTCGGGATCATGGTGCTCAGAGAGCAGCTTCTGCTTTCTGGCCTCGTAGGCCTGGAGCTTCGCGCAGCGCTTTGCCACCTCCTCCAGGTATTCCTCGGGAAACTTGACCGCCCCGTTTTCATCCATGTGGATGATGTCGCCCGGCGCCACGTCCATGCCGCAGATCTCCACCGGCGTATTGATGGCCCTGATGGAAAAGCTTCCGTGCCCGGCGCAGGCGCCTGTCAGCATATACTGGAGGCCCATGGGGCGCACCTCGTCAAGATCCCGGGAGGGACCGTCGGAGATGACGGCGGTAACGCCCAGGGATTTGAAGGCGGTCATCATTTTGCCGCCGCAAAGGCCGTTTTTTCGCTTGATATGCTCCGGGAGATCCTGCTTGATCACCACCACCACAGGTTTTTCCATTTTTTCAATGGCCCGGTAAAGGTCTAAAAAGCTGAGCCTGGTAAAGCCGGGATCAGGAAGGCCGAAGGTGACGGTCACGGCCCTTCCCACGGTGCGTCCCAGCTCCGGATACATACATTTTAACCGCTCGTCGGTGTACCAGTTGGTATGCCAGGGATGATAGAGGCCCAGGCAGTACTCCGTATCCTCGGGATAGGTGGCCACCACGTTGGTGATGCTGGGGGTGTCGAACTGCTTCAGCGCCTCCAGAAATGCGTTCTGATTATTCATAGTGTTCCCCTTATTTCTTCAAAGAGTCCAGATAAGCCACCAGCACCCTGCGGCATTCTTCTTTTTCTTTATCGCCGGGGCGCAGGCCGAAGCAGAAATCATAGATCTCCGTCATCTGGGACAGCATCATGTACATTCCGGACACGATGGGGAGCCCCAGCTCTCTGGCGCGGATCAGAAGGGTGGTGTATTCGGGGTTCACCGGGCAGTCCAGGACGATGCAGGTCTTTTTCATTTTTTCCAGGAAGCCCAGGTAGGAGTGATCCTGAGGGAAGCCGTACATGCCCAGGGGTGAGCACTGGATGAAAAGGTCGGCGTCGGCGCAGGCGGCGTCCAGGTTTTCGGGGGTGGCGGCCAGAGCCTCCACCTTCTGGCCCCAGTTTTCCTCCATGATCCGGGCCACGTCCTCGGCGTGGGCGAGGGTGCGGTTCAGTAGGATCACCCGCCCCACCTTATGCTGGATCAGCTCATAGATGATGGCACCGCTGATGCTCCCGGCCCCTAAAAGCACGGCGGTAGAGCCCTCGATGGAGGCGCCTGCCGAAAGGAGGGCGCCCACGCAGCCCTTTCCGTCCATGCCCGCGCCTACGGTTTTTCCGTTCACGGTCTTTACGATGTTGACGGAGCGGAACACGCGGGAGCAGGGATCCACCTCGTCCAGATAGGGGATGATGGCGGACTTTAAGGGCATGGTCAGGGTGTAGGTATCGATGTGAAGGGTCTTTGCGGCCTTCACGAAATCGCCCAGCTCCTCGGGCTTGATCTCAATGGGGAACATGATCTTGTTGAGACCGTAGATCTCGAACAGCTTGTTGTAGACCTGAGCGGCGTTGCTGTGGTCCATGGGATAGCCGATGATGGGCATCAGCCGTGTTTTGTAATTGCAGATCAGATTGGAATACACGGATCAGACCTCCTTTTTGGTGAGATAGCGTTGGCCCGCCCGGGGCGGGAGTTTTACAGTAAAATTATAGCATAGCAATTATTTGTAAGAATTGTGCGGAAACCTAAAAAAATCAGGGATTTTTGTGCGGCAGTACAATGTGACAGAAGCCGCGGGAATGATACTATTTAGGTGATAACCGTTATAACGATCTTTTAAAGGAGGAGATTAAGATGCTGGAAAATAAGCTTTATGGATGCGTGGTGCCCATTGTGACCCCTCTGGACGGAAATCAGAAGGTGGACGTGGAATCCTTAAGGAGCCTGGTGCGCTTCCTGATCGGAAAAGGGATCCCCTGCCTCTATCCCAATGGGACCACCGGCGAAATGCTGATGTTCTCCGTGGCCGACAGGAAGCTGGTGGCGGAGACCGTTGTGAAGGAATCGGCCGGAAGGGCCAGGGTCTATGTGCAGACCGGCGCCATGAGCCTGGAGGATACGGTGGAGCTTTCCCGCCACGCGGTGGAGATCGGGGCCGACGGGATCGGCGTGGTGACGCCCTCCTATTTTAAAATGTCTGACGATGCCATCGTCGCCTTCTATCAGAAGGTGTCAAAGAGCGTGCCCGCCGATTTCCCCATTTACATGTACGGGATTCCCCAGTGCTCCGTCAACGACATCAACACCTATGTGGCCGGGAAGGTGGCGGAGACCTGCCCCAACGTGGTGGGCATCAAGTACAGCTACCCCAACATGTCCAGGATGCTTGAGATGATGAACATCCGGAACAATACCTTTTCGGTGCTGTGCGGGCCGGACGAGCTCTATCATGTGCTGATGTGCGGCGGCGGCGACGGGACCGTTTCCGGAAACGCCCAGGTGATCCCGGAGCATTACGTGGCCATCGGAAAGGCCATTGAGGAGGGCGATATGGAGAAGGCAAGGCTGATCCAGAAGCGCACCACCATGCTCAACAACATCCTCTGCGCCCAGAACAATATTTCCTGCTACAAGGTGATGCTGAAGCACATGGGCGTCATCGCTGATACGGAGATGAAGGAGCCCTTGGTGGGCGTGGACGAGGAGTACGCGAAAAAGCTCATCGACACCATGGAAAAGAACCATTTCAGGGAAGTTCTGTTATAATAAAGAAAGGCAGGGAAGAACTATGAGCCACAAAGTACTGATTTCTGTTCCTCACTACGAGGAAAGATGCGCGGAAGGACTGAAATATCTGCTGGAGCATGACTGCGAGCCGGTCATCACCCAGAACGGAAGGCCCTACACCTTCGAGGAGTTAAAGGAGATCGTCGGGGATATGGAGGGCGCCATCGCCGGTGTGGATACCTGGGACGCGGCCGTATTCGAGTACGCGAAAAAGCTGAAGGGGATCGCCCGCTTCGGCATCGGCATCGACAACTTCAATCTGGAGGACATGAAAAAATACGGGATCCACGCCTCCAACACGCCGGGCATCAACAGGAATTCCGTGGCGGAGCACGCGGTGACGCTGCTGCTTTCCATCGTGCGCGACGTTCCCAGACTGAATAAAACCACCAGGGAAGGAAAATGGGAGCGCTTCATCACCCATGAGCTAAAGGGTCAGACCGTGGGCCTTCTGGGCTTCGGCGGCATCGCCAGGAGCGTGGCGGAGAAATTAAAGCCCTTCGGGGTAAGGCTCATCGCCTTTGACACCTACCCCAACTACGAGGAGGCAAAGAGGCTGGACGTAAAGCTCACCACCATCGACGAAGTCATTGAGGAGAGCGATATCATCTCCATCCATGTGCCCTGCACCGACGAGACCAGGGGCATGATCAACAAGGACACCATCGCCAGGATGAAGGACGGCGTATATCTGGTCAACACGGCCAGAGGCCCCATCGTAAAGGAGGACGACCTCTATGAGGCCTTAAAGTCCGGGAAGATCGCGGCCCACGGCACCGACGTATTCGAGAAGGAGCCCGTGGATCTGAACCATCCGCTGTTCGGGCTGGAAAACTATATCTGCACGCCCCATACGGCGGCGGAGTCCTATGAAAACTACGCCGAGACCGGCCTGGTAACGGCAAAACAGGTGGTGGCCATGATTAACGGCGAAACTCCTGTCCATCAGGTGGTATAAGCTGCCATTTGTGTCAGGGATACAAAATCCTTCGCGCTCTTTAGGGTACCAAGCCAGTGAAAAGAGAGGGGCTCCGGTGTACGATGAAACCAGCGGCAGGAAAAACAAAGACGAGGTATCGTAAGGTATGAAGATTATATTGGCGCCAGATTCATTTAAAGGCTCCCTGACGTCCATGGAGGCGGCAGAGCGGATCGAAGCGGCGGCAAAAAGGATTTTTCCGGGCTGCGAAACCGTCCGCTTTCCCATTGCCGACGGCGGCGAGGGGACTGTGGAGGCTCTTGTGAACGCCACCGGCGGGGAGCTTAGGACTGTCCGCGTGACGGGGAGCATGGGAGATGCGGTCACGGCCAGCTATGGGGTGATCCACGGCGATACCGCCGTGATCGAGATGGCCCAGGCCAACGGGCTCACCCTTACGCCCCAGAAGGAGCGGGATCTTCTCCGGGCCGGTTCAAGGGGCACCGGGGAGATGATCCGGGAAGCCCTTGACGCGGGCTACAGAAAGCTCATCATCGCTGTGGGCGGAAGCGGAACCAACGACGGAGGCATCGGAGCCATGGCGGCCCTGGGAGTGGACTTCATGGACCGGAAGGGACGGGTGCTGGGGGCGTCGGGCCGGGATCTGGGAGAGATCGCGGACATTTGCACAGACCGGCTGCATCCCGCCCTGGCTGAGGCAAGGCTGACCGTGATGTGCGACGTGGACAACCCCCTTGTGGGTCCCTCCGGGGCCACCTACGTGTACGGGCCCCAGAAGGGCGGAGACCGGGAATGTCTCGACATCCTGGAGGCAGGCATGAAAACCTATGCCGACGTGGTCGAAAGAAAGACCGGGATTTCCCTCCATGATATGCCGGGAGCAGGGGCCGCCGGAGGCATCAGCGGCGCCCTGGCCGCCCTGGCGGGAGCAGAGCTCAAGTCGGGGATCTCGGTGGTGTTGGAGGCCTACGGCTTCGAGGAGAGCTTAAAGGACGCCGACCTGGTTGTGACCGGGGAGGGGCGTCTGGATTCCCAGTCCGTGCGGGGCAAGGTGCTCTGCGGGATCGGCGAAGCCTGCAAAAGGCACGGAGTGCCGGCGGCAGCCCTGGTGGGCGGCATCGGCCCCGGCGGAAGGGCGATTTATGAAGCCGGGATCCGGTCTGTTATGGTGATCGTGGACGGAGTCATGGAGCTTTCGGAGGCTGTCCGGGACGCGGGACCGCTCCTTGAGGACGCGGCGGAGCGGATGTTCCGGATGATCCGGATCGGAAAAGCATTGGGATGAAGAACAGGAGGATATTGTAATGATGAAACAGAACAAGCTGAGGTATCTGCTGGACCATGATCTGCCCTCTGTGGCCACCAGGATCGAGAGCAGCTGGCCCTCTATGGTGGAGATCGTGGGAAGTACGGGAAAGTACGACTATGTGGAGTTTGTGGCGGAGTACGCGCCCTACAGCCTGGCGGATTTTGAGAACCTGGCCCGGGCGGCCGAGCTCTGCGATATGGGAACCATGATCAAGGTGGATTTCCAGAACCGGGCCTATGTGGCCCAGAAGGCCATGGCCTCCGGCTTCCAGGCGGTGCTTCTGGTGGATCATAAGACGCCGGAGGAGGTGCGGGAATCCCTTCACGTGTTAAAGCCCGACAGGCCCCAGGACGGCGGGCGGTTCGGCTACCCCAACAGCCGGTGGATCGGCTATCAGCCCCATAATCCCCAGATGGCCTACGCCGACATGGTGAAGAATACGGTGATCGCCCTGATGATCGAGAAAAAAGAGGCGCTGGACAATATCGACGAGATCTGCTCCATCCCCGGCGTGGATATGGTGCAGTTCGGCCCCTCCGATTACTCCATGAGCTGCGGCTTTGACATGAAGGACCATCTGGAGGAGTGCAAGGCGGCTGAGAGGAAGATGATCGAGGCGGCTCTGCGCCACGGCGTAAAGCCCAGGTGCGAGATCTATACGGCGGAGGAAGCGAAGTATTACATCGATCTGGGAGTAAAGCATTTCTGCATCGGCGACGAGCTTAAGATCGTGACCAATTACTGGAGCAAGACAGGGGAGGCCATGCGCGCCCTGGCCGATACGCTGAAATAAGGAGAGACAGAATGAAGATTGTTGTGCTGGACGGCTATACGGAAAATCCCGGCGACTTAAGCTGGGAGGGCTTTGAGGCTCTGGGTGAGCTCAAGGTCTATGACAGGACCCCCGCGGAGGAGATCGTAAACAGGATCGGCTCCGCCCAGATCGTAATCACCAACAAGACCCCTGTGTCCAGAGAAACCATGGAGGCCTGCCCCGGTATCCGTTATATCGGCGTTCTGGCCACAGGCTATAATGTGATCGATACGGAGGCGGCAAAGGAGAAGGGGATCGCTGTCACCAACATCCCAACCTACGGAACCGCGGCTGTGGGACAGTTCGCCATTGCCCTGCTTCTGGAGATCTGCCATCATATCGGACATCATAACGAGGCGGTCCACGAGGGGCGCTGGGAGAGCAACAAGGACTGGTGCTTCTGGGATTACCCGTTAATTGAGCTGGCGGGAAAGACCATGGGCATCATCGGCTTCGGCCGGATCGGACAGGCCACGGGGCGGATCGCCCAGGCCATGGGCATGAAGGTGCTGGCCCATGATACTTACAAAAACCCGGAGCTTGAGAGCGACACCTGCCGGTACGCTGAGCTGGACGAGATCCTGGCCCAGTCCGACGTAATCGCCCTCCACTGCCCGCTGTTCCCTTCCACAGAGGGGATCATCAATAAAGACACCATCGCAAGAATGAAGGACGGCGTGATCATCATCAACAATTCCAGAGGCCCTCTGATCGTGGAGGAGGATCTGGCGGACGCCTTAAGAAGCCGCAAGGTTTACGCGGCGGGGCTGGACGTGGTATCCACAGAGCCCATCAGGGGCGACAACCCCCTGCTTTCAGCGCCCAACTGCCTGATTACCCCCCATATTTCCTGGGCGCCCAGGGAATCCAGGCAGAGACTGATGGACATTGCCGTGAACAACTTAAAGAGCTTCCTGGAGGGGAGCCCTGTGAACGTGGTAAACAAGTAGGAGGCGCAAAACGTATGGACAGATGGAAACAGAAGATCGCCGACGGCAGGGTGCTGTTCGGCACCCACATCACCAATGGGGATCCCCATAACG
>CALWAW010000117.1 GCA_944375845.1 uncultured Lachnospiraceae bacterium
TCCATCGTCACCAGGACCGGAACGCCCCTGGTCCATGAGGGAGACCAGGTGAAAAAGGGCGACGTTCTGATCTCGGGAACCCTTGAGATCCTGGACGAGGGCGGAAACCTGATAAAGACCCGGCAGGTTCGGGCCGACGGCGACGTGACGGTAAGGCTTTCAAGACGGTTTGAGGAAAGCTTTCCCCTGGAGAATCCGGTGCGGATCTATACGGGAAATGTAAAAAAACGGCGGTATGTGGAGTTTTTTGGAAAAAGGCTGTACCTTCCGGGAGGAAAAGCGGATTACGAGGTCGGTGACACCGTTGACGAGCACTCCGCCTTAAAGCTCTGGGGGAATTTTTATCTTCCCATCGGTTACGGAACGGTGACGGTGCGGGAATACCGGGAGGGGTCGCGCCTTTACTCAGAGGAGGAGGCAAGAAATCAGGCGGAGCGTCTGTTTTTTGGCTGGTGCGAAAATCTGGAAGCCGCCGGGGCAGAGCTTTCAGGAAAGCCCCACCTGTCGGTGCGGATTGAGGACGGAATCTGCCGGGTTGTGGGTACGGTGGAGACCATAGAGCAGGCCGGAATTTTCGCGGCAGACGGGGATGGCGGCGGGTCAATTTGAAAAAGGGGCTTCTATTTCCCGCAAAAAATGTTAGAATAAGGAAGAGCATACATTAAAGGAGACGACAGAAAGCCTATGGGAATCGTTGAAACCCTGATCGACATTCCGGCCGAGCATGAGCGGAATGTCTGCGGTCAGTTTGACGCATTTTTAAAAAAGATCGAGAGGACCCTCCGGGTCACCATGGTATCCAGGGACGGCTGCATCAAGGTCATCGGCCCCGAGGCCATGGTGGGAAAGGCGAAGAGCGTGTTCGAGAACCTGATCGAGCTTTCCAGGCGGGGAAACTCCATCACGGAGCAGAATGTGGATTACGCCCTTTCCCTTTCCTTTGAAGAAAAAGAGGGAAAGCTTCTTGAGATCGACCAGGACCTGATCTGCCGGACCATATCGGGAAAGCCCGTAAAGCCCAAGACCCTGGGCCAGAAGGAATATGTGGACGCCATCCGGAAGCACATGATCGTGTTCGGCTTGGGGCCGGCGGGAACAGGAAAGACCTATCTTGCCATGGCGATGGCCATCCAGGCCTTCAAGAGCAACGAGGTGGGCAGGATTATCCTCACCAGGCCGGCCATTGAGGCGGGGGAAAAGCTGGGCTTCCTTCCGGGAGACCTGCAAAGCAAGATCGACCCCTACCTGCGGCCCCTCTACGACGCCCTCTATGAGATCATGGGGGCGGACAGCTACCTTCACAACGCGGAAAAGGGACTGATCGAGGTGGCACCCCTGGCCTACATGAGAGGCCGCACCCTTGACAACGCCTACATCATCCTGGACGAGGCCCAGAACACCACCCCGGCCCAGATGAAAATGTTCCTCACCAGAATCGGCTTCGGCTCCAAGGTGATCATCACCGGCGACATGAGCCAGCGGGATCTGGCGGGAGACGGCCCCTCGGGCCTGGACGTGGCGGTGCGGGTGCTGAGAAAAATCGAGGACATTTCTTTTGTCCGCCTTACCAGCAAGGATATTGTGCGCCATCCCCTGGTCCAGAAGATCGTGGAGGCCTACGAGTCCTATGAGGGAAGGAACAAAAGCCGGGAGCGGACGAAACGGACGGGAGGAAGCAGATGACCTGTGAAATTTCCTATGAGGCCGAAGAGCCTCTTGAGATCCCCTACGAGGAGATCATTAAAAGAGTGGTGGAGGCGGCCCTGGATCAGGAGGGCTGTCCCTATGAGGCGGAGGTCAGCGTGACGTTAACCACCGCCGGCGAGGTGCGAAGGATCAATAAGGAGTTTCGCGGCATCGACAGCACCACGGACGTCCTTTCTTTTCCCATGGCGGAATACGAAACGCCCGCCGATTTCTCCTTCCTGGAGGACGAGGACGCCTTCGACTGCTTCAACCCTGAAACGGGAGAGCTGCTTCTGGGCGACATCATCCTCTCCGTGGAGAGGATCCGGAGCCAGGCAGAAGAATACGGGCACTCCCTCACAAGGGAGCTGGCCTTTTTAACGGCCCACAGCATGCTGCATCTGATGGGCTACGACCATATAGAGGAAACGGACAGGATACAGATGGAAGAGCGGCAGAGGCTCCTGATGGAGCGGCTGGCAATCTCCAGAGAACAGGTGGATTATGAGCAGGAAAAAGAACAAGAGCAATAATTTTCTGGTGCAGGGGACGATTCTGGCCGCCGCCGGGATCCTGGTGCGGATCATCGGCATGGTCTACCGGATCCCCATGCAGAACAAGATCGGGAACGAGGCCATGGGAATTTATTCCTCGGCTTATTATATCTATAACATCATGCTGCTGTTATCATCCTACAGCCTTCCCCTCGCCGTCTCCAAGATGGTGTCGGCAAGGGTGGCCCTGGGGCAGCACAAAAACGCCTACAGGATTTTTCAGAGCTCCCTGGTGTTTTCGCTGATTTCCGGCGGACTCGCCTGCCTGGTGACCTTTTTCGGCGCCGACTTTTTCGCGGGGACCATCCTGAGCGAGCCGGCGGCGGCCTACTCCATCCGGGTGCTGGCCCCCACCATCTTCGTCATGGCCTTTTTGGGCACCCTGAGAGGATATTTCCAGGGCATGGGCACCATGATCCCCACGGCGGTCTCCCAGGTGCTGGAACAGATCATAAACGCGGGAGTCAGCATCCTGGCGGCCTTTCTTTTGTTTGACATGGGCGCGGCCCGGGACATCAAAGAAGGGACCGACTATTACGCCAGCGCCTTCGGCGCGGCTGGCGGCACGGTGGGAACGGCTGCCGGCGCCCTGACCGCCCTGGGTTTCTGTATCTTTCTGTACGTGGTGTTTAAGCGGGTGCTTGCCAAGCAGATGCGCCGGGACAACACGGTGATGCTGGAATCCTACGGGAACATCGCCAGGGTTCTGGTGGCGACCATTATCCCGGTCATTATCAGCGGCACCGTGTACAATATCAGCAACCTGGTGGATAACAGCATCTACGGCTTTTATATGACCTCCGGCGGCGAGGCGGAGCATTATATGGCCAACTGGGGCGTCTATTCCGGCCAGTATTACCTGTTGATCAACGTGCCCATCGCCATCGCCAACTCCTTAGCCTCCTCCATGCTTCCCTCCCTCACAAAGACGGTGACGGCGGGAGAGAGGGGAGATGTGCTCAGAAAGATCAACATGACGGTGCGGTTTTCCATGATCGTGGCCATTCCGGCCGCCGTGGGGCTCACGGTCCTTGGCTATCCCATTGTGGACATGCTCTTTAACCAGGACGCCAGACTGGGCGGGGATCTGCTGTTTTTAGGCTCCCTGGCAGTGGTGTTTTTCTCCCTCTCCACGGTGACAAACGGGATTTTGCAGGGCATCAACAAAATGCGCGTCCCGGTGCGAAACGCCTTAATCGCCCTGATCCTCCATGTGGGGATTCTGATCATCCTGCTTTACGGGCTGGATACGGGCATTTACGGCGTTGTGATCGCCAATATGCTCTTCGGCCTTACCATGTGCATCTTAAACGGCATCTCCATCGCCAATTTCCTGGGATACAGACAGGAGGTTAAAAAGACCTTCGCCCTTCCCTCCCTGGCGGCGGTGGTCATGGGCGCGGCTTCCTACCTGGTTTACTACCTTCTGAGGCTTCTGACAAAGAAGCCCTCCATCGCCTGCCTCATCGCCATTTTTGTGGCGGTGGCCGTCTACTTTGTGATGCTGATCGCCTTAAAGTGCGTCACCGAGGAGGAGCTCCTCGGCATGCCCATGGGCACAAAGGCCGTGGCCGCCGCGAAAAAGCTCCATCTTCTGTAAACCGTATAAAATCCTCCATAAAGGATGATAATAGAAAGGGGACGAAAGTCCTCTTTCTGTTTGAATCTGAGTAAATGGAGTGAATACGGCAATGAAAAAGACCATCGGCATTTACCTTATAAGCTTCTGCCTGCTGTTTTTCCTGTTTTCCACCGTCTATTATTTCAGCTACCGGGATCTTAAGCAGGAGCAGCTTGCGAAGGCGGAAAGCTCTGAAAGCGGACAGGAGATCGAGGAAACAGAGGCGGTGAGGGCGGGGCAGACGGATGCCCCCGTGGTCACGGATGAGATGCTCTATATTTTTCAGGCTCTGGACCCTGTAAGCGGCCTTCTCACGGAAACGATCCTGCCCATGCCGGAGGAATATCTGGGACTTACCAGGGAGCAGCTTTCCGAGCGCATAAAGGAGGAGGGCGGAAGGGAAAGCCTCGTATCCTTTTCCTCCTCCCGGCTGGTGGTGCGGAACATGGAGACGGTGGACCCTCTGGAATACCGGTTCCTTCTGCTTCTGGAGGAGGGCTATCTCAAGATCTATTACAGCGACAGAAAGGACGTTTATATGGAGACCTATCTGACGGAGGACGAGCTTCCCCGCTCAGAGGTGGAGGCCTTAAGAAAGGGCTATTATGTGAAGGACGTGGGAGAGCTTTACGATTATCTTGAATCCATTACCAGCTAGCCTCCTTGCAATCTTTTCCGTCCCATATTATAATGATTCCATATTGCGTAAAAAGGAGGGAGCAGGACATGGCACAGACAGTTGTGATCGGCGGCGGGGCCGCCGGTCTTGCGGCGGCCGTCTCCGCCGCAAGGACGGGCTTTCAGGTGACGGTGCTGGAACGCACGGACACCCTGGGGAAAAAGCTTCTTTCCACCGGAAACGGCAGATGCAACCTGGCCAACCGGGCCCAGTCTCCCTCCTTTTACCACTGTAACGAAGAGGGCTTTCCCCTGGGCGCCTTAAAGCGCTTCCCTTTTCAGGCGGTTCTGGATTTTTTTGAAAGCCTGGGGCTTTCCTTCAAAGAGCGGGAGGGGTACGTATATCCCCGCTCCCTGAAGGCCTCCTCCGTCCGGGACGCCCTCCTTTCGGAGCTTCGCGTCCTGGGGGCGGATGTGCGCACCGGCGCGAAAGTAACCGGGATCTTTCGGGACGGAAACCGTCTTCTTGTAAAAACAGCGGAGACCTCCTTCGGGGCAGAGGGCGTGATTCTGGCCTGCGGCGGAAAGGCCTTTCCCGCCTCCGGCTCCGACGGAAGCGGCTATCTGCTGGCAGAAAGCCTGGGACACCGGGTGATTCCGCCTGTTCCGGCCCTTGTTCCCCTTTACGCGGAAAAAACGCCTCTGGCGAAGGCCGAGGGCGTGCGGGCCGCGGGCCGCATCGACCTTTACGACGGCGCCCGTGTAAGAAGCGCCGCGGGGGAGCTTCAGATCACCGGCTTCGGGATCTCCGGGATCCCCGCCTTTCAGGTGAGCCGGTACGCGGCAAGGGCCCTTTCTGAGGGGCGGCCGGTGAAGGCGGTGGTTTCCTTCCTCCCCGAATACGACGTCCGGAAGCTTCCGGACAGATTGGCGGAGCGGATCAGGCGCCTTCCGGGAAGGGATTTTATGGAGATTCTTTCAGGGTGGTTTCCGGAAAAGCTCTCGGCGGCCCTTTTAAAGAAAGCGGGAATCCCCCTACATATCCCGGCCAGAGACCCTTCGCCCCGGGTGCTTCAGGCCCTTTCCGGGGCCATAGCCGCCTTCCCGCTCAATATCGTGGGAACAGGGGATTTCTCCAAGGCCCAGGTGACGGCGGGGGGCGTCGACACAGCCCAGGTGGATCCCGATACCATGGAATCCCGGATTTTTCCCGGCCTTTACTTTGCCGGAGAAATTCTGGATGTGGACGGAGACTGCGGCGGCTATAATCTCCATTGGGCGTGGGCCAGCGGGCTTCTGGCCGGAAAGCAGGGTAAGCAATGATCCGAGTGACGCAGATCAGCCTTAAGCCGGAGGAGGGGGAGGAGCTTCTCCTTCCCAGGCTTTGCAGAAGGCTTAAAGTAAAGGAGGCCGACATTGAAGGCTTCCGGATTGTAAAAAAATCCATCGACGCAAGAAAAAAAGAGGAGCTTCGCCTGGTCTATCAGCTGGACGTGAAGCTAAGGGCAAACGAGGGGGCCGTGCTGAAGCGGTTGAAGCCCTCCCAGGCCCATCGGGTAAATGAGACGGGCTATGAACCTCCCCGGGCCGGAGAGACGCCCCTTCTTCACCGGCCCGTGATTGCGGGAACGGGCCCCGCGGGGCTTTTCTGCGGCTACCTTCTGGCCGAGGCCGGGTACGCGCCCATCCTTCTGGAGCGGGGCGGCCCCGTCAGGGAGCGGGAGCAGGCCGTGGAGCGGTTCTGGAAAACAGGCGTCCTGGATCCGGAGTGCAACGTCCAGTTCGGGGAGGGCGGCGCGGGAACCTTCTCCGACGGAAAGCTGAACACCATGGTGAAGGATCCGGCGGGAAGGGGAAGAAGGGTGCTGGAGCTTTTCGCCTCTTTCGGAGCGGGGGAGGAGATCCTCTACGAGCAGAAGCCCCATATCGGCACCGACGTGCTGAAGGGGGTCCTGGAAAACATGAGGGCGCGGATCCTCTCCATGGGCGGCGAATTCCGCTTCCACACGGCCCTTCAGGGCCTGGATCTTGCAGG
>CALWAW010000118.1 GCA_944375845.1 uncultured Lachnospiraceae bacterium
AGATAAGCGCCGCGGACGCGGATCAGAGAGATCTCCGAAACCAGGCCGGTGTCTGCGATGGGCAGGCAGATGGTATCGGGATCCCGCAGAAGCGGGGCCGAGGAGGCGGGAAGGATTCCCACTCCAAGCCCGGCGTCGGCCCAGAAGGCGGTGGTGCTGGCGGAGTCGTTCTTGCAGAAGGGCGCAAGCTCCAGCCCCCTTTTGCGGAAGGCCTCGCTGAGGACGGATTCCCAGCGCCGGTACAGGATCAGCGGAAGCCGGGACAGCTCCTCAAGGGAGATCGAAGGCGCCTTTGGCGTCTCAAAAAAGCTGCGGCGGCCCGCCGCCAGGATGGGCTCTTTTTTCAAAGGCACACATTGAAGCTCGCCGGGGGGAAAGGGCGTCCGAACCACGGCCAGCTCAATGAGCCCGTCCTGGAGCTTTTCCAGAAGCTGATAGGTATTTGCCTCGAAGATTTCAAAGCGGATATGGGGATGGGCCTCGTGAAAGCCCTTCAGCCAGCCGCTAAACAGGGTGCCTCCCACGGAGGACACCACGCCCAGCCGCAGGGTGCCGTGGGAGCCCAGACGGTATCCCCTAAGTTCCTCCTTGAGAAGGTCTGACATATGCAGCAGGGCGGAGGCGCGCTCATACATCATCCGGCCGGCGTCGGTAAGGCGGATGGAGCGGGAGCCCCGTTCAAAAAGCAGGCAGCCCGCCTCCTTTTCCAGAAGCTTTAACTGGCTGCTCAGGGGCGGCTGGGTAATGTGAAGCTTTCGGGCGGCCGCCGAGATGGTGCCCTCGTCCACAACGGCGGTAAAATAGGCGAGCTGTTTTAAATCCATGGGAACCTCCTGATATATGTGATTCATATAGAAAATATATAAATATAATAGTTTTCATATACCAGCTTTTATGATAGTATAAAGGGCGGATAAAAGCAACCATACAGGGAAGGTGAAACGATGAAAAAGCTTCTTGTTTATCTGAGCCATTATAAAAAAGAAAGCGTCCTGGGACCGCTGTTCAAGCTTCTGGAGGCTTCCTTTGAGCTTCTGGTCCCTCTGGTGATGGCGGCGGTCATCGACAAGGGCATTGCCGGGAGGGATACCGGCTATGTGGTCCGCATGTGCCTGGTGATGGTGGGGCTGGGCGTGATCGGCCTGGTGTGCTCGGTGACGGCCCAGTATTTCGCGGCCAAGGCGGCGGTGGGCTTCGCCACAGGCGTCCGCCATGCGCTGTTCTCCCATATCCAGAGTCTTTCCTACACGGAAATGGATACCCTGGGGACCTCCACCATGATTACCAGAATGACCAGCGACGTGAACCAGGTTCAGTCGGGAGTCAACATGACCCTGCGGCTGTTTCTGCGGTCGCCCTTTATCGTGTTCGGGGCCATGGCCATGGCCTTTACCATCAACGTGAAGGCGGCCATGCTGTTTGTGGTGACGATCCCCCTGCTCTCCATCGTGGTATTCGGGATCATGCTGGCCACGATGCCCCTTTATAAAAAAGTGCAGGCTGGGCTGGACCGGGTGCTGGGGAGCACCAGAGAAAACCTGACCGGCGTCCGGGTGCTGCGCGCCTTCAACAAAGAGGAGGAGGAGCGGAAGCGGTTTTCCGAGAGGAACGGAGCGCTCACCAGGATGCAGGTCTTTGCCGGACGGATCTCCGCCCTGATGAACCCCATGACCTATGTGATCATCAACGGGGCCGTGGTGGCCCTGATCTGGACCGGGGCCATCCAGGTGGACGGCGGAATCATCACCCAGGGCCAGGTGGTGGCGCTGGTCAACTATATGTCCCAGATCCTGGTGGAGCTGATCAAGCTGGCAAACCTGATCGTCACCATCACGAAGGCCCTCGCCTGCGCCGGCCGGATCTCGGCGGTGCTGGAAACAGAAAGCTCCATGACGTCTCCCTCTGAGGAGGGGTGGACAGAGGCCATGGAGACCGGCGAGAGGGGAACCGTGGAGTTTTCCCATGTGGAGCTCACCTACAAAAACGCCGGCGCCCATTCCCTGACAGACGTAAACTTTAAGGCGGAGCGGGGGCAGACCATCGGAATCATCGGCGGGACCGGCTCCGGAAAAACCTCCCTGGTGAACCTGATCCCCAGATTTTACGACGCCACAGAGGGCGCGGTTTTAGTGGACGGAAGGGATGTAAAGGAGTATCCGCTCCATGTGCTGCGGGATAAGATCGGGGTGGTGCCTCAGAAGGCGGTGCTCTTTAAGGGGACCATCCGGGATAACCTCCGCTGGGGAAAGGAGGACGCCGGAGAGGAGGAGCTGTGGGAGGCCCTTGCACTTTCCCAGGCGAAGGAGTTTGTGGAGAAAAAGGCCGACGGCCTGGACACCATGATCAACCAGGGCGGAAAGAACCTTTCCGGCGGACAGCGCCAGAGGCTCACCATTGCCAGAGCCCTTGTGAAGAAGCCGGAGATCCTGATCCTGGACGACAGCGCCTCGGCGCTGGATTTCGCCACAGACGCGAAGCTGCGGGCCGCCATCCGCGGCATGAAGGAGCGGCTGACAGTGTTCATCGTCTCCCAGAGAGCCGCCTCCATCCAGTACGCCGACCAGATTATCGTGCTGGATGACGGCGAGGTGGCCGGGATCGGCTTCCACGAGACTCTTCTCGCGGGCTGTCCCGTCTACCAGGAGATCTACTATTCACAGTTTCCGAAGGAGGATGAGTAAATGGGAGCCAGAAAAGATACCTTTCGGAAGATTCTGCATTATATCAGGCGGTATTGGTTTTTTGTGGCCCTGTCTTTGCTGTTCGCGGCGGCGACGGTGGCGCTCACCCTGTACTTCCCCATCCTGACGGGGCAGGCGGTGGATCAGATTCTGGGGCCGGGAAGGGTGAACTTTGACCGGATCTTAAAGATCCTGGAAACGGCGGCGGTGATCATCGTGCTGACGGCGGTTTCCCAGTGGATCATGAACGTGTGCAACAACAGGATCACTTATCATGTGGTTCAGGATATCCGGCGGGACGCCTTCGCCAAGCTGGAGATCCTTCCCCTTAAATATATCGACAGCCATTCCTACGGCGACGTGGTGAGCCGCGTCATCGCTGATGTGGATCAGTTTGCAGACGGCCTTTTAATGGGTTTCACCCAGTTTTTCACCGGAGTCATGACCATTGTGGGAACTCTGTGCTTCATGGTGTCCATTGACATCAGAATCACCCTGGTGGTGGTGCTCATCACGCCCATCTCCCTGTTTGTGGCCAGCTTCATCGCGAAAAAATCCTATTCCATGTTCAGGCTCCAGTCCGAGACCAGGGGCGAGCAGACCGGCCTCATTGAGGAGGCGGTGGGAAATCAGAAGGTGGTGCAGGCCTTCAACCATGAAAGCCGGTGCCAGGAGCAGTTTGACGAGATCAACGCCCGTCTGGAAAAGTGCTCCCTGCGGGCCACGTTCTTTTCGTCCCTGGTGAACCCCAGCACCAGGTTTGTCAACAGCCTGGTGTATACGGGCGTGGGCATCGCCGGGGCTTTGTCGGCCATCGGCGGCGGCATCAGCGTAGGTCAGCTTTCCAGCTTCCTAAGCTATGCCAATCAGTATACGAAGCCCTTCAACGAGATCTCCGGCGTGGTCACGGAGCTTCAGAACGCGGTGGCCTGCGCCGCCAGGATCTTTGAGCTCATCGACGAAAAGCCCCAGGTTCCCGACCGGGAGGACGCGAAGGAGCTGCACGACGTGAAGGGTTATGTGGATCTGGAGCACGTGTATTTCTCCTACGATCCGAAGCAGAAGCTGATCGAGGACTTCAATCTTTCGGTGAAGCCGGGCCAGCGGGTCGCCATCGTGGGCCCCACCGGCTGCGGAAAGACCACGCTCATCAACCTGCTGATGCGGTTCTATGACGCCGACAGCGGAAGGATCCTGGTGGACGGCGAGGACGTGATGGGCGTCACCAGAAAGAGCCTGCGTTCCAATTACGGCATGGTGCTCCAGGATACCTGGCTCAGGAACGGCACCATCCGGGAAAACATCGTCATGGGAAAGCCGGACGCCACGGAGCAGGAGATCCGGGAGGCGGCGAAGGCCTCCCACGCCGACAGCTTTATCCGCCGTCTTCCCAACGGATACGACACGGTGATCACTGAGGACGGCGGAAGCCTTTCCCAGGGGCAGCGCCAGCTCCTTTGCATCACCCGCGTGATGCTGTGCCTGCCGCCGATGCTGATTCTGGACGAGGCCACCTCGTCCATCGACACCAGGACCGAGATCCGCATCCAGAAGGCCTTCGCCAGGATGATGGAGGGGCGCACCAGCTTCATCGTGGCCCATCGTCTCTCGACGATCCGCGAGGCCGACGTGATTCTGGTGATGCGGGACGGGCATATTGTGGAGCAGGGAACGCACAGGGAGCTTCTGGCGAAGAAGGGCTTCTATGCGGAGCTTTATAACAGTCAGTTTTCAGGGAGGTCTTGACATCCGTCCGATTTGTATTTAGGATGAATTTAGAATATAAAGAGGAGGAGACCGATATGTTTTGCGAAAACTGTGGACAGAGAATCGAGGAGGATTCCAGATTCTGCCCTTTTTGCGGCCATCCGACGGCGCTTGCAGGGCAGCAGGCGAAAGAAGCCGTGCCTCAGGAGCAGCCGGTACCCGGCCCGGCGGGCGGCCCGGGGCCTCAGCCTGCGGGTGAAACCGGGCCTGTGCCTCAGCCTGCGGGAGAAGCTGCGCCCACTGGCGGGCCTGTGACAGAGCCTCATGTGGAGTCCCAGCCCCATGTGGAGCCGGAGCCTCACGTGGAGCCGAAGCCCGGTGAGAGCGCCGGAGCGCGGCCTGTAACGCCGGGGCCGGAGCCCCAGCCCGGCATGGGCCCGAAGTCAGGTCCGGAGCCTCAGCCCGGCATGGGGCCGAAGTCAGGCCCGGAGCCTCAGTTCAGTGCGGGTCCGAAAACGGGTCCGGAGCCTCCGTTTGGCGCGGGGCCTCAGGGAGAGCCCCAGCCCTACCCTTACGCCGGGCCGGAGCCCATTCACGCGCCAAAAAAGAAGAAGTCGAAAAAGGGCCTGATCATCGCGCTGATTGTCGTTGTTATTCTTGCGGCGGGCGGGATTACCTTCTATCTGATCTGGAATTCAGCTGAGAACAGGATGAACCGGGCCATAAAGGACGGAGATCTGGACGACGCGGCTGAAATCTATGTGGAAAAGCTGGCGGGCGAGGAGCTTTCCGAAAAGACCCTTTCCCTGCTCCAGGAGGCTCTGGACCAGGTGTACCCCGCCTATGAGTCCGGCGCCATGGACTATGACGACGCCGTAGAGGAGCTCCAGGCGCTCAGCGTGTTTTACGCGGAGGGCTGGAACGACCGGGTAGACGCGGTCTGGAGCCTGTTCGACGCCCTGAACCTGAAAAATAACGGAAACTATGAAAGCGCCATAAGCAGATATAAAGAAGCGCTGGAACTGGATCCCGAATCGGAGGACGCGAAAGCAGGGCTTGAGGAGGCCACAGACCTTTACCGTCAGGATGTCCTTGGAAAGGCCGAGGAGTACATATCGGGAAGCAGCGACTATGAAGGCGCGGCGTCGGTTCTTCAGTCCGCCATTGATTTTCTTGGCGGCGACGAGGAGCTGGAGCAGAAGCTGACAGAGGTGAACGAGGCCTATTCCGACTACCAGAAGACCCAGGAGGACGAGGAGATCGCCGCTCTGGTGGACGAAGCACAGGCTATGGTGCGGGCCGGGGAATATGATGAGGCCCTGGAATATCTGGAGAGCTATGAATCCGTTTATCCTGACAGCCAGGCGCTCAAGGACGCCATCGGGGACATGAAGCAGGATATTCAGACGGCCATTGAGGCGGAGGCAAACGTCATGGCCCAGGGCGGCGCCTATGAGGACGCCCTGGAGCTTCTGGAGGAATACATCCCCCAGTATGGCAGCCTTCAGGAATCCTATGACGCCATTTATAATGAGATGCCCATCACC
>CALWAW010000119.1 GCA_944375845.1 uncultured Lachnospiraceae bacterium
ACCGGGCCCTGGGCCAGTCCCTGATGCGGGATATCCAGGCGGCGAAGGACTGCGAGATCCAGCTTTCCGGCGTGGAGACCGCCTATATCCAGCCCAAAAGCCCCGCCTATACGGATTATCTGGTCCACGAGCTTAAAAACCGCGTGACCGTGGTGGAGGATATTTTCTCCACCCGCGAGGACTACATCAAGATTTCCGCCTATGTACACGGAAGCCGCACGGAGGAATGGCTTGCGCGCTTCCGGGAAAAATGGGGAGGCGTCTTTACCCTGGCCTCCACCTGTGACCACTGGATCGATTTCATTCCCCCGGATATCCACAAGGGAAAGGCCATGAGAGCGCTTATGGAGGCCGCCCATATCAAAAAGGAGGAGGTCATGGCCTTCGGCGACAACTACAACGACCTGGAACTTCTTTCCTGCGCCGCCGAAAGCTACGCGGTGGACACGGCGAAGCCCGAGGTGATCGCCGCCTGCCGCCACGTGTGCTCCCTGGTGGAGGACGTGCTGGAAGGGTTCCTGGAGGCTTAGGCCTTCCGGAGCATACGTCCGGCGCGCATAACAAAAAAGCGTACCGGATAGCCGATACGCTTTTTTCGCTGGGCTGCAAGGATTCGAACCTTGAAATGCTGGAGTCAGAGTCCAGTGCCTTACCATTTGGCGACAACCCAATATCCGGCAGCACCCTGGTGCTGCAACGAATTGTATTATAACGCAAAGTTCTCTGTTTGGCAAGCCCTAATTTACATTTTTTTTAATTTTCCTGCCCCACATAGCTGCGGTCGATGGTGATCACCGCCTCGATCCGCTTATCATAGGCCTTGATCTTCTGCTGGAGCCTATCCACCACCTGCCCCTCGTCAAGATCGTAGGGCACCACGATGTCAAAAAACAGGTTGATCCGCCTGCGTCCGTTGACCATGCGGAAGTCGTGGAGGGTAAGCCTTTCGTCGATCTCCTTTAGAAATCCCAGGATCCGCCCTTTACGCTCCTCCAGCACCGGATCCTCAAGCTCCAGGGGATCCATGTGAATCACCAGAAGGATTCCCAGCTTCTCCTTGGCGTCCCGCTCGATCTGGTCGATGACCTCGTGGATGGCCTCGATATTCCCGTGGCCGTCCACCTCGGCGTGGATGGAGGCGATACTGGTGGAGGGGCCGTAGCTGTGGACCAGAAGGTCATGGGTGCCCTCGATGCCGTCGTAGCTCTCCACGAAGGCCTTGATCTTTTTATAGAGCTCCGGGTCGATGGCCTCGCCGATCAGGGGCTTTAAGGTGTCCCTGGCGATATTGATTCCGGCCACGATCACCACCACCGACACGGCCAGGCCGATAAAGCCGTCGATGTTGAGATCAAAAATCCCGTAAAGGAGCACGGATACGATGGTCGCCCCGGTCACCAGCACGTCACCCAGGGAATCGGCGGCGGTGGCCTCCATCACCTTGGAGCCGGTGCGCTTTCCCAGCTTTTTATTGAAATAAGCCATCCAAAGCTTGACCCCGATGGAAAGGGCCAGAATCACCAGGGAGACCGCCTGAAAGGAAAGGCGCTCCGGATGGAGGATCTTTCCGAAGGAGCTTTTGAAAAACGTAAGCCCCACCTCAATCACCAGAAAGGACACAATCAGCGCCGCGATATACTCGATGCGCCCGTGGCCAAAGGGGTGGTCCTTATCCGCGGGGCGTCCCGCCATGCGCACGCCGATGAAGCCGATCACAGAGGAGGCCGCGTCGGAGAGGTTATTGAAGGCGTCGGACATGACCGACACGCTGTTTAAGAAAAATCCGATGGTAATCTTTACCACGAACAGAAGCACGTTGCAGCAGATCCCCACCATGCTGGCCAGCACCCCGTACGCCGTGCGCACGCTGGCCTTTCCTGTCTGCTCATAATCCTTTACAAATCTGCGCACAAGAAAGTCTGTCATTTCCGTCACTCCTCAATACTTTACTTCCATCAGCGTAAGGCCGCAGGCCGGGGCCATGGGGCCCGCCGCGCTTCTGTCCCTCGCCTCAAGGATCCGGGGGATCTCCTCCGGGTCCCGCTCAAAAAGGCCGCACTGCGCCAGGGTCCCGGTCATGATCCGCACCATGTTCTGAAGAAAGCCGTTCCCCTCGAAACGGATCCTGACCTCGTCCTCTCCCGGCTCCCTCCACACCTTAACAGAGTCTATGCGGCGCACCGTGGATTTTTTCATGCGGGGATTCCCGCAGAAGCTTTTGAAATCATGGAGCCCTGTAAGATAAGCCGCCGCCTGCTCCATCCGCTCTGTGAAAAGCTCCCTTCCCAGGTTCCAGACGTACCGGCGGGAAAGCACCGGCCTGGCGTTTCCCGTATAGATCCGGTAGCAGTAGGCCTTCCCCACGGCGCTTAAACGGCTGTGGAACCGCTCCGACGCCCGCTTAAGGGACAGCACGGCGATATCATCAGGGAGGAAGCCGTTGATGGCGTCCATAAGCTCCCTGTCGGAAAGCTCCGTATCCATGCGGAAATTGGCGGTCTGGCCCAGGGCGTGTACACCCGCGTCGGTCCGCCCCGCCCCCTGCACCGCCACCTCTTCTCCCGCCATGCGGGAAAGCAGCGCCTCCAGCTTTCCCTGGATGGTGTCGCCCGTATTCGTCTGTTTCTGCCAGCCCCGGTAGCGGGTACCGTCATAGCTTACAATGATCTTATAATTCTGCTTCATCATGGCGCAAAAGACTGCCCCGCTCTTGGCGGGGCAATTCCTGATCTCTCCTTATGCTTCGTCAATGGCCTTTCCGATGTCATGGCGCATATACTTGTTGGCGAAGGTGATCCACTCCGTGGCGCGGTAGGCGTTGGCCCGGGCCGTCTTAAGATCAGGGCCCTTGGCGGTCACGCCCAGGACGCGGCCTCCGTTTGTGACGATCTTCCCGTCCTCACGCTTCGTACCGGCGTGGAACACATAGTAGCCCTCGCTCTCCTTTTCCTTCACCGTATCAAGCCCTTCGATGGCAAAGCCCTTCTCGTACTTCACCGGATACCCGTCGGAGGCCAGCACCACGCATACCGCCGCGTTATCCTCGAACTGAAGGTCAATCTGGGAAAGGGTCCCGTCAATGCAGGCCTCCATCACCTCGACGATGTCGTTCTTCATCCGGGGAATCACCACCTGTGCCTCCGGATCGCCGAACCTGGCGTTGTATTCCAGCACCCTGGGGCCGTCGGCCGTGAGCATCAGGCCGAAGAAGATGATTCCCTTGAAGGTGCGGCCCTCCGCCCTCATGGCGTCCACCGTGGGCTGATAAATATACTTCTGACAGAAGTCGTCCACCTCTTTTGTGTAGAAGGGACTGGGGGAGAAGGTTCCCATGCCGCCGGTGTTCAGGCCTGTATCGCCGTCCCCCGCCCGCTTGTGATCCTGGGCGGAGGTCATGATCCTCACGGTATTTCCGTCCACAAAGGAGAGGACGGAGACCTCGCGGCCGGTGAGGAATTCCTCAATCACCATCTGGTTCCCGGCGGCGCCGAACTTCTTGTCCTCCATGATCTCCTTTACGCCTTCCTTTGCCTCCTCAAGGGTATTGCAGATCAGGACTCCCTTTCCAAGGGCCAGGCCGTCGGCCTTTAAGACAATGGGGAACTTTGCCGTCTCCAGATAAGCCAGGGCCTTTTCGGGGTCGTCAAAGTTCTCATAGGCCGCCGTGGGGATATGGTATTTTTTCATCAGATCCTTGGAGAAGGCCTTGGAGCCCTCCAGGATGGCCGCCGCCTTGCCGGGGCCGAACACGCGCAGGCCCGCCGCCTCGAAGGCGTCCACGATCCCCGCCACCAGCGGATCGTCCATGCCGATGACCGTAAGGCCGATCTCCTTTTCCTTCGCGAAGGCCACCAGGGCGTCAAAGTCCAGCACGCCGATGGGCACGCACTCCGCGTACTCCTCGATCCCGGCGTTTCCGGGGGCGCAGTAGATCTTGTCCACATGGCTGCTCTTGGCGATCTTCCAGGCCAGGGCATGCTCCCTTCCGCCGCTTCCTACTATCAATACATTCATGGCTTTCCTCTATCCTTTCTGACGGATCACGCGGCCGTTCTCCACACGGATCCGCCCGTTGGCGATCAGGTCGATGGCCCGGGGCAGGATGACCCACTCCGCCTGCTCCATGACCCTTCTCTGCAAAACCTCCGGCGTGTCGCCCTCCTCAACCTCCACCGCCTTCTGGAGGATGATGGGGCCCGTATCCGTTCCCTCGTCCACAAAGTGGACGGTGGCCCCGGTCACCTTGACGCCTCTTTTCAGGGCGTTCTCATGGACCTTGAGGCCGTAGTTCCCCGTTCCGCAAAAAGAAGGAATCAGGGACGGATGAACGTTGATGATCCTGTTTCTGTACTGCTCCACCATAAGCGGCGGAATCACCACCAGGAAACCGGCCAGCACCACCAGATCCACCTGATGCTCCTTGAGGGTATCCACCAGGGCCCTGTTGAAGGCCTCACGGTTTTCGTAGTCCCTGGGGGATACGCAGACTGCCGTCACGCCGGCGTCCTTCGCCCGCTGAAGGGCGTACGCGCCCGGATTGTTGCTGACCACCACCGCCGCGCAGGCGTTGGTGATCTCCCCGCTCTCAAGCTTATCAAGGATGGCCTGAAGGTTCGTGCCTCCGCCGGATACGCAGATCCCCAGTCTTAGCATAACGTCACGCCCTTCTCGCCCGCTCTGATCTCGCCGATCACGTAGGGGGCCTCTCCGGCCGCCGTGATGGCGGACAGGGTCTTATCTGCATCGGCCTTATCCACGGCCACCACCATGCCGATGCCCATATTGAAGGTGTTGTACATCATGTGCTCTGCGATGTCGCCGTCCCTTGCCAGCATCTCGAAGATGGGCGGCACCGGATAGCTGCCCTTCTCGATGACGGCGCGGGTGCCCTCCCGGAGCATCCGGGGCACGTTCTCATAGAAGCCGCCGCCGGTGATGTGGCTGCACGCCTTCACGGCCACGCCCGCGGCCTTCACCGCGTTCAGGGCCTTCACATAGATCTTCGTGGGAACCAGCAGGGTTTCGCCCAGGGTGGCGCCCAGGGATTCGCAGTATGTATTCAGGCTCTCCTGGGACATGGAGAACACCTTTCTCACTAAAGAATAGCCGTTGGAATGGACGCCGGAGGAGGCCATTCCGATCAGCACGTCGCCCGCCTTCAGGTCTTTTCCGGAGATCAGATCCTTCTGATCTACGATGCCCACGGCAAAGCCCGCCAGGTCGTATTCATCCACCGGATAAAAGCCGGGCATCTCGGCAGTCTCGCCGCCGATCAGGGCCGCTCCCGCCTGGCGGCAGCCCTCGGCCACGCCGCTTACGATGGTGGCGATCTTTTCCGGCTCGTTCTTTCCGCAGGCGATATAGTCCAGGAAGAACAGGGGCTCGCCGCCGGCGCAGGCGATGTCGTTCACGCACATGGCCACGCAGTCGATGCCGATGGTGTCGTGCTTATCCAGGGCGAAGGCCAGCTTGAGCTTTGTGCCCACGCCGTCGGTGCCGGACACCAGGGTGGGATGCTCCATTTTTTTGTAGGCGTCCATGGAGAAGGCGCCGGAAAAGCCGCCGATTCCCCCTAAAACCTCGGGGCGCATGGTCGCCTGCACATGCTTCTTCATCAGTTCCACGGCCTTGTAACCGGCCTCGATATCAACGCCAGCTTTCTTGTAATCCATACCTTACCTCCCCCTCTATTTCTGTGCCAGATACTCTTTGTATCCCAGCCTGTCAAGCTTTTCTGCCTTGGCGACCACCTGATCCTTCAGGTCCTCCGAATACTTCTTGAGCCGCTCTAAAAGGGCGCTGTCGGAGGTGGCGAGGATCTTGGCCGCCAGGATGCCGGCGTTGGCGCCGCCGTTGATGGCTACGGTAGCCACGGGAATCCCGGAGGGCATCTGCACGATGGAGTACAGAGAGTCCCTTCCGCCCAGGGACGTGGTGTGCATGGGCACGCCGATCACGGGCATCGGGAAGATGGCCGCGCACATGCCGGGCAGATGGGCCGCCATGCCCGCCCCGGCGATGATTACCTTAAAGCCCTTCGCCTCGGCAGACTTCGCGTACTCGAAAAACACGTCGGGCTCCCGGTGGGCCGAAATGATGGTCATCTCATAATCCACTCCCAGCTTGTCCAGAACGTCGGCCGCCTTGCTCATGACCGCCAGATCTGAATCGCTTCCCATGATAATTCCTACTTTTGCCATACGTTTCTCCTCTTTTCTTTTTGATGTATAGAGTTTTAACCTTTATATTTTACCACAGCCCGTCAGACTGTTACAAGCATTTTTCAAAGGCCTCATTGAGCGCCTCCGTTCCGGGAAGCACAAAGCGCCCGTTTTCAATCAGCGGGATCCGCTCTCCGTCCGCCTTCACCACGGCGATCTCCCCCAGCTCGTCATAGGGGATCGTGATGTCGGTGTGGCAGTTGAAGTAGGCCTCCGCCGGGTTTTCTTTTCTCTTTATGGAGCGCTCGTTGTCCCTGGCCACGATCTCCTTCCCGTCGGGATTGTAAACCTTTACGTCCTCGGCGTGGCTGTAGCAGGTGTCGCCGATGGCGAAATGGGGGCCGGTCTTTTCGATAATGAGAATCTGCATCCGCTCCATGATCCCGTAGCGCCTGGCCATGGCGTAGGCCGCCGTATTGGTGCCGATGGCAAACTCGCCCAGAGGCAGGGAGGGATGGTTGTAGAGCAGGTTTTCCTCCACCGTCCGGGGCTCGTAGTTTCCGCAGGAACACTCCTTTGTCATGCCCTCCTCGAAGCGGATGGAAAGATCCTTATACTCCACCTCGTTGATGTAGATCTGCCGGATATGGAGAAGCCCCTCCGTGCCGGAAAGCCGCGGCGAGGTGAACACCTCGCCCAGGGGGATGTTCACATCGGCCAGGCAGTTTTCAAAGTTGGTCTCCCGCTCCCTGTCTTTTAAGGGATGAAGGGCCACCCGCATACGGGTGCGGTTTCCATTCTGTCCCAGGATCTCCACCGCCTCGCCCTGGTCCAGGGCGGCGATGAGAAGCGCCTGGATCTTTTTGTACTGCTCATAATCCAGGGTATTGATCTTTATGGTCTCTTTAAAGATTTCTTCATAATGGGGGCCGATTTCGGGCACCGGCCAGGAGATGATGGTAAAGCTCCTCTCGTCTCCCCGTATATACTGATTGGTGATCTCCGCCGCCTGGGCGTTCATCTCGGTGAGCAGCTTTTTCTGCTTTGCGCTTAAGGAGAAGGCTTCCTTTTTGTTTTCGTATGCGAAGGGGGCCTCGCCGAAGGTTTCCATCACCGCGGGGCCCGCGTAGACCGCCGCAGGCTCCTTGAGCTCCTCGTAGGCGGCGCGCATCACGGAAAGCTTTCTCTCCTTGAAGGCCTTATCCAGAAACAGGGCGTTGTCAAACCGGTGGTCGTACTCAAACTGTCTGTTGGCATAGGCCCCGAAATAGCCGATCTTTAAATGCTGCCGCTTATTGACCGCCGCCTGTGCCGCCCGGAAGAGGGTGGGCTTAAGGCCCATGGCGGCAAACTGCGAAACAGCCTCCCTTACAATCCGCTCAAAGCCCAGCTGATAACGAATCTCCACCGTCCGCTTTTTGGAAAGATCGATTCCCGCCAGCTCAAAGCCTCTTTTGTACCCCTCTGTGTAGACCGCGGCCATTTTTTCCACCGTCTCCCGGGGCAGGCTGTTTAAAAACCGCGCCGTCTTAAGCTCGCTCTCCGTGACGTACTCGCCGAAGCGGTAGAGATAGCGCAGGTCGGAAAGGTCGCTTTCCATAATAATCCGCACGGCGAAATCAAGGGAAGGGTCCACCTGCTCCCGGATCCGCCTGGGGACCGTCACGTCGCAGTAATCGCTGACATAATAGTACAGGGCCTCCTTAAGCTCCGAAAGGAGCGCCTCTTCGGAGAGCTCTCCCGAAGCGGCGGCCTCAAAGAGGTTATAGGCCTCGATAAACACCTCGGCGCAGGGGACCCATTCCTCCATGCGTCCCTCGTAAATACAGGAGATCCCGCCCCGAAGCTCCGCCGCCAGGAAGGAGATCATGGGGCCCGCCTGGCTTCCCAGAAGCTTTACGCTGTAAGCCGGGTTGGCAAAGCTTTTTTCATAGGCCTCCCCGGCAATGTCCTGATAAAGCCGCCTGTTCCGCTCCTCAAGGACCTCCATGGGAGGAAGGCCCCCCTTTTGTTCCGCAAAAAGCGCTCCCTTAAGCTGATCCAGGTAAAGGAGCCACTCCGCGCCCGCCCGGAAGAAGGGGGCCGCCTGAGCGCCGCAGGGAGGCTCGCTCTCCCCGCACTCCTTTTCAATTCCCCGGATCCGTTCCAGGGAAAGGCTGTACCGTTCCTCAAGCATATTCGTCCACTCCCGTCTATTTCCTCGCGTATCTGCGCTGAATGGCCATCATCCATACAAAGGCCAGCATGATGCCCGCGCCCAGAATCAGCATAGACCAGCCCGACATGGCGGGCCCCATCACAAACTGCATGATGCCGTCGGCGGCCTCCACGATTCCAAGAAGAAAGATGGGCACGCACATTTCACGGCAATAGGCGGCCTTATCCTCGGGCTTGATGCTTTTTTCCGCGTTTTCGCCCAGAAAACTGGTCTTTCCGTTCAGGATCTGAAAGCCGCCGAAGAAAAAGACCACCGCCAGAACAAGGCTCACGAACGCCCACATATTATCCATTTTCCTTTTCCTCCCTGTCGTCCTTTATATGGCCTTCGGAGACGTTTTTCCTCAGCAGGCCCTCCGTATACCGCCAAAGGGCCTCTGCGCCCTCCGGGGTTTTCCTGTTCCGCTCAAGGATCTGGCTCAAACGGACGCCGTGCTCCTCCCAGGCCCTGCCGCCGGTGGCGTCGTTTAAGAGCACCGGCTGGATCTTATCGAGGCTTAAGGCGAATCTCGCCTCCGGCGTATCGGCCCGCTCGAATTCCTCCCAGAGGCCGCGAAGATAAGCGCCCTGATCCTCCGGAAGCAGTGAAAAGATCCTGTCGGCGGCCTTAAGCTCCCGCTCTCTCTTGGTACTGTTTCCCGCCTCGTCGTAGGCGTAGGTGTCTCCGGCGTCGATCTCCACCAGGTCGTGAACCAGCACCATGGCCATGGTCTTTGCCAGATCCACCGGCTCGTTGGCGTATTCACGGAGAAGGACGCACATCAGGGCCAGATGCCACGCGTGCTCCGCGTCGTTTTCTTTTCTTGTGCCGTCGGAAACATAGGTCTGACGGAATACCTGCTTGCTCTTATCCGCCTCTAAAATAAAGGCCAGCTGCTTTTTCAGCCGCTCTTCCATCTGTGTGCCTCCTAAAGAATGATCCCCATGACATAGACCGCGATAATTCCCGCCATGCACAGGGCGTTTAAGATCACGGCGACCCGGGAGAGCATGGGAAAGCCCCCTTCTGCGCCGTGCATTTTATGATCCCGCACCGGCATCATAATCCCCAGGATGTTCAGGAAAAAGGCCAGAAAGCCCAGGGCGCCGATGGTGGCGTCGCCGTGGCCGTAGGTCCTAAACGCGATAAAAAGGGCCGCGAACAGTAAAAGGAGCGCCCCGAAAAGAATCAGAAGCGAGACCATTCCCGCCGCTGAAAAGTTGATCTTGAAAAGCTTTGTCTTTTTTCTTTTATTATCCATTGATCTTTCCCCGCACCCGGACCGCGATCCGGAAACAGCCGTAGCCAAGAACCGCGCCCAGAGTGTTCAGCGCCAGATCGTCCACGTCGAAGCTTCCCCTTCTGGTCACCAGCTGCAGAGTCTCGATGGCCAGGCTGCACAAAAACCCCAGGCCCAGCACGATGTACCATTTCCTGTTGGATACGCTTAACATCGGCAGGATGAACCCGAAGGGAATGAAGGCGATCACATTTCCAAACAGGTTCATGGACGCGCTCACCGGCCCCAGCACATCCCAGTAACGGATGCAGCGCTGAATCTCCTTGAAGGGCATCAGGTTATACCGGTAGCCCACGGAAAGGTCGGTCCTTCCCATGGCCTCGGAAAAAAAGCAGAAATAAGTAAGCCCCGCCAGATAGCACAGAAACAGGATCCAGCCCACTGTGGTGACGGTCCGCCTGCTCATATAGATTTTCAAAACGATCTCCTCTTGCTAAAACGTAATCTCTGATTTTCTCTTTAAAAGAAGGGCTCCGCTTATGATCCCTCCGATGCCGGCCGCAAGGCCCACCGTCACCACCGCGATTCCCAGGGCGATGGACAGGCCGCCGGTGCGCTTCATGGTCTTATAGATCCTCTCGCTCATGGACGTCCTCCTATTCCTCTGCTCCGTACTGCTGATAATACGCGTCAATGGCCGCCTTCAGCCCGTCGTCGATGACCACGCGGCCATGGCAGGGCCTGTTATAGAGGTATTCCGTCACCTCGGCCATGGTGACGATGGCCGCCGTATCAAAGCCGTAAAGATCCTTCACCTCGGAGAGGGCCCTCTTCTTTCCGCCCTTTCCCACTTCCATGCGGTCCAGGGAGACCATAAGGCCCACGATCGTTACGTCAGCCGCGCCCCTCACCTTGGGCACCGTCTCCTCCATGGACTTTCCGGAGGTCGTCACGTCCTCGATCATAATGACCCTGTCGCCGTCCTTTAAGCTGCTCCCCAGAAAGCTCCCCTTGTCGGCGCCATGATCCTTTTCCTCCTTGCGGTCGGAGCAGTAGCGCACCTCTTTTCCGTAAAGCTCGCTGTAGGCCACCGCAGTCACCACGCTTAAGGGGATCCCCTTATAGGCGGGCCCGAAGAGCACGTCGAAATCGTCTCCGTACCTGTCGTGGATGGCCTTCGCGTAATATTCGCCCAGCTTTTTTAACTGAGAGCCGGTCACATAAGCGCCCGCGTTCATGAAAAAGGGAGATTTCCTTCCGCTCTTTAAGGTGAAATCCCCGAACTTAAGCACATTGCAGTCCACCATAAACTCGATAAACTCTTTTTTATACTGTTCCATCTCAAAACCTCCTAAGGCTCCATTGTACCACACACGCTCCGCTGCGTCTATCCCAGTTCCTTTTTCATCCAGATATGGGGGCAGCCCTCCTCCGGCTCCACGCTCCCGTAGGCCTCATAGCCCGCCTTCTCATAGAATCCCCTCGCCCGCACCTGGGCGTGGAGGCAGGCGCAGGTGCCGCCCCGGGCTGCGATCTCCTGTTCCGCCGCTGCCAGAAGGGCCTCGCCGAAGCGCTTCCCCCGATATTCCTTCCTGACCGCCAGCCTGCCGATCAGGTAAACGCCTTCTTTCCGGCCCTCCGGGAAGAAGCGGCAGGTGCCCGCCGGAAGCTCTCCCTCAAAGAGCACCAGGTGGAAGGCATGGCCGTCGGTCTCGTCAAATTCCTCCTGAAAGCCCTGCTCCTTTACGAATACCTCCTCGCGGATCCCCGCGGCCTCCGGGGGAAGGACGTCAAAACACCCGATCTTCATTGATCTACCGCCCCCACCAGCTCGTTGATATCCTCTACACCGTAACGCTCCATATAGGCGCGGATCCCGTCCGCAACCTTAAGGGCCGCGCGCGGGTCATGGAAGGTGGCCGTGCCCACGGAAACGGCCCTGGCCCCCGCCAGGATAAATTCCAGGGCGTCCTCACCGCTCATAATCCCGCCCATCCCGATCACAGGCAGGCTTACCGCGTGGGCCGCCTCGTAGACCATACGCACCGCCACCGGCTTTATGGCGGGGCCGGAAAGGCCGCCGGTCTTATTTGCGAGGGCAAAGCATCTTTTATGAATGTCGATCTTCATGCCGGTCAGGGTGTTGATCAGGGAGACCGCGTCGGCGCCGCCCGCCTCCACGGCCCTTGCCATATCCCCGATATTAGTGACATTGGGGCTCAGCTTCATAATCACCGGCTGCTTTGCCTTTTTCTTCACTGCCCTGGTGATGGCCTCGGCCGCCCTGGGATCCTGTCCGAAGGCGATGCCGCCCTCCTTCACGTTGGGACAGGAGATATTGATCTCCAATAGATCCACAGGCTCCTCCGCCAGGCGCTCTACAACCTCCTCGTAATCCTCGGTGGTCTTTCCGCACACGTTGACGATGATCCTGGTGTCAAACTTTTTAAGGAAGGGGATATCCCGGTTTACGAACACGTCGATTCCGGGGTTCTGGAGGCCGATGGCGTTCAACATGCCGCCGCAGGTTTCCGCCACCCTGGGCGTGGGATTTCCCGGCCAGGGCACGTTTGCCACTCCCTTTGTGACCACGGCGCCCAGGCGTCCCAGATCAAAAAACTCGCTGTACTCCTCCCCGGAGCCGAAGGTGCCGGAGGCCGTCATCACCGGATTCTTCAATGTGACGCCCGCAAGGCTCACTGAAAGATTCATCAGATCTCCACCTCCTCTGCCGCGAATACGGGGCCGTCCTTGCACACCCGCTTGTTATGCACATGGCTGTGGCTGTCCACGTCCTTTGAGCCGCATACGCAGGCTAAGCAGGCGCCGACGCCGCAGGCCATTCTCTCCTCCATGGAAATCCAGGCACGGATCCCCTTCTCCTTCGCATAGGCCTTGATGGCCCGAAGCATGGGCGCGGGGCCGCAGGCGAAAATCACGTCGGCCGCAAGGCCGTTTTCACGGACGGCGTCCAGCACGTTTCCCTTTACGCCGAAGCTTCCGTCCTCCGTGGCCGCAAAGAGCGCTCCCGCCGCCTCAAAATCCTTCTTTAAAAACAGATTGCCATCCCGCCAGCCCATCACGAAGGCGAAATCCTCTCCGGACAGGGCCTTTCCCGTTTCCAGCATGGGCGGGACGCCGATGCCTCCCCCGATCAGGAGCGCACGTTTTCCCCGGGCCTCCTCAAGGGGGAAGCCGTTTCCCAGAGGGCCTAAAACCTCAATCCCGTCTCCGGCCCCGTAGGCAGAAAACTCTTCCGTTCCCGCTCCGGCCACCCGGTAGACCAGCCTTAAGCGCCCCTTCTCCAGCTGGCAGATGCTGATGGGCCTGGGAAGGAGCCTGGCGCCGTCTTTGCTGTACAGGGAGACGAACTGGCCCGGGACCGCCTCATCCGCGATTCCGGTCTCAATCCACATACTGTATATTCCGGGGGCCAGGCTCTCCTGGGAGAGCACCCTGGCCCGTTCTTTTCTCTTTGCCATAGCTCCTCCGATCACTTTGCCCGTTCCAGGGCGCCGCCGATATCCACGATCATGTCCAGGGTCGCCTGTCTTGCGGCCTCCCCGAAATGCTCCGGCCCGAACTTTTCGTAAGCCTCTTTCTTATAGGCGGCGATGATTCCTCTGGAGGAATTGACGATGGCCCCCAGGCCGTCCTCGTTGAAGTAATGGACCAGATCCTCTGCCTTTCCGCCCTGGGCCCCGTAGCCGGGCACCAGAATAAAGGACTTCGGCATCAGCTTTCTGAGCACCTTTCCCATCTCGGGATAGGTGGCGCCCACCACGGCGCCGATATAGCTGTAGGAATCTCCCATGCAGTCCGCTCCCCACTGGGCCACCTTCTCGCCCACCCACTCATAGAGGGGACGTCCGTCGATGAGCCGGTCCTGGAACTCGCCGCTGGAAGGATTGGAGGTCTTTACCAGAATAAATAGCCCCTTATGCTCCTCCCTGCACACGTCCGCGAAGGGCTTGATGCCGTCGGTGCCAAGGTAAGGGTTCACCGTGGCGAAATCCTCGTCGAAGACGGAGAGCTTCTTTCCGCCCACCTGCACCTTTCCCAGATGGCCCGCCGCGTAGGCGGCGGAGGTAGAGCCGATGTCGCCCCTCTTTACGTCGCCGATCACGATCAGCCCCTTTTCGTGGCAGTAATCCACCGTCTTTTTATAGGCGGCCACGCCGGGCACGCCGAACTGCTCGTACATGGCGGACTGGGGCTTTACCGCGGGAATCAGGTCGCAGATGGAATCCACGATCTCTTTATTGAACTGCCAGATGGCGTCCGCCGCCCCCTCCAGGGTCTCTCCGTATTCCGCGAAGGATTTTTTCTGAACCTGCTCCGGCACATAGGAGAGCATGGGGTCCAGCCCCACCACCACCGGCGCCTTGAGCTCCTTTATTTTTTCACACAGCCTGTTGATCATTGCTTACGCCTCCTGTTTTTCTTCGTATACGATCTTTCCGTCCACAATGGTTATCACCACCGCGCCCTTCGCCTTCCAGCCGTCGAAGGGGGTGTTTTTCCCCTTGGAAAGAAAGTCCTCTTTGTGTATCACATATTCCCTGTCCATGTCGAGAAGCACCACGTCCGCGGCCTTCCCCTCGGCCAGGCTTCCCCGGTCCACGCCCAGGATCCGCGCCGGCTTCCTGCTCATGCGGTCCGCCATTTCCATGGGCGTTAAGATCCCGGTGTGCACCAGTCTGGTCATCACCAGGGCCGCGCTGGTCTCAAGCCCCACGATCCCGAAGGGGGAGCCCAGAAAGCCGCGGGCCTTCTCCTCCCGGCTGTGGGGCGCGTGGTCGGTGGAGATCACGTCGATGATCCCCTCCTTAAGGCCCTTTATGAGGGCGTCCGCGTCCTCCTGCTCCCGCAGGGGCGGGTTCATCTTGTAATTGCCGTCGTCCCCGGGAATATCTTCGCAGGTGAGGCAGAAGTGATGAGGGCAGACCT
>CALWAW010000120.1 GCA_944375845.1 uncultured Lachnospiraceae bacterium
TCATCCTGAGCCAGGATCAAACTCTCATGTTGAAATTTGATTCGGTTCAAAGATCAAGCTCTGGCTTTTTCTTTATCCCGTTTTTTACTGTGTTTGGTACTTCGTACCGTCTGAAACTTCTTTTGAACTTTCAGGGATTGGAATATACTGTTCAGTTATCAAGGTGCTGCTGCCGTCATCAGCGACAACTTCTATATGTTACCATATCCGCCGCCGGATGTCAACAGTTTTTTCACGTTTTTTTTGCCGGCCGCTGTCGTTTTTCAACCGGCGAAAGAAAGTCTACCACGGTTTTATTTCTTTGTCAATCGCTTTTTTTCCTCTTTTTCTTCCTTGCGCCGGGGACGCCTTTTTTCTATAATAAAAGCAGACTTTTACACGGGGCCGGCGCCCGCGCGGGCCGTAATCTCACGCTGTTTTTTCAGGAGGCAGACATGAAAACTTTGTATTTGATCGGCGGTCCCATGGGGATCGGAAAAACAACCGCAGGGCGCGCCCTGCAAAAAGAGCTTGCGGCCTGTGCCTTTCTGGACGGGGACTGGTGCTGGGATATGTCGCCCTTTCTGGTTACTCCGGAGACGAAGGCCCTGGTGATGGATAACATCTGCCATATTTTAAACGGTTTTCTCCACTGTACGGCATTGCAGAATATTGTATTTACCTGGGTGATGCACCAGCAGGAAATTCTCGATGCGCTTTACGCCTCGCTGGACACCTCCGGCTGGCTTTTGCGGCCGGTCTCGTTGGTCTGCCGGCCGGAGTGTCTGAGGAGGCGGCTGGAGGCGGATATTGCGGCGGGCCTGCGCTCTCCTTCCATTATAGAAAAAAGTCTATCTTATCTGCCTCTTTATGCGTCCCTGGATACGGTCAGGCTGGATGTGTCGGAGCTTTCCCCGCAGGAAACCGCCCTGAAACTTTTAAGCTTTCCCTGAGGCTTCAGCCTGCCGTGATAAAGGTGTTGTATCCCTTCTGCCTCAGCCGCTGCTCCATGCGGGCGGCGTTGTCCAGATTTTCAAAGGCTCCCACCTTCACCCGGTAGTATCCGTCCTTCGCCTCGACCCATGCGGGAAAGCCCTCGGCCTGAAGATCCTCTGTCATTTCATCGGCAAAGCGGCGCACGCGGTAAGCGCCCACCTGGACCTGGTAAAGAGGCGCGGGGGACGGCGTCCCCTGGGTTTCGGAGGCGGCGCCTATGGTCTTTAAGAAGCCGTCGGCAATGGCCTGGGCGATCTGTTCAAAATTCCGGTCGAATTTCTCGTTGTCCTCCTGGGAGTCGATAAATCCCGCCTCCACAAGGACCGCCGGCATCCTGGTGCGGCGAAGCACCACCAGATTGGGCCGTTCCGTGATTCCGCGGTTCAGAAATCCCGCCTTCTCCAGCTCCTCATTGATGTTTTCCGCCAGCCGCTCCGCCTCCCCGCCCTTTTCATAGACCAGGGTCTCGATGCCCGAAGCGCCGCCCGGCGAGGCCGTGGCGTTCCTGTGTATGGAAAGGAAATAGTCGGCGCCGGAGTTGTTTCCGATCACCGCCTTTTCATAGGGGGTATCATAAACGTCCTCCGTTCTCGTGTAGAGCACGTCGATCCCCGCGTTTTCCAGGATCTCGCCCACCGCCATGGCGAGGGCAAGGGTGTCGTCCTTTTCCTGGCGGCCCTGGAACACGGCCCCCGGGTCTCTCCCGCCATGTGGCGCGTGCAGGATGCGAAAGCGCGCCCGGAAAAACGGGCGCGCCAGAGGTAAAGGCAATACAGATTGTCAGATTCTTGCAAAAATCATGTCCTCCGGTTCAGGCCGGAGCACAGGGGCCGGGGACTGGGCGGGATAGCCCACATCCACATAAGTGACCATGTTCATGTAATCGGGGATCTCAAACCGCTCCGTCAGGCGCTCCCGCATTTTCTGGTTAAAGGTGAGCCAGACGCCCCCGAGGCCGTAGGCGTGGGCGGCCAGCACAATGTTCTGCCCCGCCGCTCCGCAGTCCAGGATATGGTTGTAATCGGGCATCACCTGGTTCGCCCTGTACACCCGCTCATCCTGGAGCAGCACGATGTGGACCGGGCCGCCGGGGATGTCGCTTCCCCTGAAAAGTCCGGGCTCCGACTCCTCCCGGACCACCAGATAACGGATGGACTGGAGGTTGCAGGCATGGGCGGCCCAGAGGCCCGCCCTCAGGATCCTGTCGATCAGCTCGTTAGGCACCCTTCTGGAGGTATCCCAGTGGCGCACAGAGCGGCGCTCATAGAGCACCCGGTCAAAAATTTCCTGCTCCTCCGGTGTCAGCCACTTTGGCTCGTAGGAGGAAAAATCCGGAATCTCGCCCGCGATCAGCTGCTTTGCAAACCCCAGCAGGGTCGCGGCAAATTTGTATTCGTGGCAGTCATGGGAAAGCCCCCGCCTGTCCCATACCCGCATATATTTTTCGGCAGTGGATACCTGCTTTTCTGAAAGAGGCTTTCCCCGAAAGGCGTTCTCATATACCTGGATCTCCATGGTATGATGGCAGCGCTCCCGGAACCTGGCCCGGAACTCTGTTTCGTCCATGGCGGCCAGCTCGTCCTCGCTCCAGTTGAAAAGACGGTTGATCTCGTCGGCAGTTCTTGTCTCCTCGATCAGTTTATCAAGCTTCATATACCTTCTCCTTTATCGTCATTCCTCGATGTCATCCGGAGCCTCAAAGGATGCTCCGGACCTCTTTTTCCAAAGCGGCAGCCAGCTTTTTATGGCCCTCCCGCTTAAAATGGAGGCCGTCGCCGCCCAGCTCCTTTTCAGAAAGCACCGTCTGGGCGTTGAAGAAGCGGCAGCCCAGCTCCTCTGCCAGCGCCTCGTATCGTTTCGGAAGCTCCAGCACCTTTTTCGTGGATTCCTCGTTAAAGGCAGGATCCGCCTCGGTAGGGAACAGGATCGCCGGGGCCACAATCAGGATCTGCGGAAGCCCGGGAAACTTATCTGTAGGATAGGAAAACCTGAGTTTTTTGACCAGGTTCTTCATGCCGTCGGCAATCTCCTTGGCTGTCACGCTGTAGCGGCCCTTCGTGTCGTTGGTCCCCAGCATGATGATCACAAGATCCAGCGGGGCGTGGCTTAAGATGCAGGGCCCGATATACTCCAGGGCGTTCCTGTCGGGCTCAAGATAATCGGTAAAGGCCGTGGTCCTTCCGTTCAGGCCCTCTTCTATGATATGATACTCCCCGCCCAGGGCGGCGGCCAGAAGCCCCGGCCACCGCTCCCCATAGGCGTAGCGCTTCCGCTCAATGGGAATATAACCGTAGGTGTTGGAATCGCCAAAGCAGAGAATGTTTTTCATAGGCGCCTCCCTTCACCAGTCAGCCCTGCCAGGGCGTGGTCCAGGGCAGATCCGTATCCTCCATGGAATCCTTTCCGCCGTCCACAGGAATTACAGAGCCGGTGACATAGCTGAACCTGTCGCTGGCCAGGCAGACGATCACGTCGCCCACCTCCATGGGAGAGCCCGCCCTGTGAAGGGGGATCCTGGACATGGTGTAATCTGTGTTGTCATAAATGGCCTTGGCCGAAAGAACCGTATCAATGATTCCGGGAGCCACCGCGTTGACGCGGATCCCGTAGGGGGCCAGCTCCGCCGCCGCGCCCACCGTCAGCATATTGACGCCCGCCTTTGCCGCCGCGTAGGTGACCCGATAGGCCACAGGGCTCTTGGAGGCCAGGGAGGACAGGTTCACGATGACCCCGCTCTTCTGCTCCATCATGTATTTCGCGGCCGTCTGGATGCCGATAAACGCCGATTTCAGATTCAGGTCCAGAATATACTGGAAGGTCTCCTCGGGAAGAGTGTATAAGGGGCCGTGCTTGTTTCCCCCGGCGCAGTTTACCCAGATATCGATCCTCCCGAATTTCTTTACGATGTGATCGGCGAAGGCTTCCTGCTCCTTTGCGTTCATGCCGTCCACCTGCTCCACCAGAGCGTCCGCAGCGCCTGCCTCGGCAGCGCGCTTTCTAAAGGCCTCCACCTTTTCCGGATTGTGGCTGCACACGGCGATCTTGCAGCCCTCCGCCGCGAACCGCAGAGCGGCCTCCGCTCCGATTCCTGTGGTGCCGCCCATCACGACGGCCACCTTTCCTTTTAATCCTAAATCCAAAACAATCCCCTCCTGTACATATTGATATATGGATTATACCGCAGATACTGAAAAATTCCCAGTAAAAAAGGTATACAAAAGGCCGCCGCGGCTGCGGCGGCCCCTTCCATACTGTATTGAACTTACTGCTTTGCAGGGATTTCGGTAACAGCGTGGAATACGCTGTCAGTCACGTCATACTCGCTCCAGATGACAGGACGCTCCGCGTCGCCGTCCACAAACTCCAGAGTGCCCAGCTCGGTCTCCTGCGTACCGTTTCTGAGGGCGTCGCGAAGGGCTTCCATATCGCCCGTTCCCATCTCCTCAATGGTGTCGATGAGACGCTGCGCCACGCAGTAGCCGAAGTATCCGTGAACAATGGGAGTCTCGCCGTACTTCTCGGTATAAGGCTCTACATAGTTTGCCTGGAACTCCTCGTCGGGATAATCGGCGGCGAAGGAATCACAGGTGTAGATATCCTCAAGACCGGCGATCAGCTCGTTGAACTCATCATTCAGAGCCATGGAGTTTACCTGGATCAGGCAGTCGATATCCATATCCCTTGCCTGGGTGCAGATCAGGGCGGAATCAGCGGTTGCGCCGTACATGCAGATGAAGTCGATGTCCATTCCTCTGTACCTGGTCATCATGGGAGTGAAATCCTTGGTTCCGGCAGCATAGCCTTCTACGGTAACGGTGCCGCCGCCTTCCTCAAAGCGCTCCTTGAAGAGCTCGGAAGCAGCGGTCGCGCCCTCGTTGGTGTTGTCGTAAAGGTACACGCCGTTGGTGTAGCCGCCCTCTAACAGGGTATCGGCACAGCCGTAAGCCAGCGTGGAGGCCAGAGGAGTCTGGCGGATTACCCAGTCGCTGACCTTTGTAAGATCCGCATGGCTGGGAGAGGTGGCGTACATGATGATGCCCGCCTCGTCAATGATAGGAGCCATGGCAAGTCCTACGGTGGAGGACCAGGGCCCGATGATGGCGGTGAAGCCGCCGTCGGATACGATCTGCTGAGCGATCATAACGCCCTCGTTGGCGTCGCCCTTCGTATCAAATTCCACGTACTCGATGGGAGTGCCGTTGTAGCCGCCCGCCTCGTTGTAGGCGTCGATTACCATTTTGGCGCTGTTGAACATTGCTTCGCCGGCATACGCGTTGTTGCCGGTCAGAGGGCCTACCAGGGCAAACTTGACGGTTTCCCCGCCGGTAGAACCGCCCTCAGCGGATTCGCCCTCGGCCTCGGTTCCCTTGGGAGCCGCCGTAGTTCCGTCTGCTTCTGTTCCGTCCTTGGAGCCGCCTCCGCAGGCTGCCAGCGACAGCGCCATCACTGCCGCAAGGATGAGACTTAATACCTTTTTCTTCATAGTTATCCTCCTTTTTTCTTTATATAAATTGCTTCTGCAATTTACTTCTCTTACACGCCGCCCAGGTAGGCCTCCCTGACCTTGTCGTTTTTGGCCAGCTCAGCTCCCGTTCCGGAGATATTGATCTTTCCGTTTTCCACCACGTAGCCCCTGTTGGAAATCTCCAGGGCCATGCTGGCGTTCTGCTCCACCAGAAGAATCGTCGTGCCTTCTTTATTGATTCTGGTAAAGCACTCGAAGAGCTCCTGTACCACAATGGGCGCCAGGCCCAGGGAGGGCTCGTCCAGCATCAGAAGCTTCGGCTCCGCCATCAGGGCGCGGCCCACGGCCAGCATCTGCTGCTCGCCGCCGGAAAGGGTTCCGGCCACCTGGTCAAACCGCTCCTTAAGCCTGGGGAACAGCTCGGCCGCCCGCTCGATTCCCCTGCTTACCACCTGGGGAGAACTGGTATAGCCGCCCATTTTCAGGTTCTCGTATGTGGTGAACCTGGGGAAAATCTTCCTGCCCTCGGGGCAGAGGGTCAGGCCGCCTTTCACAATGGTATAGGGCTTCTTTCCCGTAATGTCGCGGCCGTCAAAGGTGATGGTGCCTCCGGCCGGCCTCACCAGACCGGCGATGGTGTTCATAATGGAGCTTTTCCCGGCGCCGTTGGCGCCGATCAGGGTGACGATCTCTCCCTTTTCCACGGAAAAGGAGACGCCCTGCACCGCCTTGATGGCCCCGTAATTTACCTGAAGGTTTTCTATCTGCAAATATGCCATATCACGCCTTCTTTCCCAGATATGCCTCTATTACAAGAGGATTCTGCTTAATCTCATCCGGCCTTCCCGTCGCGATCAGATTGCCGTGGTCCAGCACGTAAATCCTGTCGCAAAGGTTCATGACCAGCCTCATATCATGCTCGATCAGAAGGATGGTAAAGCCCAGATCCCGGATTTCACGGATGAAATCCGTCAGGTCTGCCGTCTCGCCCTCGTTCATGCCCGCCGCGGGCTCATCGAACATGAGCACCTCGGGATCGCTGGCGATGGCGCGGGCGATCTCCAGCCTTCTCTGCTTTCCGTAGGGAAGGTCCGTCCCGTAAAAGTAAGGGTTCTCCGTAAGGCCGGTGAGCTCCAGGGCCTTTCTCGCCCTCTCCTCCGCCTCCTTCTCGGCCTTCTTGTAAGCCTTTGTATGGAACCAGGCGTCCCACAGGTTTTCCTTGATTCTGGCGTGGGCCCCCACCATGGCGTTTTCCATGATGGTCATGTGGGGGAACAGCTTGATGTTCTGGAAGGTCCTGCACATGCCCAGCCGCGTGATCTCATAGGGAGTCTTGCCCGTGATCTCCTGGTCGTGGAAAAAGATTTTTCCCTCCGTAGGCGTGTACTGCCCGGTGATGCAGTTGAATAACGTGGTCTTTCCCGCTCCGTTGGGGCCGATGATCCCCACGATCTCGCCCTTGTTCACCTGCATGTCCACGGAATTTACTGCCACCAGTCCGCCGAAGCGCTGGGTCACCTTTTCTGTTCTCAGCACTGGTGTACTCATGCCTTCACCTCCCCTTCCTCATCGTCCTTTTTATGCTTTCTGTCAAACATCACCCGCTGACGGATGTGCTTTAAGTTTACGTTGCCCAGAATACCGGTGGGCTTGCAGAGGATTACCACCACCAGCAGCGCTCCGTAGATCACCTGCCGCCACTCCATGATGGGGCGCAGGGCTTCCGGAAGGATGGTGAGAAGCAGAGCGCCGATCACAGAGCCTGTCAGATTCCCGAGCCCGCCGATGATAATCATGGACAGGATC
>CALWAW010000121.1 GCA_944375845.1 uncultured Lachnospiraceae bacterium
CCCGGCGGGGCTCAGACAGGCGATGAGCCGGGAGCTGCTGATGAGCCCGGAGCTGTCGATGAGCCGGGAGCAGAGGTTCCTGATGCTGATGAACCGGGAGCTGACGGGCCGGGAGTGGCTGACGATGAGACGCAGCCCGGAGAGACCAGCCAGATCGATGACGAGGAGGTGCCCTTGGGCGAACAGGATATCACCGATCTTGACGATGAGGAAGTGCCTCTGGCGAACCTGCCCGGCGAAGGAGATTCTGAGTCGGAAACTCTGGCGAAGGCCATGCCCCTGGTCATTGGAGGCGGCATTGTGGCGGCGGCAGCCGTGATTCTGGTCTCCATGGGGATTATCATCATCAAGAGACGCGGCCATTAACGCCTCGTCAGGAGGAAGAAAAGCTTGAAGCAGCGTGCAGAAGCGAAAAAGAAAAAGCGCCCGGTGGCTGTCCTTTGCAGCGCACTGGGCACTGCTTTGCTGGTCTTAATAGTTGCAGCCTGCGTGCCGCTCACCGTGCCGCGCCTGTTCGGCTTTAAGATCTATACGGTGGTGAGCGGCAGTATGGAACCTGCCATCCCCACCGGAAGCCTGGTCTATGTGAAACAGGCGGAGCCCGGACAGGTGAAGGCGGAAGAGGTCATTGCCTTTTACGGCGTCAGGGACACCGCCTCCATCATAACCCATCGGGTGGTAGAAAACAGGACGCTGACAGGGGAATTCATCACCAAAGGAGACGCCAATCAAACGGAGGATATGAACCCCGTTCCTTACGAAAACCTCATCGGCAGGGTGGTCTTTTCCATTCCCTGGCTGGGAGGGGCCGCGCAGGCCATGACCGGCGGGAGCGGAAGGCTTGCCGCCGTGCTCCTGACCCTTGCCGCTCTGGCGCTTCACGGGGCCGCGGCGATCCTGGGCCGCGAAAAAGGACGAAAATCCGGCGGGGAGACTTCCGACAAGGAAAGGATTTGACAAATAAGCCTTCAGAGGGTATACTGTTTAGGCGTAGCTTTGTCATAAAGCTTCCGCACAGCCGGGGAGTTAGCGGTGTCCTGTACCTGCAATCCGCTACAGCAGGGGTGATGCCCTGCCGAGGATCACAAACTGCGAAGCTGCCCTCTATAAGCGGCGTTGAAGCCTGGGTCTCGCGCAACAGGCCCCTGTGAACCGTGTCAGGCCAGGAATGGAGCAGCACTAAGCGGGATCGTCTGTGTGCCGTGAGGCAGCCTGGGCCGAGCAGGCTGTAGAGGTAACGTTTGCGGCGCGTCTTTCGACGCAGGGCGTGCGGATTTAAATAAAACACGAAGCCGGGAAGCCATAAAAAGCTTCCCGGCTTTTTGCGCGAGTGTGCCCGGCGGACATACACATTTTTAACCGAATCATTCCTCCGGCGGCATAATGAGCCGGAGAAAATCTGAGGGGGAATAAGAAAGGACAGGGGCGTCTTTAAAATCCTTGAGATTACGTGTCACAATGCAGTCGCAGCCGGAGCGTAAAGCTGTTTCTGCCATAACGGCGTCTTCATAATCGGACATTTTGGAAGAAATTGCATGGCGGCAATCCATGGCTGTCGTGTCCAGAATATCATATAACACAAATAGCCTGGCCAGTATTTTTCTGGTTTCGGCGTCGCTGTGAGTTGTCCTGTGCGCCAGATAATAAATGTCAGCAGAGGCATTTGCCGTAATACAGCCGTCAAATCTGCGGTTGGCTGCCGCCAGAAAAATTCTTTGCGCGTCTGCGCAAAATGGTTCCCGGTTTTGCAGGGCATCTACAATTACGCAGGTGTCGATTAACGCTCTCATATCTGATTCAGCCTTTCCTTTTTGGCCTGTTCTAAAGTCATATCAGACGGGATTGAACCAAACAGGGATTTAGCCACATCCACCCGGTCCTGGTAGGGATTGGACAGCTTGGCGATCACCTTGCCATTGCGGGTAATGTAGATATCCTCTGTCTCTGCCAGAAGCAGATATTTGCTGAGATTCATTTTTAATTCTGTTGCGGTGATTGACATTGTTAAGCCCCCTTTCCTTTGGCGGTCCTTTGTACTTATATTATAACCGGAATCGTTCGATTGCGTCAATAGAATCGAACGGTCGGCCGGGGAAATCTCTGCTTGCCCGCGGCCCCTCTTTATTATATAATAAAACTAGTTTACAGTGCGAAATTAAAAAGGTGTAGAAAGGGAGGCAATTACTATGATGAGAGTGGGTATGTTGACCAGCGGCGGCGACTGCCAGAGCCTGAACGCCACCATGCGGGGCGTGGCGAAGGCCCTGTATCAGATGTACGACGATGTGGAGATCATTGGCTTCAAGGACGGCTATAAGGGCCTGATCTATATGGATTACAGGATCATGCAGCCCGAGGACTTTTCCGGTATCCTGACCCTGGGCGGAACGATTCTGGGGACCTCCAGGCAGCCCTTCAAGCTGATGCGGGTCCATGACGAGAACGACCTGGATAAGGTGGAGGCCATGAAGCACACCTACAAGAAGCTCCGCCTGGAGTGCCTGGTGGTGCTGGGTGGAAACGGCAGCCAGAAGACCGCCAATCTGCTCCGCGAGGAGGGTCTCAACGTGATCGGCCTTCCCAAGACCATTGACAACGATCTGTGGGGAACCGATATGACCTTCGGCTTCCAGAGCGCGGTGGATATCGCCACCAACGCCATCGACTGCATCCACACCACGGCGGCCTCCCACAGCCGCGTGTTCATGGTGGAGATCATGGGGCACGGAGCGGGCTGGCTCACCTTAAACGCCGGTATGGCCGGCGGCGCCGACATCATTCTGATCCCCGAGATCCCCTACGACATCAATTCCATCGTGGGCGCCCTGAAAAAGAGAGAGAAGGCGGGAAAGGATTTCTCCATCATCGCCGTGGCAGAGGGCGCCATCTCCAAAGAAGACGCGAAGCTCTCCAAAAAGGAGCTTAAGAAAAAGAAAGAAAAAGCGGCCAAGGAGGGCGCGGTCACTTACCCCTCCATCGCGTACGAGATCGGCGCCCAGATTGAGGAGGCCTGCGGCCTTGAGGTGCGCGTGACCGTTCCCGGCCACATGCAGCGGGGCGGCGCTCCCTGCGCTTACGACAGGGTTCTCTCCTCCCGTCTCGGAGCCGAGGCGGCAAGGATGATCAGCAGAAAGGAATACGGCTACATGGTGGCGGTCAAGAGCCGTGAGATTTCCAAAACTCCCCTTGAGGAGGTGGCCGGAAAGCTGAAGACGGTGGATCCCAAGGCCACCATCATCGAGGAGGCGCGCCTTCTCGGCATCAGCTTCGGCGACGAGCCGGTTTCATAAACCCAGCGATCTATAAATCATAAGGCGGGACGGGCCCGGGCCCGTCCCCTTTCACTTGATGGTTGATCTTGAAAGGACAGGCATGGCATACACAGCGTTATACCGGAAATGGCGTCCCCTGGATTTTGAGGACGTAAAGGGGCAGGACCATATCGTTACCACATTGAAGAACCAGATCAGGACGGGCCGCATCGGCCACGCCTATCTGTTCTGCGGCACAAGGGGAACAGGAAAGACCACCGTGGCCAAGATCCTGGCCAGGGCGGTAAACTGCGAGCATCCTGTGGACGGGAATCCCTGCGGGGAGTGTGAAACCTGCAAAGCCATTGCGGCGGGAAACTCCGTCAATGTGGTGGAGATCGACGCGGCCTCCAACAACGGCGTGGACAATATCCGCGAGATCCGCGACGAGGTCCAGTATTCTCCGGCCGAAGGAAAATACCGGGTTTATATCATCGACGAGGTGCACATGCTGTCCACGGGGGCCTTCAACGCCCTCTTAAAGACCCTGGAGGAGCCGCCCTCCTACGTGATCTTTATCCTGGCCACCACCGAGGTCCACAAGATCCCCGTGACAGTTCTTTCCCGGTGCCAGCGCTACGATTTCAGGCGGATCGCCGGAGACACCATCACAAAGCGCCTTTCCCAGATGGCTCAGGCGGAAAAGATCCCCGCTGACGAAAAGGCCCTGCGGTACATCGCGCGAAAGGGAGACGGCTCCATGCGCGACGCCATCAGCCTCTTCGACCAGTGTGCGGCCTTTTACTATGGAGAAACCCTCACCTACGAGAAGGTGCTGGACGTGCTGGGCGCCGTTGACAACGAGGTGTTCAGCCGCCTTCTGCGGGCAGTGGCGGCCCAGGATACGGCGGGGAGCATCCGCATGATGGAGGAGCTGGTGCTCCAGGGCCGGGAGCTGTCCCAGTTTGTGCTGGACTTCACCTGGTATATGAGGAACCTGCTGCTTCTGGAGACGGCGGAGGGCGGCGAGGAGCTGTTTGACATGACCTCCGAGGATATGAACCGTCTCAGGGAAGAAGCCTCCCTCGTGGACAGCGCCGACCTGATGCGCTATATCCGGATTTTTTCAGAGCTTTCCGGCCAGATGCGCTACGCGGCAGGCAAGCGGGTGCTTCTGGAGCTGGCGGTGATCCGCCTCACAAAGCCCCAGATGAAGGAAGACCTGGATTCCCTGATCCAGCGCGTGAAGGAGCTGGAGCGGCGGCTGGAAAGGGGCGATTTCGCGGTCCCGTCCCAGAGTACGCCTGCCCCGGAAAAGCAGGATGAAAAGCCGGAGGAAAAGGAGCGGGTGGTTCCTCTTCCCAGAGCCCAGTTCGAGGACCTTAAGCTGATCCGGGAGCAGTGGAAAAAGATCATCCGCGATCTTGGCTCGTCCATGCGCCCCGCCCTGGCCGAGGCCGTGGTGGAGCCTGTGGGAGAAGGAACCATGTCT
>CALWAW010000122.1 GCA_944375845.1 uncultured Lachnospiraceae bacterium
GCCAGAAAAACAATGGCCGCCGATGCAGCATAAAATTTCCCCGACCCGAATTTTTTCCTGGGGATCAGAAAGCAAAGCCCTGCCAAAAGTGCATAGACGATCTTACAGGGGGCAAGAAGAGCCAGAACGGCCGCCAGCGCCGCGACCTGTCTTACGCCTATTTTTTCTGAAACAAACGCGTACTTTAAACACAGCGCGATAAAAAGCATGGAGAGCCCCAGGGTGGCCGCGTCATAGGATAAGGAGGAGACCATTTCCAGCGTCATCGGAAGCATGGATATGGCAAACAGAATCTTCTTTCCGAAGGGGATCCACTTCACGGCAAAAAAGCCGCAGACAGAAAACAGGGCCAGGTTCATAAGCCTTCCCAGGAAGATCGTCAGCGCCCATCCCGCCCCCAGAAGCCGTCCTATGGTGATCCCCAGCGCCTGGGCCAGGTAGGGTATCGGCCCGCTGCTCACCAGCTTATATTCGAACACAGTGGTCTCCTGATCCTGACAGGGCTTCAGAAAGCTTTCCATCACGCGCATATAATTTTCTTTTGAATTGAGAAACGCCGCATCGTTTCCGACGGCCTCCGCATCCTCAGCCCTCATATAGACGTTCCCGTTTTCGTCCGTGTCCTCCCGCAGCATCATCACGTTGGACCATCTGTACGCCGTGGCGTAATGGGCAAATTCATCCGGCGCCGTAAAGGGCGGCATGATAAACATATAAATGATCCCCGCCGCCAGCACACAGCATAAAAAGAGCCGTTCCATACGGATCGTCCCTTTTCTGACAAGATAGACCGCAAGGCCAAAGCAGAAAAAAATAAAGCCCAGGGACAACACGCAGTATATGGCCAGAAGCCGCCTGCTGTATCCGGCCAGCACCGGATACATACATGCCTTGAGCGCCGTCACCCAAAGGATCAGCGTCACCAGAAATATGCCGGCTATGATGCCGTATTTGATCTTAATCTGCCTGTCCATCATCCCTCGTATCCCTCAATCCTTATTTTTTCCTCGCATTCACCCACAGATACACCTGAATCAGCTCATTTCTGGCGTGGCGGATCAGCATGCTGACCGCCCGCTCAAATCGGTTCAGATGCACTGCGCCCAGGCTGTTGTGCTTTTCCAGCAGCCGCCTGTGCTCATCGTTATAGGTTTTGCGTCCGCTGTTGATCAGGCTTCCCGTGTTGGAGTCGTTGCGGACGCGGAAACCGTTCAATTCCTCATGGATCACATAGATCTTTCCCAGGCACGCCATTCTGAGCCACAGGTCAAAATCCAGGATATAAGGAAACTGCGGGTCAAAGCCGCCGGTCTGCTCATAGGAGCTTCTGGGAAACAGCGTGTTGCAGGGGGCTCCGAAAAAGCTCTTGAAAATCAAAGCCCGCTTTGCCACCATCCGCCCGTCCAGAAGCCCGGATTTCGGATACCGCTTAAAGCGGCCCGTCCGCCTTCCGTTCTCGTCAATCAACGCTGTATCGCTCATCACCAGCGTCACCTCGGGATGAGACAAAAGCGCTCCCAGCTCCTTTTCGATGCTGTCCTCATAAAGAACGTCGTCGGCGCAGATCAGCTTGATATAATCGCCCCCGGCCTCCGCCAGGCATTTGTTCCAGTTCCCGGTCATGCCCAGATTTTTCTCATTTTTCACCAGCCGCAGACGCGGATCCCGGAAGGAATCTACGATCTCAACCGTGTTGTCGCCGGAGCAGTCGTCCACCACCACCAGCTCCAGGTTTTCGTATCGCTGCCTTAACACCGATTCTATTGTTGCCCCGATATACCGCGCGCTGTTATAGGCGGGGATGCAGACGCTTACAAGAGGCTTCATGACTTTTTCTCCCTTTTTTCCAGCTCGCTCATCCGCTCCTCCAGCTTATTGTCGTCAAGGGCGATCCGCTGGACCAGCTCCTTGACCTTCGTCTCCAGCTGGGAGATCCGCATGGACATGGAAAAGCATTTGACCATCAAAAGGAAGATCACCAGCATATAGATAAAGTTGGCGGTGGACATGGTTCCCACCAGATCGGAAAGCCAGTCCGCCGCGCCCGGAAAGACGCTGAACACCACAAGGAGGAGGGCGAAAAATACCCAGAACATGGAATCCTCAATTCTCGCCTTCGCATGGCGGATCCTCCGCATCATCACTGCCAGAATCAGAAGGGACATTAAGATCAGGATCACCCGAAGCACTGTCGTCATTTCTGTTTCCCCTCCTTTTTGCTGTACCGCTTATCCCGTTTCCGGAAATTCTGGATTACCAGGATCGAGAACAGCATTTTGATCATGTATTTCGACGCGTTCACCGGATTCAGATAGCTGACTCCGGCAGTGCGCTCGTCCATCTTCACCTGGACCTCCGCCACCCGCGCGCCCTGCTTCAGCAGATAGGACACCGTATCCGGCTCCGGCCCGTAATTTAAGCTCAGGGCGAATTCCTCGATCATTTTCCGGCTGAACATCCGCATTCCCGACGTGGGATCCTTGATCCTGATCCCCGTGGTCAGCCGGATGGCGAGAGAAAGCAGGCTGCTTCCCAGCATCCTCATGCTTCTGGATTTTTTCTCCGTAAGGAAGCGGGAGCCGATAACAATATCGTAGCCCTCCTCCATTTTTTCCTTCATGGGCTGGATATATTCAGGCCTGTGCTGGCCGTCCCCGTCAAACTGGATCGCGTAGGAATAGTTGTTTTCCCAGGCATATTTAAGACCGGCCTGGAAGCCTCCCGCCAGTCCCAGGTTCACGGGAAGATCCAGAAGATGATAACCCTTTTCCCTGCATATCCTGGCCGTAGCGTCCCTGGAGCCGTCGTTGATGACGATATAGTCAAACTGCGGGTACTGCTCCCGAAGATGGTCCACCACCCGCTCAATGTTCTTTTCCTCGTTGTAGGCCGGAATAATAATCAGCAGATCCGACATCACTGCTTCCTCCAATAACGTTTATTCATGCTGCATGCCGGCAGGATCCTCTTTGGCAGGGAGCGATAGCGCTTCCCCAGAAGATACCCCAGATATTTGCACCCGCTTTTCCAGATCAGGGAAGGAATCAGATAAAATTTCCCCTGTCTGCACAGAAAGGCCGCCGTGCTTTTTACCAGCCGGATGCCCTCCCCCTCTGACCGGAGCCCTCCGAACACGTCGGGAAACTGGGCCTGGGACACCGCCAGATCAAAATTTCTATGAAACTGAGCCGCCCCGGAAAGCTTATGGGAGTGGATCACCCTCGCCTCCGCCGCATAGGCGATCCCGTACCCGGCCTTTACGGCCCGGCCCGCGAAAATCATGTCCTCATTGAAAATCGTCTGCTCCGGAAAACCGCCCTGCTTCCAGAAAAGCTCCCGCCTGTAAGCGGCGCACACGTTGGAGGCAAAAAAGGTCTTGATACCCAGACGGGAAAGATCCTCCGCCGTCTTGACCCGGCTTTGATCCGGATAATTAAAGGCTCTGGTATACTGCTCGATGGCCCCGCAGCCCTTTCCCGGAAGCTGCCGCCCATAAGAGATCAGAATTTCCCG
>CALWAW010000123.1 GCA_944375845.1 uncultured Lachnospiraceae bacterium
AAAAAAGCGCCAGCGGCGGGCCCGGGGCCCGCCCTCAGGCCCCGGCCACCCGGCCCTGCTCCAGCTCCGTCACCGTGTCGCAGAGCACGGAAATATCCTCCCTGCTGTGGCTGGCAAGGAGGATGGTTTTTCCTTCCTCCTTAAGTCCAAGGAGAAGGCTCCGCATATCCTCCACGCCCCTGTTGTCAAGGCCATTCATGGGCTCGTCGAGAATCAGCAGGGAGGGGTTTTCCATAATGGCCTGGGCAAGCCCCAGCCTCTGACGCATCCCCATAGAATACTTGCCCACATGCTTTTTACTGGCGGGGTCAAGACCCACTCTCTCAATTACTTTCAAAATCTCTTCCTTTCCGGCTTTTTTGCGGATTCCGGCCAGAAAATCCAGATTCTGATAAGCAGTATATCCGGGAAGGAATCCTGGATGCTCGATGATCACTCCCAGATCAGACGGCGTCTCCAGCTCCTTTCCGATACGCTTTCCATCTACCAGAATTTCTCCCTCCGTAAGCTTCAGAAAGCCGCAGATACATTTAAAAAGCACAGTTTTCCCGCTTCCGTTGCGTCCGATGATCCCATGAATCTTTCCAGTTTCAAAATTCAGGGACACATCGTCCAGCGCCTTATATTCTCCGAACTTTTTCGTTACGTGACGTACTTCGATCTTATTTTCCATGGCTCCTCCTTAAAGCTCCTGGATCGTATCCAGATCCTTTCTCACAATTCCCAGACGCGAGACCACGACACAGACTGTTATTGCCGCCGTGAAAAACAGATAGATATAAAACGGCGGCGGACCGGCCCCATAGCCGTCCAGATTATAGTTTTCCAGGTTCATCCAGGACGGCGGAGCCAGATAATAACTCACATAACGCACCGCGCTGGAAAAGCCGTCCATAAAGGTGGGCATCAGGCCCATAGCAATGCAGGCGGCGGGGCCCAGCCCCCGCTTCACAAGAAGATTCACCGCATAGCACAGCACCCCGGCCAGCACTGCATTGAGCCACACGGCAAGACCCGAAAGGAACACGGCCTCGAGGGGCGCATACCGCACCATGATCGTATAAGACAGCCTGCTGAGCCCCAGCTGATCCGGAAGGCTTGTCTGGGCCATAGAGCCTAAAAGCGCTCCCCATTCATTGGAAAAGCTGACCCTCGGGAACACAAAAAGGATGGGAAGAAGGGACACGGCCACTGTGTAAATCAGGGAAAGCGCACCGATATAGAGGATGTTTCCCCAAAACCAGTTTCTCCTTCCCGACCGGATGATCTGCCAGCTGCTGTTATCATAGAGAAAGGGCGCGTCACAGAAAAGGAGCGTCGCTCCCAGGATCACGAACATCTGATTTCCGGATTTTTCCAGAAGCAGAGGAAACATCCAGGCAGAGACCGGTTCTTCATAAACGGCAGAAATCCGGCGAAGCTCAAGCATATAGCGGAAGATCGTCATCGCCACCCAGCCCACAGCCAGATAGAGCCGTGGATTCGCAGAAATCCGTTTTAAATTTCCGCGGCAGATGCGCGCCGGTATCCTGATTCTATCCATTGACCTGCCTCCTTTCCGCAAGCCTGGAGAAAAGAAGCCCTGCCAGGCAGACCAGACACCCAAAATAAACCAGTACGCAAAAGAGCAGAAGCTGCCCTTCCGGGATCCGTTTTCCGATCCAGCCTCCATAATCCATAACCAGATACCAGACAGTAAAATCCGGAAGGCGCAAAACGCTGCAAATCACAATGCTGGCATAGTAAAAAACCGCGGAGGCACTGAAAAGAAGAAAGGAATTGGAGACCCAAACAGAAAGCACCAGCGGAATCACCGCCAGAAAGCCATAGCCCGCCGACTCCGCAACAACGCGGGCGGCAAGATACAGAACCGGCTTTCCCTCTGTTATCAGATTTTCATAGGCGTTTAAATTCCCCAGCCGCAGACTCTCAAGCTCCACCTCTGACACTGCCGGAAAGAAAAAACCTAAAAGCAGATAAGAAAGACCGTAGCCCAGAAGCACCGCCAGAAACGCGCCCAGGGCCGCCGTCAGCGTATGGGCCCAGTAATACCCCTCGCGGCCTCCCCGGCTTAAAACACAGTGGATATAGTTATATTTAACGTCATCCCTGTAGCTTAAACCGAAGGGCAGGGCCACCAGCGCCATCAAAATCAGGGAGTAGCTGCCAGAATTATAATTCATCAACGAGTAAAGGGAAATATTCTGACCGGCGCTGACACGGATATCCGGAAAAGCGCCGATGATCCGGATCAAAAACACGCCTGCGGCCGCCAGATAAAAATTTCTGGACTGAAACAACCGTCTACAGTCCATCTTAAGCATACGGAAGAATCCCATATCATCCCTCCTCTCAGGCCGTGATCTCCTCTCCGGTCACCGCGTTGATATAGACATACTCCCGAACCCCGTAAGAATCAAAGGAAAAGCGCCAGGCCGGAACAAACTCAAAATCCCGGTTCAGCTCTTCCGCATTCAGAGGAAACGGATAATAGACCAGCTCCATGCTGTCGATCACCGCCTCGGCGCCCATAATCATTTTGAATTTCTGCCCCAGGGCCTCGCAAATCCGATCCAGAGAGGCGGCCTGCTGTTTCTCCTTTTTCTGGATCTCATAATCACTCATATAAGATACATAATCAATTCCATTTTCTGTGCAGATTGTGACGATCTCCCCGCTGGGCACATAGAGCTTATCATCTCTGGTGTAAGGCTTTCCTGTGAGCGGAAGGCCATTTACCACCTGCTCAAACCGCAGATCATAGCAGTTATCGCTTTCATCCCACTCATAGAGCGGCTGTTCATTTTCAAGATCCTCTCCGTTTTCTTCTCTTGAATTACGGATCGCCTGCTCCTCCTCTATAAGCTGATCAAAAGTAACCGCATAAAACTCTGTAAAAGATACGTCCTCCAGGCCTACCCGCTCTGTCCAATAGGTCTCAGCCTTCCTGACTGCGTCCTCTACCGAGCAGAATTCAAGCTCCCGGTGATCCTCTTCTGTTGGTATGTAATCAGCATAAATCGTATGTGTAAACAGATTTCTTCTTTCAGCCGCTCTGTTTGTAGAGATATTAAACCCTCCGCCCAAAACAATCCAGCCTTCCCGGGGCTCCTGACCTTCCTCGATCCAGATTTCTCCCATATATTGCAGCACCGGCTGATAAATGGCCGCATCCGACATATCGACCCGCTCCCAATCTTCCTCCGGGATCTCGGGGTACAGGCGCTTTGCCATCTCCTCGCCATTCACAAACACCTGCTTTACGGTGCAGACCTCGGCTGTCCCATCCCAGTTTTCGGGGAGCCTGACCTCCGCGTCCAG
>CALWAW010000124.1 GCA_944375845.1 uncultured Lachnospiraceae bacterium
GGGAAGGCCGCCGGGGCCGGGAAGCACCCGCGAATACAGGTTGATCCTGTCCCGAAGCTCCACGTAAAAGTAGACGTCGGGCTCGTGGACGTCCACACTGAGGGTGGGATACGCCTCTAAAATGGCCTCGCCCAGAGCGGCGCTCACCTGGCCCGACTCCATGGGGAAGCGCTTGTTGGCCCGCTTCGTCTGCACCTTGAAGGTGAAGCCCCCCTCGGGGTGGACCTTTCCGATATAATCCAGGACCCTGGCCTTTAAATCCTCAAAGCCGTTGTCGTCAAACTGCACCATGGGGCAGATCCCGGCGATGCCGAACACCCGGGAAAGCCGCTCCACCACCTCGTCAAAATCGAAGGCGGAAAGGGCCTCCACATAGACCCGGCCCGATTCCTTTCGGACGGAAAACTCCCCCTCCGCGTCCTTAAGGGCGAAGCGGATCTGCTTTAACAGGGCGTCCTCGAAAAGATAACGGTTCTTTCCCTTGATGCCGATCTCGGCGTATTTGATCAGAAACGCATGAAACAAATCGTCATGGGCAAACATGCTACATCCTCCTGTATCTGCGAAGCACCGGAAGAAGCTCCTTTAAGACCTCCGCGCAGTAGCGGATCTCTTCCTCCGTGGTGAATATGCTGAAGCTGAAGCGCAGAGTGGAATCCAGGAACCGACGTTCCAGGCCGATTCCCCGCAGGGTGCCGCTGACGGCCGGATGATTGGAGGAGCAGGCCGAACCGGAGGATACGTATATCCCTTTCTCCTCCAGGGCGTGGAGCAGCACCTCGCTTCTCACCCCGCCGAAGCTTACGCTCACAATATGGGGAGCGCTGCGCTCGTCGGTATAACCGTTCACCTGCACGTCGGGAAGGGCCGACACCAGTTCCACAAACAGCCTTTTCAGCCGGTACATGGCGGCAATTTTTTCCTCGTGGTTTTCATAGATGAGCCGGGCCGCCTCGCCCAGGCCCGCAATTCCCGGAACGTTGTGGGTGCCGGAGCGAAGTCCCCTTTGCTGGCCGCCGCCGAACACGGTGGGCGCGATCTTCACGCCGTTTTTCACATAAAGAAAGCCTGCCCCCTTGGGACCGTGGATCTTGTGGCCGCTTGCGGAGAGCAGGTCGATCTGCTCCCGTTTTGGGTTGATCCTGTATTTTCCGTAGGCCTGAATGGCGTCCACGTGGAACAGGGTTCCCGGGCTTTTCTCTTTAATCATGGCGCCGATCTCGCCGATGGGGTTCACGGAGCCGATCTCGTTGTTCACATACATGACGGAGACAAGGACGGTCTCGTCATCCAGCCTGGAAAGAAGGGCTTCCTGATTCAGCCGCCCGTATTCATCCACCGGGATATAGGAGACCCGCCATCCTTCTTTCTCTAAATGACCGAACACGTTATAGACCGAGGCGTGCTCGATGGTGGAGGTGATGATATGGTTCCCCTTCCGCCTGGCGGCCTTCGCGCCGCCGATGATGGCCATGTTGTTGGACTCGGTGCCGCCGGAGGTGAAAATGATCTCGGAGGGGGAGGCCTTTAAGGTCTTGGCGATCTCCTCCGCCGCCCGCTTCACATAGCGCTCTGCCTCCATCCCCTTCTTATGAAGGGAGGAGGGGTTCCCGTAATCCTCCATCATGGTCTTTACCACCACGTCCCTGACGCCCTCGAAGGCCCTGGTGGTGGCTGAATTATCCAGATACGCTTCCATAATCCTTCCTCACCTTTCCAGCCGGAGCATCAGCTCCGAAAGCAGGCACATACCCGCCGTCTCTGTCCGCAGGATCCGCCGTCCCAGGCTCACAAGCATAAAGCCCTTCTCCCTGGCGTACTCCGCCTCTTCCTCCTCAAAGCCGCCCTCGGGCCCGATGAACACCGCGATGCTCATTCCGGGCTTCACGGCGGAAAGGGCCGCCCTGGTGGCCGCCATCCCGTCGGTATTTTCGTAGGGGAACAGCTTACAGTCAGAATCAGCCGCCTCGTCCACCGCCTCCCGGAAGCCCATAACGGGGGCCACCTCGGGAATCACCGTCCGCTTCGACTGCTTGGCCGCGCTCTCGGCGATCATGCTCCAGCGGCGCACCTTTGCCGCCGCCTTTTTTTCGTCCAGCCTGACCACGGCCCGCCGGGAGGCCACCGGAACAATCCGGGATACCCCCAGCTCCGTGTTCTTCTGGATGATCCACTCCATCTTGTCGCCCTTGGGAAGGCACTGGTAGAGCACAATCCGGGCAGGAAGCTCCGTCCCGTCCTCGTCGCGCTCCAGAAGCTTAAGGTCTACCGCCTCGTCGGAAAGCTCCGTGATCTCGCAGCTGTAGCAGACCCGTTCGCCGTCGCTGATGCGAAGGCGGCTTCCCGGCCTCATGCGGAGCACGTTTTTGATATGGTTCACGTCGGGGCCCGTGATTCTTGCGGTCTGCGCCCCGATATTTTCTTTTTCCACAAAAAACAGATACATGGCTACTTCCTTCTGGCTGTGATGGATACCCAGTCGTTCTGGCGTGTGGTCTCGAGAAGCTCCCACCGGGGGTTTTCAAGAAACGCCTGCCGCACCTCGTCCTCTTTTGTGTTGATGATGCCGGAGGTGATGAAGATCCCGCCCGGCTTCAGATGGCGGTCCGCCTCGCCCTGCAAAAGGATGATCACCGGCGCCAGAATATTGGCCACGGCCACGTCGTAGCAGGAAAGGCCCGCCCTTTTTTGCAGCTCCTCGTCGTCGATGATGTTCCCGAAGGCCAGCTCGAACCGGTCCTTTCCATAGCCGTTTACCGCCGCGTTCTCTGCGGCGGCCTCCACGGCGTGCTCGTCCAGATCCGTTCCGAAGGCGTACCCGGCCCCCAGCTTCAGGGCCGCGATACCCAGGATCCCGCTTCCCGTCCCCACGTCCAGCACCTTATCGCCGGGCTTTAAGTATTTTTGCAGCTGGCGGATGCAAAGCTGGGTTGTCTCGTGGGAGCCGGTTCCGAAGGCAGTTCCCGGATCGATCTCGATCAGGAGCTTGTCCTGATGCTCCGGCGGGATCTGCTCCCAGGTGGGCTTGATCAGAATCTGATCCACCGTAAAGGGATGGAAATACTGCTTCCAGTTGTTGACCCAGTCCTTGTCCTCGGTCTCGGAGCAGGTAATGGTGCCGTCGCCCAGGTCCGCATAAGCCTTAAGCTCCTCCAGCCCCGCCTTCACGGCGGAGAGGATCCCGTCGGCGTCGGCCTCCTCCTCCAGATAAAAGCTGACCCTGGCCTTTCCGTCGTCGGGCGGAAGCTCCGGTAGAATGTCGATGAACATCCCCTTTGTCTCGCTTTCCGTAAGGGGCACCAGATCCTCGATCTCAATGCCCTCAATGCCCTGCTCATCCAGCATGGCGCTGATTAAATCCACGGCTCCGGTGATGGTGTCGATGGTATATTTTTTCCATTTCATGGGCTTCACCTCGCGATTTCACACTAACTATAAAGTATAACCGAAACGGGGGTGCAGGGCAAGACCTATTTGC
>CALWAW010000125.1 GCA_944375845.1 uncultured Lachnospiraceae bacterium
GAATTGCGCTTTCCCCTGTTGGGAGCCGGTGAAAGATAAGGGCAGTCCGTCTCAAGGAGCATCCGCTCCATGGGCATGAGGCGCACCACCTCCTTCAGCTTTTTTGCGTTGGAAAAAGTCACCACGCCGCCGATTCCCAGAAAATACCCCATATTCAAAAACTCTCTGGCCATCTCGGGACCATAGGAGAAGCAGTGAATCACCGCCCTTAGGGAGGGGCCGCCCGCCTCGCACATCAGGTCAAGGGTGTCCTTCGCCGCGTCACGGCTGTGGATCACCACGGGCTTTTCCATCTCCTGCGCCAGGGCAAGCTGCCGAAGGAACCATTTTTTCTGGGTTTCCCGGTCCGGCTCGTCCCAGTGATAATCCAGGCCGATCTCGCCCACCGCGATCATTTTCGGCTCCCCAAGGGCCTCCTTAATGCGCGGGAAATTCTCCTCGGTAAGCTCTCCCGTCTCACTGGGATGGACCCCCGCCGCCCCGTAAAGAAAGGGATACTGTTTTGTAAGGGCCAGGGTTTTTCCGGTGGTCTCAAGGCTTGAGCCGATGTTGACCACCCTCCCGATTCCCGCTTCCGGAAAGGAGGCGAGAAGGCTTTCCCTGTCGCCGTCAAAGGCCTCGTCGTCATAATGGGCATGGCTGTCAAAGATCATAAAAAGCTCCTAAACTGTGATGATGTCTCCCTTTAAGCCGGGGAAGTAGGGCTCGCCGCTGTCGGGATGGGTCAGCACCCACTTGTTCTTCATGCAGAGCAGCTTGTCCTCCTCGGTCCTCTGGACGTTCTCCTTCTCGCTGGGATAATTGGTGCCCTCGGGCAGAACAATGATGCACTGGAAGGCGCTGTCACCCACGCTGCAGGGCGAATAGTGAAGGGTGTCGCTGTAGAGCATGACGGCCGTTCCGGCGGGAACCAGAAATGCCTCCGCGTGGGAAAGGTCGAAGCTTGTGAGGGAATCCATATCCTTGCGGCTTCCCACCACGATGATCAGATCCGTCACCGCGATATCCAGCTCCTCGCCCCGATGATACTCCAGGGTATCGCTCTTGTGATTTTTACCGTTGCAATAACCGATCTGGATCGGCATTTCACCGTAGACCTGGCGGCTGATGTCCTCACAGGCCTTCATGGCCTCGGCGGTCTTATCCGACGGCTCATAAATCACGTCGTCGGGAGCCGGGGTTGTCTTTCCCCATGCCAGAAGCTCGGAAAAATCCATTCCCTCGATCACCGCGCCGTACTTCTGAAACGCCTTGTCCGTAATTTTTTTGATTTCCATATCCTTCTCCTTTTCTCCCGCCTGCGGCGGGCCTTGTTTTATAGGAAAAGCCGGGCGCGCTCCCCCTGCTTCCCGGCCTTTTCTCTTAAATCAGCAGATCTCGGCTCCGGAGGGCATGTCCTTCTCCGGCGTCATCAAAGACAGGTTCCCCTCCGCGTCCTCTGCGCAAAGGAGCATTCCCTCTGACAGGATGCCGGCCAGCTTGGCGGGCTTCAGGTTTGTAACCACCATCACCTTCTTGCCCACCATCTCCTCGGGAGAATAGCAGGACTTGATGCCGGAAACGATCTGAAGGGTACGGCTCCCCACCTTCACCTGGGAGCAGAGCAGCTTCTTGGATTTCTTCACCGCCTCGCAGGCCACCACCTGGCCCACCTGGAACTGGAGCTTTCCAAAGTCGTCGATGGTCACCTGGGGCTTCGCCTCGATGTCGATCCCCGGCTCCTCCTCTTCCTGAGGCTCGTCGCCGCTTCCGAACCTGGCTGCCACGTCCTCAAGGACCTGATTCAGGTCGAGGCGGGCAAACAGAATCTCGGGCTTTTCCGTAACTCTGTTTCCTGAAGGGTAAAGGCCGAAGCTTTTCATCTCCTCAAGGGTGCGCTTGCTGCCGTTCACCTGTTCCAGAATCTTTTTCGAGGTGGAGGGCATGAAGGACTCCAGAAGGCTTGCACCCATGCAGATCCCCTCCACCAGGTTGTAGAGCACCTGGGCAAGGCGGGGCTTCTTTTCCTCGTCCTTCGCGAGGGCCCAGGGCATGGTCTCGTCGATATATTTGTTGCAGCGCTTGAAGAGGGTGAAGATCTCGCTGATGGCGTCGGCGACGCGCAGCTCGTTCATCTTCGCGTCCACCCGCTTTACCGCCTCAAGGGCCGCCGCCTTAAGCTCCTCGTCCACCGGCTCCGATACGCCGGTGCTCTCCACCACGCCGCCGAAATACTTGTTGGACATGGAGATGGTGCGGTTCACCAGATTGCCCAGGGTGTTGGCCAGATCGGAATTGAGCCGCTCCACCATAAGCTCCCAGGAGATCACGCCGTCGTTGTCGAAGGGCATCTCGTGGAGCACGAAATAGCGCACTGCGTCCACGCCGAAGTACTCTGCCAGATCATCGGCGTAGAGCACGTTCCCCTTGGACTTGCTCATCTTGCCGTCGCCCTGGAGCAGCCAGGGATGACCGAACACCTGCTTCGGAAGAGGCAGGCCCAGGGCCATCAGGAAGATGGGCCAGTAGATGGTATGGAAGCGGATAATATCCTTGCCGATCAGATGCAGGTCGGCGGGCCAGTATTTTTCAAACAGCTCCCCGCTCTGCCCGTCGCAGTCATAGCCCAGGCCGGTAATGTAGTTGGTGAGGGCGTCCAGCCACACGTAGACCACGTGCTTGTCGTCGAAATCCACCGGCACGCCCCACTTGAAGGAGGTCCTGGAAACGCACAGATCCTGCAAGCCGGGAAGCAGGAAATTGTTCATCATCTCGTTTTTCCTGGCCACCGGCTGGATAAATTCCGGATGCTCGTTGATGTACTGGATCAGCCTGGGCGCGTACTTGCTCATACGGAAGAAGTACGCCTCCTCCTTCGCGGGCTGCACCTCGCGGCCGCAGTCGGGGCATTTCCCGTCAACCAGCTGGGACTCCGTAAAGAAGGATTCGCAGGGCGTGCAGTAAAGGCCCTCGTAATAGCCCTTGTAAATATCGCCCTGGTCGTAAAGCTTTTTGAAGATCTTCTGCACCTGGCGCTCATGGTCGGCGTCGGTGGTGCGGATGAATTTGTCGTAGGAGGTATCCATCAGATCCCAGATCCTTTTGATCTCCTTCGCCACCCCGTCCACAAACTCCTTGGGCGTAACGCCGGCCTCCTGGGCCTTGAGCTCGATCTTCTGGCCATGCTCGTCGGTTCCGGTCTGGAACCGCACGTCGAAGCCCTGCTCCCTCCGGTAGCGCGCGATGCTGTCCGCCAGCACGATCTCGTAGGTGTTCCCGATATGCGGCTTTCCGGAAGTATAGGCAATGGCCGTTGTAATATAATAGGGTTTTTTCGCCATTCTTTTCCCCTCCATAAAACAGTTCTTGAACTTTGATTATAGTATATTTATGACCCAAAGTAAAGGAAAAATGGTATAATGAATGGAGCATGACAGCATCGAATAAAATAAAAGGGAGGCGCAGACGCTTCCCTGAAAAGACAATGGAATGGAGAACAACATGAAAAAACGACTTCTGGCCCTGGTTCTGATCCTGTCCCTGCTCCTTCCCGGCTGCGGCGGGACTCCCGGCGCGCCCGAAAGCTCTTATGACGAGACGGAGCAGGAGCGGTTCCTGGATTTTACGGAGGAGCTTTTCCGCAGGGAGCTTTCCTCCAACACCGTAAACCTCCACTATACCCTGGCCTGTCCGGAGGAGTACGGGATCACGGACTATGAGCTGCAGCTTCCCTCTTTAAGCCGCGGGGACTGGGAGGAATCCGCCGCCTATACGGAGGAGGTCCTGGAAGAGCTTCAGGGCTTTGACCGGGATGCTCTGGACGAGGAGCACCGCCTCACCTACGACGTCCTCCTGGATTACCTTAAGACCTCCCGGGAAGGCTCCGGCTTTTATGATTTCCAGGAGCCCTTCTCCCCCATCATGGGAGAGCAGTCCAATCTTCCCGTGGTCTTTGCCGAATACGCCCTCCGCTCAGAACAGGACGTGACCGACTACCTGGCCCTTCTTGAGCAGGTTCCGGATTATATAAGCTCCCTGATCCTCCTTGAGGAGGAACGGGCGAAAAAAGGCCTCGGCATGCCGGATTCCTCCGTGGACGAGGTGGTCTCGGGCATCGAAGAGTTCCTCTCCTCAGGCGAGGAGAACATTTTCCTCACCTCCTTCACAGAGCGGCTGAAGGATGTGGAGGGCCTGACAGACGAAAAAAAGCAGGAATACGAGGAGCAGAATCATGAGCTTGTCACCAATGGAGTGCTCCCCGCCTTCCAAAAGATCATCCGCTGCCTTCAGGATACCCGCGGATCCGCCGAAAACACGGAAGGGCTCTGCTATACGGAAAACGGCGCTGAATACTACGAGTACCTGATCCGCAGCATGACCGGCTCCGGCCACTCTCCGGAGGAGCTGACCGCTCTGATCGAGGACCGGATCCAGCAGGACATAAGCGCCATGAGTATGCTGCTTATGCAGTCTCCGGAGCTTATGGCGTCCTTGAATGCGGGGATCACCGAAAGCCGCTCCCCGGAGGAGATCCTGGAATACCTGAAGGGGCGCATGGCCGACGATTACCCGGCCCTCCCCGTGGACGCCTCCTATGAGATCAAATACGTGCCGGAATATATGGAAAGCATTTCAAGCCCGGCCTTTTACATGATCCCGCCCATCGACCGCCCGGAGGAAAACACCATTTATATCAACAACGCCCTCACCGACG
>CALWAW010000126.1 GCA_944375845.1 uncultured Lachnospiraceae bacterium
CAGTAAGGCCCCTTGAAGACGACGAGGTAGATAGGGCAGGGGTGGAAGTACAGCAATGTATGGAGCTGACTGCTACTAATCGGCCGAGGGCTTATCCAGGCGGTTCAGGTGGATGTATGACAATGTGTAGTTTTGAAGGTATATGATCTGGCCCGGTGGCTCAGCTGGTTAGAGCGCCGCCCTGTCACGGCGGAGGTCGTGGGTTCGAACCCCATCCGGGTCGCTTTTAATTGCATAAGGGGTCTTAGCTCAGCTGGGAGAGCATCTGCCTTACAAGCAGAGGGTCATAGGTTCGAGCCCTATAGGCCCCACTTCCGGAAGAGCATCAAATTGGCGTATTTATACGCCGATGTGGCTCAATTGGCAGAGCAGCTGATTTGTAATCAGCAGGTTATCGGTTCGAGTCCGATCATCGGCTTTATGGGGGAATTCCCGAGTGGCCAAAGGGGGCAGACTGTAAATCTGTTAGCAGTGCTTTCGATGGTTCGAATCCATCTTCCCCCACTCAACAACTTCATATCGGTATCGTCGCGGGGTGGAGCAGTTCGGAAGCTCGTCGGGCTCATAACCCGAAGGTCGTAGGTTCAAATCCTACCCCCGCAACTAGACATTTTTTTATGTCTTTGCCCAGATAGCTCAGTTGGTAGAGCAGAGGACTGAAAATCCTCGTGTCGCTGGTTCGATTCCGGCTCTGGGCATTTTTTTATTGCAGATCAAGAGCCCTGTTGATGGTCTTTGTCAGATCCTGCTGCTCCTCCATCAGATGGTTATAGACATTTGTGACCATGGGAAGGGTGTCGCCCATCAGGGAGGCGACCCGCTTCAGGCTGATGGAGGGAATCTGGTAGCAGAGGGCAGAACAGTAGTTGTGCCGGAAAATGTGGGCCGTGAGCCCGCAGATCACAGGATTTTTGTCGGAGCCCCCTGCGGCCAGGTTCATTTTCCGCAGAATGGAGCTCCACATTTTTGTATAGCCGGATAAGGTCATGCGGCCTCCGTCGCGGCGGGCAAAGAGCCAGGGAGAGGACAGGGTCTCCATATAGGTCTTTAAGTAGGCGGCCAGCCCGTGGGGCATGGGCACGCAGCGGGTTCCGCTGACGCTCTTCGGCTCCTTGATATAGTAATCGTTTCCCTCGAAGGCCAGAGACTTGCTTACGGTTATCAGATTTTTCTCAAAATCCACGTCCTCTTTTAAAAGGGCCAGAGCTTCGCCTCTTCGCAGCCCGCAGCCGTAGAGGATCAGAATAAACGCCCGCTCCCTGGGCGAAAGGTCGGCGGTCAGCATGGCCTCCTTTTCGGCGGCGGTAAGGACTCTCCTTTCCGCCGGCTTATAGACGGGAAGGGAGACGCCGTCACAGATATCCGAAAGGGCGCTGAGAGGCAGGCACCTGTCGGATATGGCGGATTTGATGATCTGCCGGAAGGTAAGGGCGATCTGCTGGCAGGTGCGCGGCCTGTCAAAGGCCGAGTTGATGACGTTCTGGTAAAGGCTTTTGTTCAGATCCCCGATCCTGTAGCAGAAAAGCGCGGAGAGGTGATGGTCCAGGATATTCCTGTACATGGCCATGGTGTTGGGCATGCGGATCTGCTTATAGGTTTTTAACCAGTAGCGGGCGTAGGTGCCGAACAGGATCTTTGTGTCGGAATAGACGGTCCCCTCCTCCACCTTGCGTTTAAAGGCGGCCACCTTAAGCTCCAGGTCGCGGCTGGATTTTTTCGATGAGATATAAGTGCGGTGCTTGCTTCCGTCGGCGTTGTAGGTGCCGTCCCAGACGCGGGTGGCGTAGTAGCCTCTGCTGTTTAAGGTGTATTTTTTAACGGCCATTTTATCTGCTCTCCCTGTGCGTAGTTCAAAGATTTTGGATATGACTATATGAAAAACCCCAGGCTTTTATACCTGAGGTTTTATTTTTTGTCCAAAATCATGGAGTTTTCCGGTTCCTCCTCCCAGAGGCCGGGGCGGGGATCGGGAAGATGAAACTGCTCCAGGAATTCCCGCCGTTCTCGGTCGTAGGCGGCCCATCTGCTTTTTTTCTTCCGCCTTCGGCGACGCTTCTTTTCGGGCGTCCCGGAAAATGCGGCGCAGGATACGGTGCTCGAGGGGGCCAGGCCGTGGGCCCTCGCTTCGATCTCCTGTACGCTTCCGCCCTCAAAATCGCCTGCCTCGATATGGCGCAGCGCGTGCTCGTAGGCCTGAAGGCGGCCTTTGTCGGACAGACGGGCGTTGATGAGGATCGTATAGGAGCCGTCCTCGTTTTCTGTGACCAGCTCCCTTCCCGGAACGGGGAAATTGATCAGATAAACATTAACATCCCTCGTCGCCATAATCACCACGCTCTTTTCGTTTCAAAATCAGCGCCATATCCTGAAGGGCTCTGAGATTCTCGGGGGTGGAATCCCTTGTCACGTCGAACAGGGCTTTAAGCTCCCGATTTTCAGAAATTTCCTGGGCGGTCCGGGCCGTTTCCGGATCGAGATAATAGCCGCCCTGCGCCGGGGAAGGGGCGTATCCCAGAAGATAGTTGATGTCTACCTGAAAAAAATCTGCGATCCGTTTTAACATCGCGGAATCCGGTTCTCGTTTGCCCGTCTCATACATACTGATACAACTGGGGCCCACCCGGAGCTTTTGGGCCAGCTGGGTCTGGGTATAGCCCCGCGCCTTTCTGAGCTTTTTGAAAACGTTCTGAAAATCTCCCATTTCGCACCTCCTGAATACAGGGTATCACATATTGTGAAAAAAGTAAATACGAAACATTCACAAAATGCGTTGACAAACGTATGTTCCGGGTATATGATTGACTCACCACAAAATGTGATACATTTCCGGAGTAAATATCACAAAATGAGATAGGAGGAACAGGGAATGAAGTATCCAAAACCAATTATGCGGAAATCGGAGCTTATGAAAATGGGTTTTCCCGAGGAATGCCTGATGACGGCATACAGGAGCCCGGGACAGGATTTTGCCCACAAGATCAATCCCGCAAGAAGCAACAGCGCGATCATATTTGAAACGGAGGGCTTTGAAAAATGGAGGAAGAAGCTTATGAGAAGGGAGAGGATCCTATGAGTCTTTCGGGACAGCTTAAAGAAGAATTTTATCAGATCATGCTGGCGTCCACGGCTGGAATCTACCATGACAGCCTTCATCTGGATTTTGTGCTGGGGGACGGGCAGGTAAAGGAGGTCCTTCTGGACGGAGCTCCCATTTTGGAGGAGAAAAAGAAGCTGTAAGAGGGGATGGGCTTATGGAGGAGGCGCTTTTAGAGGAACTGAAAAGGCTCCGTCCATCCAGGCTGAGCTATCAGGAATGGCTCCAGGTGGGAATGGCTCTCAAGGAGGAGGG
>CALWAW010000127.1 GCA_944375845.1 uncultured Lachnospiraceae bacterium
CTCAGTCCGTAACGGTGGCGGCGGACAGCGGCGAGGTGGAGCTGTCTGCCGCTCCCGCATTGGTGATCACGGAGCTTCTTCCCGACAGCTCCAATGAGAACGGGGCGGACGCCTATGAATTCATTGAGCTTTACAACAATTCCAACCGGGATATCGACCTTAAGGACTACAAGCTGTATTATAATTATCCCGACAACGGCGATGACAGCGACGTAGTCTGGTGGGAGACCAATGAGAGCAAAATCCTCAAATCCGGCGAGGCTCTGGTATTCTGGGTGAAGAACGGAGGAAACGACAGTCTCACCACAGCTGACTTTAACGCCAAGTTCGGGACAGAGCTTGACGGAGATCACCTGATTGAGATCTCCTGCGACGGTATGTCGAACTCCAGCGCCAGGGGCGTGAAGATCGCTTCCAATGTGAAGGATGTCCTGGATTATGTGACCTATAATATGGGCGGGGCCGATAATACCAACGCCGACAAGTCCATCACCTTCCAGAATCAGTACGCGGCTGGGAGCTTCTCCTCCGTGCTGACAGGGGACAGCGCAGAGCCCACGCCCGGAACGGCGGCAGAAAGCGAAAAACCCGCCTACGGGCAGGCAAAGCTTCCGGAAACGGCAGCAGCCCCGGTTTTGACCGATCATACGCAGGAAAGCTTTAACAGCAGTCAGAGCCTGGTCTTTCAGGTGGAGGCCGCGTCGCAGGATACGGCGGTAAAATCGGTGCGCCTTTATGTAAAGGACAATCATTCCGCTGAGTACGAGGTCTACAATCTGCTCCGGACTTCCGGAGATGTGTTCAGCAAGGAGATCACCTCCGTGGATCTGGCGGGAAAAGCCTCTTATACCTATTACTTTGAGGTGAGCAACGGGTATCAGACCGTAACCACCGAGCCGAAAACCATTGAGAACGAGAATCCGCCCGCCCAGGGGGACAGCCTGAATCTGAAGGACGGACAGTTCCTGTCGGGGAGTGTTTCCATCATCGGAACCGGAAGCGATATCCGCGTTGACGGCGAGACAGTAGACGCCGTCTCCTCCATCAACGGGGACGCCCAGATCGCCTTTGACGCCAGCCAGACCGACGTGTTCTTTAAGAACGCCGTGGCCGTCGGGGACGATGTGCTGGGCGTGTTCAACGAAGGCACCTACGATGAATGGAGGACCTACGCCTATGCCGTGGACGAGCATTACTTCGATCCGGCGTCAGGTGAGATCACCATCGCCTTCCATGCGGGGAATAAGGCAAACAGCCTGGAGCATGATATTGAGAACAACGACGACTTTGTGGTGAAGAACATCCGGCTGGTGCTGCCCGACGGAGTTTCCCTGCGCCCGGTGAGGTATGAGGGCGTGAAGGGGATCGGTGCCGTCGAGCATACGGAAAACAACTGGCATCCGGATCAGCCCTCTGACCTGGGCCAGATATCGCCGGAGACAGAGATCAGCATGGGAGACGGCACCACCAAGGTGGAGATCCTTTACGTGACCTTTCAGGTAGAGGAGGCCAGCTTCAACGCGCTGCGGTACGAAGCGGATACGGAGAAGCTTGCGGACGGTGACCATACTGTTGCTTCCGGAACGGCTTCTGTTAAGGTGATCGTGGACAACACGGCCCCCTCCATCACCGCCAATGTCCAGGAGGGCGGCGTCTACCGGGATATGGAGATCACGGCAGAGGCGAAGGACGCCCTCAGTGAACAGACAGAGATTTCGGCCGTTCTGGATGGGGAGGCCATCACGCTCCCCTATGAACTCAGAGCCGGGGAGATGGAAAAGGGCGCCCATACGCTTATCCTCACCGCCCGGGACGAGGCCGGAAATACAGCGGAAAAAACAGTGACCTTTACCATTCCGGAGGAAAACGCCGATATAAGCGGACAGAAGCCTGAGGGCACGGTCCAGGGCGATCCCACCCTTTCCGTAACGGTGAAGGATCCCACAGACGATACCATGACCGTCGCCTTTAAGCGGGGCGAGCAGTATGAGCTGGGAGACGAAAACATTACCCGGAGCAGCGGCGTCAGCGACGTATCAGGGACCGCGTCCCAGGTGTTCGGGGCGGATTCCGGAGACGGCTTCCCCTTTGAGGTTTTTGAGGTGAAGCTGGGAGAAGGGCTGGGAGAGGAGAGCGCTGTCCAGGTAAAATGGAGCGGTACTTCAAATAATGAAAAGACCTTCCTGTATGTGTATAATACTTCCGGCGGCGTCTGGGAGCAGGTGGACGCCCGGCAGACCGTAAACGGAACCGATATGACCCTGACGGGAACCGTGGAACTGAAAGACCATCTGGACGGAGACACGGTGAAGTTTATGGTACAAAGCGGCGAGGGCTATACGGCTCCCCAGTACGCGCCGGGCGAGACGTCGCCGGAGGCGAAGCCCAACGAAAACGACACTCCGAGAGAAGATTATGACTTCACCTTTGTGGTGGAGAGCGACACTCAGTATTACAACGAGGATTATGACGGAAATCCCGAGCAGGATGTGGACGGCTTATATCAGTATCAGCTGGACATCCACAACTGGATCCTGGCGAACAGGGAGAGGATGAACATCCAGTATCTGTTCCATGACGGCGACATCATCGACGACGAGCATCTGGGACAGGAATGGGAAAACGCGGACGCGGCCTACCGGCTTTTGGATGAGGCTGGACTTCCCTACGGCGTTCTGGCGGGCAACCATGACGTGGGACATCTGTCCGGGGATTACACCAGCTTCAGCAAGTATTTCGGCGAGAGCCGCTACGGGCAGAATCCCTGGTACGGGGAAAGCTACAAGGACAACCGGGGCCACTACGACCTGATTACAGTGGACGGCATCGACTTTATCATGGTGTACATGGGCTGGGGAATCGGAGACGAGGAGATCCAGTGGATGAATCAGGTGCTGGAAAAATACCCGGAGCGGAAGGCCATTTTAAACTTCCATGAGTATCTGCTGGCCAGCGGCGGACTGGGCGAAGAACCTCAGAGGGTTTACGACGAGGTGGTGGCGAAGAATCCCAACGTGTGCATGGTGCTTTCCGGCCATTATCACAACGCCCAGACCAGGATCGATTCCTTTGACGACGACGGAGACGGCGTCGCCGAGAGAAAGGTATATCAGCTTCTCTTTGATTATCAGGGACTGGCCCAGGGTGGTATGGGTTATATCAGGCTGATGCATTTTGACATGGAGGGGCAGAAGATCATTTTCCGCACCTATTCCCCCAGCCTGGACGATTATGACGCCAAGGACGAAACCGGGATCGGCGATGTGGCCGGTATCAATGGAGAAGAGGAGTTTGAGATCACCTTTGCGGATCTGGGGATCACGCCCCAGGTCAAGACACTGGAAACTTCGGCCCTGACGATCGACGCTTACGGAAGCGAAGTCATCGGAACCGCGGAAAACGTGAAGAGCGGAGATACGGCCTCCTGCGTCTGGGAGAACGCTCCTGAAGGCACGGCAGGATGGTACGCGGAGGTGACGGACGCCAACGGAGGCCTTTCCAGGACTCCGGTCCAATATATCAATATCGAGAAGGCTGAGGAGCCGTCCGCCGAGGAACCCTCTACGGAAGAACCGTCCACCGAGGAGCCCTCTACGGAAGAGCCTTCTACGGAAGAACCCTCCACGGAAGAACCGTCCACCGAGGAGCCCTCTACGGAAGGACCCTCCACGGACAAACCGTCCACTGAGAAGCCTTCCGGCACAAAGCCGGGAACTCCTTCCGGAGGAAACGGGAGCGGCACAGGAGGAAGCGCGCAGACTCCTGCGGTGGGCGGCGGAAAAACGCCGGAAACCGGAGACGCGGCCCCTGTGGCAGGCTTCTGGGCTCTGTGCGGAGCCTCCCTTCTGGCGGCAGTCACCGTGATGAAAAAGAAAAAGGAAACAGAGGAATAAAGAGAATGCCGCAGGCACTGGTGCCTGCGGCATTTGACTGAGCTCATTTCCCCCTGCCCATGATCTTCTTCATAAACCGGAAGAACAGAACCGAGGTGGTGGCGGCGGCCAGGACGTCGGTGATGGGCTCCGCCAGGAACACGGCCAGCACCTTGTTTCCGGTCAGGATATGGGGAAGGATAAAAATCAGCGGAATCAGAAGGACCACCTTCCGCAAAAGCGCCAGCCCCAGGGAGGTGTGGGCGTTCCCCAGAGCCACGAAGGTCTGCTGGCAGGCAAACTGGACGCCCATGACGCAGATGGCCCCGGTGTAGACCCGCATGGCCCAGGTCCCCATGGCGATATAGGAGGGCTCGGTGGTGAACATCCTCATAAAGAGCTGAGGGAACAGCATGGTCAGGGCCCAGAGGGACACGGCATAGATGACGCTGCATTTTAACAGGCTGAAAAAGGCCTGGCGCACCCGGTCCAGCTTCCCGGCGCCGTAGTTGTAGCTGACGATGGGCTGGGCGCCCTGGGTCATCCCGGTGATGGGGAGCAGGGCGAACTGCATGACGCTGGAAAGCACTGTCATCACGCCAACGGCGGTGTCGCCGCCGTATTTTCTTAAGGACACATTGAAGCAGATATTTAAGATGCTCTCCGTAAACTGCATTACAAAGGGCGACGCGCCCAGGGCAATGCAAGGGAACAGGATCTTGGGGGAGATCCTGAAATTCCGGAGCCGGAGCTTTAAAAAGCTTCGCCTGGAGCAGAGAAACACCAGTATCCAGACGGCGGAAAGGCCCTGGGAGATGATGGTGGCCCAGGCGGCGCCCTGGACGCCCATGTCAAAGCCGTACATCAGGATCGGATCCAGCACGATATTGGTGCCGGCCCCGATGAGCACGCTGAGCATCCCGATGGTGGTATAGCCCTGGGCGTTGATAAAGTTGTTGAGGCCCAGGGCGATCTCCACGAACAGGGTTCCCAGGGCATAGATCTTCATGTAATCCCAGGCATAGCCGATGGTATTTTCACTGGCGCCGAACAGCATCAGAATATCCCGGCCGAATATCAGGAAGAAGGCCGTAAGGACCAGGGCGGCGAGAATCAGCGCGGCGGCGCAGTTGCCCATGATCCGCTCCGCCTCTTCTTTTTTCTGCCGTCCCATCATAATAGAGGCGCGGGCGGCGCCTCCGGCGCTGAAAAGATAAGAGAAGGCCGAGATCGCCAGAATAACGGGAAGGGTGACGCCCACGCCGGTTAGCGCGGAGGCCCCGATTCCCGGAAGATGGCCGATATACATCCGGTCCACCAGATTGTAGAGCAGGTTAATCACCTGGGCGGTGATGGCGGGAACGGCCAGCCGCAGCAGGAGCCTTCCCACGTTTCCCTCCCCCAGATTGATTTCTTTTCTCGAAGGATTTTTCTCAGGAGCGTGCTTCATGTTGTCACCTTTCTTTTTTGAGCGGCCTTTACAATCAGGCCGATGATAAAGCCCGCAAGGGCGGGAATGACCCAGCCGAAGCCCTGGGAAGAAAACGGGATCCATGCAGATACCGCGTTAATGACAGGGTTCAGACGGAGGGCGGCTCTCGCCCCGGCGGGAAGCGCGCGCAGCAGGTCAAAAAAAGCTGCCGCGGCGGTAAAACCGATGGTTACGCGAAGGACCAGCCTGTGATTCCCATAAGCCTTCCCCGCCAGGGTGAGAAGAATCAGCACGATGGAGAGGGGATACAGGAACATGAGAACCGGGAGCGACCAGGCGATGATGGCGTCCAGTCCCAGGTTGGCCAGCAAAAAGGAGACCGCGCAGAAAACGACGGCCCAGACCTTGTAGGAGGGCCCTTTGGGGAAAAGGTCCACAAAGGCCTCGCCGCAGCTGGTGATCAGGCCCACGGCCGTTTTCAGGCAGGCGATGGTGACGGTGAGGGCCAGGATCAGGGCGCCGGCGCCGCCGAAATAGTGGGCCGCGATCCTTGATAAGGCCTCGCCGCCGTTGGAGGAGGCCTCGAAAAGCCCGCGGCTCTGGGCTCCCGTTACCGTCACCAGAATGTAGATCAGGGCCATTAAAAGGGAGCTGAACACACCGGCCGCCACGGTGCTTTTCGCCACCTGGCCGGGCTCCGATACCCCGAGGCGGCGGATGGCCTGCACCACAATGATGCCGAAGGCCAGGCCCGCCAGGGCGTCCATGGTGTTGTAGCCCTCCAGAAAGCCCGTGGAAAAGGCTCCCGTTTGATAGGAGCCGGAGGGGGCAGCGGAGGATATGCTTCCCATGGGAGAGGCCAGGGCGCGCACAATCAGGATCCCGAGGCAGACCAGAAAAAGCGGAGTCAGGATCTTCCCGATCCAGGTGAGAATCTGGCCCGGCTTCAGGGAAAAGAACAGCACGGCCCCGAAGAACACAAGGGAAAAGGCGGTCAGCCACAGGGCAGAGCTGCCCCGGGGAAGCAGCTGCTCGATCCCCACCGTGTAGGATACGGTGGCGCAGCGGGGGATGGCGAAAAAGGGGCCGATGGTCAGATAGAGCAGACAGGTAAAAAAGAACCCATATCCCCTTCCGACCCGGCTGGAGAGCCCCAGAAGGCCGTTCTCCCGGCTGACGCCCAGGGCCGCCACGCCAAGAAGGGGAAGCCCCACTCCGGTGATCAGAAACCCGGCGCAGGCCTTCCACATGCTCTGCCCGGCAAGCTGCCCCATGGAGGCGGGAAAAATCAGGTTTCCGGCTCCGAAGAACATGCCGAACAGCATACTGGCCACAAGGAGTATTTCTTTAAATGACAGCTTTTTCATCGGTTCATCCCCTTTGTCTCTTTTTCCAGTTTAGCACAAAGAAACGGCCATATCAAGGAATCAGGCGGCGTCCTCCCGATTTCAGGAGACATTTGCCTGAAAGTATGTCATAATAAAAAAAGAGGTGATCCTATGAGACTGAAACAGGCCCTTTTGGCGGTATGCCTGGCCGCCGTTATCACGGCGGGCGTGCTGGCTCTTATTTTCTTTCATGGAAAAGAAGGCCGCTCTGTGACCCTGGGCGGGGTAGAGCGGCATTACCGGGACGTATCGGCAGTAACCCGCGATATCGGAATCCTGTGGCCCTGGGAAGCCCTGACCGTCTCTGAGCAGTATACGGAGATGACCTTTCAGGGACAGCGCTATCAAAGCCGGGGGCAGGCGGTGGATGAAGGCCTTCTGGAAGGGCCTGCGGGCGTCTGCGAGGCCGTGGGATACGACGAATACACAGAGGAAAGACATCAGAGAAGCTTCGATGTTTACCGGATCAGGGGACTGCAAAAGGAGCAGCTGGCCGCCGTGGAGATGGACGGGGCGTATTATGTGTTCCTTCGGGACGAATACCGGGAGCCGGAGACCCTGGGAGAACTCCTTGATTCTTATAATCTGAAAGAAAACGTGGAGCTTGAACGGTTCAGCATCCGCGGGGAGAACGGAAAGGAGCAGTATTACGCGCTGGAGGACGACGGCGCCCTCTGGGAGCTTCTGACCCTGTGCAAAGAGGCGGAATCTGTTTCCGGGGCAGAGGATAAAGACGGGGGCGAAGTCATCAGCTTCACCGTCACCTCGGAGCCCTTGGGGGTGTACAAGCGGGTTCTGGAAGTGTCGGAGGAGGGGATTCTTTCCACCAACCTTCTGGACCGGGGCTTTGCCTTTGATATCGGGAAGAAGGCCGCCGGAGAGCTGCTCTCCCTGGCCCGTTCGGGGGCGGAGAAGGCAGAGTACGAGCCCTACATGGAGACCCTGGCGGGAACGGTCACAGAGGTGGGGGAGGATTATATCCGGATTGACGACTCGATCCTCTGTGAGGACGAGAATGACGGCATGGAATTTCTGATCCCTGCGGAGGATATCCGCATCCGCCGGTGCGTGGAGCACCTGGAGCTTTCCGGGGGTGAGCTGGTGGCGGTGGATTTCACCGGAAAGATTGAGACGGAGCATGAAAACCGGGTGCAGGGGGCCGTTTCCCTGTCGGAGGCCTTTCTTTCAGAGGGGGAGGCGCTGATCCCGGAATAAGGAGGACACATGGCTTTATACGCGCTGGGAGATCTGCATCTGAGCTTTCAGGCAGACAAACGGATGGACAAGTTCGGGGCGGTGTGGAAACGGCACGAGCAGAAGATCGAAAAATATGTAAAAAAGACGGTGAGGCCGGAGGACACTCTGGTGCTCACCGGCGACCATTCCTGGGGGAAGAAGCTTTCCCAGTGCCAGGAGGATCTGGCCTTTATCGAGGCCCTTCCCGGGAGAAAGATCCTGCTGAGGGGAAATCACGACATTTAAAAAAAAAAAAAAAAGACGGAGCAGCTGAACCGCGCCTTTGCGGGAAGGCTGTTCTTTCTCCAGAACAATTTCGCCGCGTATCAGGATTACGCGCTGGTGGGCACCAAGGGCTTCACCTTCGAGGGCCCCTTTTATCTGGACCGCCGGGGCCGGATCGTGGGCTGGGACGAAGCAAAGGAGCGGCAGGCGAGAAAGCTGGTGGAGCGGGAGACGGCGCGGCTGGAGGAATCCTTCCGGCAGGCGGCGGAGGCGGGCTACAGGAAGTTTATCATGTTCCTTCATTATCC
>CALWAW010000128.1 GCA_944375845.1 uncultured Lachnospiraceae bacterium
GCTCTGCCTGCTTCCCCGGCGCGGCGGCAATGCCCATGGACGATAAAAACTCCTCTGTGGCGGCCAGCTCGCCGCCCTCCTTCGGCATCCGCCCGGAAAGAAGGCGGAGCCGCCCCAGCTTGCAGGCTTCCTGATCCATCGTGCCCAAGGCGCCCGCGCTGCCAAAATAATCGGTAATGGAAACCTCCATCTCCGGCGCGAACTTTAAAACCGTGCGGATCTTTTCCCGAAGCGAATAGGAATCCAGAGGCGCCGTCTCGGCGGGAAAGCCCAGCTCAGCGCTCAACCGGGCGTTTTCTTCCATTTCCGCCGCGAAATCCTGTTCCAGCTGTTCCCTCTGCTCCTGGTAATCCGCCGGAAGCACCTCGCCCACGATCCTGCTTAAGCCGCTTTTCGTGGTGGCGGGATTATCCGTAAATTTCCTGATCTGCTCCTCTGTTCCGTCGTAAAAGGCGGCCTTCCACTCCCCGAAGGCGTCCAGCCTCTGCTGTTTTCTCGTATAGCGGGAGATCCCAAACCAGGACACGCCCGCGGCAATCAGGAAGAAAAGGAAGAAGAGCACCGCGCCCAGGGCCCTGCTCTCCTTTCTCCTCCCCTTCTTTGAAAGGGACGCCAGTTTCCACAGATTTTTTCCCATACCATCCCTCCTCGCAAGACTTTCTCTGATTTCATGGTATCATACCGGCGCCCCGTCTGCGAGTGACGTTTTCGTAAGCTTTTACCCGGCGTAGGCCTCTGCCCCGGATAAAAGCCTGAAGCGCATCAGGAATCTGGCCCCCTCTCCCATGCCGTCCTCCTCCGGGACCGGCTGGGCAAGGAGCGTCCCGTGGCTGGCCTCCACCACCTCTTTTGCAATGTTTAACCCCAGGCCGGAGCCTCCTTCCCGGCTCTTTCCCGTATAAAACCGTTCAAACAGATGCTCTGCCTCCCCTGGCGCAAACCCGCCGCCCTCGTCCCGGATCTCCAGGAATTTCCAGCCATCCCTGTCCCAGTGGCGGATCTTGAGCCTTCCGCCCGGCTCCATGGCCTCCGCCGAGTTTTTGATCACGTTGGAGATGGCCGCCCGCATCCAGCCGCTGTCGCAGTAGAGGGGAATCTGCGATGAGGAATCATGCTCCACCCGGATCCCCCTTTTCTGAAGAAGCGGCTTAAGCCCCTCCAAGGCCTGCCTTGTCAGCGCGTCCAGGTCGGCCTTCGCAGGCGCCATCGTCACCTTACCGGCAGAAAGGCGGCCCGCCGCCAGAAAGTCCTCTGTTTTTCCCCTGAGGGCGCTGCACTGGGCCTGGCAGTCCGCCAGCTTTTTTTCCATCTGGGCGCGAAAGTCCCGGGGAAGCTCTTCCTGAAAGGCAAGCCGTTCCTCCATCAGATCCAGATCCAGGCACAGCGCCGTGAGGGGCGTTTTCATCTGATGGATCATGTTTTCCGTAAACTGACAGAGCTGCTCCTTTTCTCCCTGCACCAGCTCCACCAGATGACAGTTCCGTTTATATAAAAGCTCCGCCTGGTTGGAGAGGGCGGAGAAAAGCCCGTCCTCCCACCTTGCCATTTCCGTTCTGGTCCCGGCCACCATCTGCTCCATCCGAAGCCCCAGGCTTTCGGCCTCCCACTCGATTCCCGAAAGCTGCCTTCTCAGATAAAGGAAAAAGGCCAGTAAAAGCAAAAGGGCCGCAAGCACCGGCCACAGATCCAAAAAAGAAAAGCCCCCGCCGGCGGCAATGCTTTTTACGGCGGAAACCTCGCCTTCTGAAAGGCGGCCGGAAAGCCGGGCAAAAAGACGCTTCTCATAAGCCCGCTCTCCCAGCCGCACCGCCGCCAGGCTTAAAACCACCGCCAGGGCCGACACGGCTCCGCAAAGAAGCAGCAGCCTTCCAAAGGGCCGTTCACTGTGCTTTTTCATGGAAATCCCTCCCCTATTTTTTCACCGGCACGTTCCATCGGTAGCCCACGCCCCTGGCCGCGGTAAAATACGGCTGTCCCTCGTAGGTTCCCAGCTTTTCCCTCAGCCTGCTGGCATGGACCCGCACCGTGTTGTCCTCGATATACTGCCCATCCTTATCCCATATACAGCGGATCAGCTCCTCGCGGCTCACCACGTAGGGCCAGGCGTTCATCAGCATCCAGGCCATCTGGCCCTCCTTGTGGGTAAGGAACAGCTCCTTTCCGCCCCGCTCCATCCTTCTGCTCTTTAAATCCATGGAAAGCTCCCCGCTCTCAAAGGCTTCCCCCGGAGCGCCGCAGCTTCCGGCGCGCCTTAAAAGCGCCCGCACCCGCGACAGAAGCTCCTTTAAGCGGAAGGGCTTCGCCACGTAGTCGTCTCCCCCCAGCTCCAGCCCCTTCACCGTGTTGGCCTCGTCGGAGAAGGCCGTTAAGAACAGCACCGGGAGGGAGGAGGATTCCCGCAGCCTTCTGCACAGCTCAAAGCCGCTCATGTCCGGCAGTTTTATATCTAAAATACATAACGCCCAGCTTTCGCGGGCCAGAAGCTCCTCCGCCTGATGTCCGTCTTTCGCGCCGCGCGCCTCGTAGCCTGCCCCGGCGAGGGCCTCCAGAAGCCCCTCCCGCAGGGAGGCCTCGTCCTCTACCACCAAAATCCGTTCCATTTACCCGCTCCCTCCTTTTTTACAGCATAACACAAAAGGCAGGGCTTTGCACCCTGCCTTCTTTCTGTTCTGTTATGATCCGAAATCCGTCCGGATATCGTGGGCGGAATAATAGACCTGGCCGCCCTCGTAAGGGATGCCCTTGGCCTCAAACATCTCTTCCATGGTCACAAGCTGGAAGCCCCTGGCCTTGAGCTCGGGGATGATGGTCTTACAGGCCTCGATGGTCTCCGCGTGGATGTCGTGCATCAGAATGATGTCTCCGTCGGCCGCCTTGGTCTCCTCGTCGTAGAGCACCGCGTTGATGGTGGACTGGACGTCCTTGGTCTGCCAGTCCAGCGTATCCACATTCCAGCGGGCCAGAGGATATTCCGTGATATAGGCCAGAACATGGTTGTTCCAGCCGCCGTAGGGCGGACGCACCGTGCTGCACGCCGGAAAGCCCCAGCCCTTGAGAATATCGTTTACTCCCTCGATCTGGCGGGTGATCTCCTCGTCGCTGATCTCCTTGAAATTCTTATGCTCAAGGGTGTGGTTCCCCACCTGGCAGCCCAGCTCCAGCTCCCGCCGGATAATATCCTCGGCTCCATCCTTTTTCAGGGAATCGCCGACCACGAAGAAGGTGGCCCTGGCGTCGTTTTCTTCCAGAATATCCAGAAGCTCCGGCGTGGTGGAGGCCTTCGGCCCGTCGTCAAAGGTGAGGCAGACCATGGGCTTTGTGGGATCCACTGAGGAAGCGCCGCCGCCCACGGGAAGTCCCTGCCCGGTGATGTCCTCCGTCAGATACTCAGTCAGCTCATCCATGGGAACCGTACAGGAAAGGACGCCCGTCTGGCTGTCCGTAAGAGTTCCCGCGGGGAAATACAGGGTGAGGCCTTCGTTGCTCCAGGTATGGTACTTGAAGTTCGCCTCGTTGGCCGCCACCGCGGCCGCCTGCATGGAGCCGCCCTGGGATGAGGCCAGGGAAGCCGCCTTTTCGGAAAGGAGCTCCAGATAGCCCTCGGACAGAAGATCCGAGAGAGCCACCGTCTGGCCGTCGGAGAGCCGGTAGGTGCAGGTCTCCAGAGAATCCTCCGCCGTTCCCGCCAGCTCCTTATGGATGTCGAACTTTACGGACACGTAATCCGTCCCCGTCTGATAGGACTCGTAATCGGCCAGAAGAAGCATCCGGTCCTTTTTCCCTGACCGCTTCGCCGAAGCCTCGCTCTTAAAGACAGAGATCATGTCGTCGGCCCTGGCCGCCAGATCCTCGTCCGCCGCCTCGCTTCCCAGACTGGGATAGCGGACCGCGTAGCCCTCGTAGTCGCCGATTTCTCTTTTCTCCTGAGGCGTTCCCGCCTCTTTTTTATCATCCGCTATGGAATACGCAAAATCCTTCTCAGAGAGCTTTCCGGTTTCGGGCATGGAGCTTTCCGATACGGGCGTCTCGCCCGCCTCTTTCGCTCCGGAGCCATGGAACGCCCTCCAGCCGATCATGCACAGAAGCACCACCAGGGCCACTGCCAGGATCAGGCCGAAAGCCAGCTGCGCCTTCGCCCTGCGGCGTCTCTTTTTCGCCATCTCAATGTGACGGCGTTTTTCCGCCTCGTAGCGGCGGCTGTAGGCCCTTTGTCCGCCTGCGCCTTCCTCCTCCGAGGGGCGGTCAGGAACCCGGCCGGCGCCCTGAGGACGCCTGGCGCTTCTTTCGTTCCCTGCGGGCCGGAGGATCTCGTCATCCCAAAGCTCCGGTTCCCGGCTTTTTCCCTGAGGCTCCCTTTTTGCGGGCTCGTCAGTCCAGATTTCAGGCTCCCTGGCAGGCGCCGACCTGCGGGGCGCTCTGTACAGGGGCTTCTCCCCCTCTGTATCGGCAGCCGGTTTCCGTTCCGAGGCCCCGGACTCCGTCCAGATCTTCGGTTCAGCCTCCGGCACCCTGCGCTCTGTCCGGAGCTTCGGTTCAGCCTCCGGCGCCTTCGCCTCTGCCTGGAGCTTCGGCTCCTCCCTCAAAGGCTCCTGGGCCTCGGGAAGCCGGATCTCCTTCATATCCCCTGTTTTTCTCCCGGCGGCCTTTGCTCCCGCCGCCTTCTCGGCCACGGACTTTGGAATCTGCATCCGCCTTCTTCGTTCCCTGGAGGATACCATGCGCTTTCCGGTATCTCCGCCCTCCTGCGTATCTTTGGGGGGTCTGTGGGAAAGCCCCATATCCTCAGGCCTTCTTTCCTTTCCCTCCTGCGCCATAATTTCTCCTCTTTTCTGTAATTTGATCTTCCTTACTATAACACAGATTTTTTAATTCGTCCTTAACAAAATATGACAATTTTTTTAGATTTTCAGGAACGCTTTTACCACATTTTCCATCTCCCCGATCTCGCACTGGCCCTTATGGCGCACAGGAGCGCTCCGGATCTCCTCGATGGCCGCCGGAACTGCCGTTCCTGAAAGGGCAGAGAGCACGTCGATCAGGGAGAAATCCTCCATTTCATCATATTTCGGATCGATGGCCTTCATGACACTTCTCGTAAACTTATAGGGGCTGGCCGTGGAGGCGATCACCGTTTTCCTGGTATCCCCCGTCTGCGCCCGGTAGGCGCGGTACACATGGGAGGCCACCGCCGTGTGGGGGTCGATCACATAGCCGGTCTTCTCATAGAGCCTGGAGATCTCCGCCGCCGTCTCGGCCTCAGAGGCGTAGCCGCCGTAAAAATCGCCCAGTGCCGCTTCCATGGCGGGCGTGATCTGATAGCGCCCCGTCTCGGAAAGCTCCTTCATCAGGGCCGCGTCCGTTTCGCTGTCGCAGCCGGCGATCTGATAGATCAGCCTCTCCAGGTTGCTTGAGATCAGAATATCCATGGAGGGGGAACTGGTGAGGATGAATTCCCGGTTCCTGTCGTAGATCCCCGTCCTGAAAAAGTCGAACAGCACCTTGTTTTCGTTGGAGGCGCAGATCAGCTTCCCGATGGGCACCCCCGCCCGCTTGGCGTAATAAGCCGCCAGGATATTGCCGAAATTTCCGGTGGGGACCGTCACGTTGATCTCTTCCCCGTCGGAAATGGCGCCGCTTTTCAAAAGCTGTCCGTAGGCATAGGCGTAATAGACGATCTGGGGCACCAGACGCCCGATGTTGATGGAGTTGGCCGACGAGAGCTGAAAGCCCTTTTCCGCCAGCTCCTTTTCCAGGGCGCGGTCCCCGAACATGGCCTTGACTCCGCTCTGGGCGTCGTCAAAGTTCCCGTGGATTCCCACCACCAGGGTGTTTTCTCCCTTCTGGGTCACCATCTGCCGCTTCTGGATAGGGCTGACCCCGTCCCTGGGATAAAACACAATGATTTTTGTTCCCGGGACGTCGGCGAACCCGGCCAGAGCCGCCTTCCCCGTATCGCCCGAGGTGGCCGTGAGAATCACGATCTCGTTGGAGACCCGGTTCTTTTTCGCGGCCGTCACCATCAGATGGGGCAGAATCGAAAGCGCCATATCCTTGAAGGCGATGGTGGCGCCGTGGAACAGCTCCAGATAGTACGCCCCGTCGGCCTCGCGGACGGGCGCGATCTCCTTTACGTCGAATTTATCGTCATAAGCGCGGGCAATGCAGGACTTAAGCTCCTCCTCCGTAAAGTCCGTGAGGAATTCCTTCATTACCGCGTAGGCCGTCTCCTGATAGGAAAGCCGGGAAAGCTCTCCCATGGAGAGGGGGAGGGCCGGAATGCGCTCCGGCACAAACAGGCCGCCGTCATCGGCCAGCCCCTTTAAGATGGCCTGAGAGGCCGTGACCTTCCTCTCTCCGCCTCTGGTGCTTCCATATAATAATTCAGACATACGCCCTTCCTTTCTTATGGTCGAAATCTGTCTCCTGATTTACAGCCTTCATCATATCACAGCGTCTTTCTTTTGTCACCCGTGTTTTTATTTTTCTATTCCCGTACCAGGCCGGCAAATTCCGCCTCCAACAGATCCGCCAGCTTTTCAGGGCTCACGAAGAGCTGACAGCCCCTGACGCCGCCGCTGACGGCGATCTCGTCGAAGAGCACCGCCGTTTCTTCTATATAAGTCGGGAACCGCTTTTTCATCCCCACCGGGGAGCAGCCGCCGCGGATGTAGCCGGTGAGGCCTAAAAGCTCCTTCACGTGAATCAGCTCCACCCGCTTATCCCCCGCCGCCTGGGCCGCCTTCTTAAGATCCAGCTCCTCGCAGACGGGAATGCAGAACACCAGCGGCCCCCTTTTTTCCCCACGGGCCACCAGCGTCTTGAAGATCCGGTCGGGATCCTCCCCCAGCACCGCGGCCACATGGGCCCCGCTCAGATCGTTCTCGTCCACCTCATACTCCATGACGCGGTATGGGATCCCCGCCGTCTCCAGCATCCGCATCGCGTTGGTCTTTCCTGTCTTTCCTGCCATAGTGCCGCCTCCCCTTCTCAATAAAAGGACCCGCGGAATTTCCGCGGGCCCTGTTTAAAGGCTGTTATTTTCGGCTTTCATTGATATAGTTCATCAGTCCCTCAGCCCTGATGATCTTCTGCATAAACTCCGGAAACGCCTGTCCCTTAAACTGGGTATTCCGGGTCTTATTATAGATCATGCCGCTGTCGAAATCAACCTCCACCTCGTCGCCGTCCTGAATTCCCTCTGAGGCCTCGGGGCACTCGATGATGGGAAGGCCGATGTTAATGGCGTTGCGGTAAAAGATTCTGGCGAAGGTCTCGGCGATCACGCAGCTTACGCCCGCCGCCTTGATGGCAATGGGCGCGTGCTCCCTGGAGGAGCCGCAGCCGAAATTCTTATGGGCCACGATGATGTCGCCCTTTTTCACCTTCTTTACAAAATCCTTGTCAATATCCTCCATGCAGTGGGTGGCCAGCTCCGCCGGATCCGATGAATTCAGGTATCTGGCAGGGATGATCACGTCCGTATCCACATTGTCTCCATATTTAAATACTGTTCCGTGGGCTTTCATTCCATACTCTCCTTCCTAGAGCCCCAGCTCTTCCGGGCCGGAGATCTTTCCGGTCACCGCGCTGGCCGCCGCCACTGCGGGGCTTGCCAGATAAACCTCTGATTTCACATGGCCCATGCGGCCCACAAAGTTCCTGTTGGTGGTGGACACGCACCGCTCTCCCTCGGCCAGGATGCCCATATAGCCGCCCAGGCAGGGCCCGCAGGTGGGCGTGCTCACCACGGCTCCCGCTTCGATGAAGGTCTTTAAAAGCCCCTCCTCCATGGCCTGCAGATAAATCTTCTGGGTAGCCGGGATCACAATGGCCCGAAGCCCCTTCTTCACCTTGCGGCCCGCAAGGACGGCCGCCGCCGTGCGCAGATCCTCAATGCGCCCGTTGGTGCAGGAGCCGATCACCACCTGATCGATCGCTACGTCTCCCACCTCGTCGATGGTCCTGGTATTTTCAGGAAGATGGGGGAAGGCCACCGTGGGACGGATGCTGGAAAGATCCAGGCGGATCTCCCTGGCGTACTTGGCATCCTCGTCGGCCTCGTAGATCTTAAAGGGTCTCATGGAGTGCTCTTTCATATACTGGATGGCCGCCTCGTCCACCGGGAAAATCCCGTTCTTTCCACCGGCCTCGATGGCCATGTTGGCGATGGTGAACCGGTCGTCCATGGACAGGGACGCCACGCCGTCGCCGGTAAACTCCATGGACTGGTATAATGCACCGTCCACGCCGATCATGCCGATGATATGGAGAATCACGTCTTTCCCGCTGACCCATTTCTGAAGCTTTCCGGAAAGCTCGATCTTAATGGCCGAGGGCACCTTGAACCAGGCCTTTCCCGTGGCCATGCCCGCCGCCATGTCGGTGCTTCCCACGCCGGTGGAGAAGGCCCCCAGGGCGCCGTAGGTGCAGGTATGGGAATCGGCTCCGATCACCACGTCTCCGGCCACCACCAGTCCTTTTTCAGGGAGAAGGGCGTGCTCAATGCCCATTTCGCCCACGTCGAAGAAATTGGTGATTTCATGGCGGGCCGCGAACTCCCGGACACACTTGCAGTGCTCCGCCGATTTGATGTCCTTGTTGGGTACAAAGTGATCCAGCACAAGGGCGACCTTGTCTTTATCGAAAACGGAAGCGTCTTTCATCTTTCCGTCCATCTCGTGGATTGCCACCGGAGAGGTGATATCGTTTCCCAGCACAAGATCAAGCTGCGCCTCGATGAGCTGCCCGGCTTCCACCGAGTCCAGTCCCGCGTGGGCGGCCAGGATCTTCTGCGTCATTGTCATTCCCATGTTATTTTCCTCCTTGTTTTCCCCCATGGGTTCTCTTTTACTGTGCCAATTATAGCACCTCCCGTATTATAATTGAAATACAAATATTTAATGTTTACTATGAACTCAAGTTATAGTATACTGTGGTCATACTGTAAAAGGAGGACGCCATGGATCAGAACCTTTCTTTATACCGGATTTTTTACGAGGTGGCCCAGGCCGGGAATATTTCCCGGGCCGCCAAAAACCTTTATATCAGCCAGCCGGCCATCAGCAAGGCCATCGGCAGGCTGGAGGACAGCCTTTCAATCCCTCTCTTTATCCGGAACTCCCGGGGAGTGCAGCTGACGGAGGAGGGAGAGCTGCTTTTCGACCATGTCCGCGCCGCCTTTGAGCTTCTGGACCGGGGCGAGGACGAGCTTAAGCGGATGACGGAGCTGGGCGTGGGCCATATCCGCATCGGCGTCAGCACTGTGCTTTGCAAGTACGTGCTGCTCCCCTGCCTCAAGGAGTTCGTGGCTCGCTATCCCCATGTGAAATTTACGATTCACAGCCAGTCCACCCAGGAGACCCTGGATCTTCTGGACCGCCAGCAGATCGACTTAGGGCTCACGGCGGAGCCGGTCCACAAAAAAAACATCACCTATGACAAGGTGATGGATATTGAGGATACCTTTATCGCCACCCCCTCTTATCTGACCAATATGCAGCTCAGGGAGGGCCGCTCCCAGACCGATATTTTCAGAAGCGGCACCATTCTGATGCTGGAAAAGGGGAATGTGAGCCGCACCCACATCGACGACTACCTGCGGGAGCGCCACATTGAACCGGTGCACCTTCTGGAGGTGTCCACCATGGATCTGCTGATCGACTTTGCCCGCATCGGCCTGGGGGCAGGCTGCGTCATCAAAAATTTTGTGGAGGACGAGCTTCAGTCCGGCGTCTTTGTGGAGATCCCCATGGATCCGCCCATTCCCCGCCGGACCATCGGCTTCGTGTCCAACAGCCAGAGCTTCCATTCCAAGGCGCTGGATATGTTCATTAAGTTTTACAGGCATTTTTACGGGAAGGCCTTCTGAGTCCTTTAGTTCTCCTTTAGCCTCTTGTGTTATATTACAGGAAAGAAACCATCAGGAAGGAGCCCTGCGCTATGCGGCTTTTGATCGCGGAGGACGACCCGAAGCTTTTAAAATCCCTCCGTCATATCTTTGAATCGAACCAGTACATTGTGGACGCCGTCTCCAACGGAAGCGACGCCCTTTCTTACAGCGAAACAGAGGAATACGACGGCCTGATCCTTGATATTATGATGCCCGGCATGGACGCCCTCGCCGTGCTGAAAAAGCTCCGGGAACGGGGCGTCACCACGCCCGCCCTGTTTCTGACCGCCAGGACGGAGGTGAGCCAGCGGGTGGAGGGCCTTGACGCCGGCGCTGACGACTATCTCCCCAAGCCCTTCTCCACCGCGGAGCTTCTGGCGAGGGTCCGGGCCATGCTCCGGCGCAAGGATAATTATGTGCCGGATCTTCTGTCGGCCTGCGGCCTTACGCTGAACCGCTCCACCTATGAGCTCTCCCTGGGAGATTCCTCCTGCGCCTTAAGCGGGCGGGAATTCCAGATCATGGAAATGCTCATGGAGCGCTCCAGCTTTATCGTAACCACCGAGGAATTCATGTCCCATATCTGGGGCTGGAACAGCGAGGCGGATGTGAGCGTCGTGTGGGTCCACATCTCCAACATCCGGAAGAAGCTGGCGGCCCTGGGCGCGCCTGTGGAGATCCGCTTTATCCGGGGAGCAGTCGGAGGAATACGGAGAGACCGCCCTGGATAAGGGAAAAGAACGGGGATGGATCGGCGATTTCCGTTACAAGCTCTACGACACCTCCGGGGGACGCGCCGCGGTATTCATAAGCGGCACAGACGCCAGGGCCAACACTTCCCGGTTCTTTCTGGCGGCGGCCGCCGTGTTTGCCGCCGGAAGCCTGATCGTACTGATTCTGGTGATCCTCATCTCAAAAAGGGCGGTCCGGCCCACGGCGGAAAGCTACGAAAAGCAAAAGGAATTCATCACCAACGCCAACCACGAGCTGAAAACCCCGCTGACCCTGATCCGCACCAACCTGGATATTCTGGAGTCCGAAACCGGCCCCAGCGAATGGCTGGAGGATATCCGGGATGAAACCGGAATCATGACGGAGCTTGTAAACCGCCTGGTGGCGCTGGCCCGGATGGACGAGGACCGGACCCGCCTGGAATTCCTTCCCTTTTCCTTAAGCGACGCAGTCTCGGAGACCGTCCTCGCCTTTTCCACCGCCGTTTCCAGGCAGGGGAACACCTTAAACACAGCCATCCCCTCCGGCGTGACCATCACGGGAGACGAGGGCTCCATCCGCCAGCTGGTCTCTGTCCTTATGGACAACGCGGTCAAGTACCGCGATCCCGGCGGGACCATTTCCGTGAACCTCCAGCCGGGAAAGCATCCCGTCCTTATCATCGACAACTCTTATCATGCCGTGGGGCTTCTGGAGCTTGACCGGCTCTTTGACCGCTTTTACCGCTCCGACAGGGCCCGGACCAGCGGCAGCGGCTTTGGCATCGGCCTTTCTCTGGCTAAGGCCATCGCCGAAAAGCATAAGAGCGAGCTTGCCGTGCAGAATGTGCGCGGCCATGTGATCCGGTTCCGGTTAAGGTTTTAGAAAAAAAAACGGGCATCCCGCGGGACGCCCGTTTTTGCTGCTTTAAAGCTATTCCTTCTCTTTTGTTGTGACGAACTGTACCAGCGTGCCGAGGGCCGCCAGCACAACGCCCACAATCACGATCTGCACCTGGCCGGTGATCTTTAACATGGTCATCAGGCTGGCGCCGGCGCTGAGGCCGTTGGGAATGGCCGTGGACAGGATGATGAACACCCGCATGAATTTCACGCCCAATATGCCCGCCACGATGCCGGCGATGATGGAAATCACCTCCATCCACCACACCGCGTCTGTTCCCGCGGCCGACATCAGGATCCCCATCACCAGGACGTAGACCGTCAGGCCGCAGAGCAGGAACACGCCCGCCTTGTAAACCTTGAAGGCCAGAAAGCCTCCCACCAGCAGAAGCACCAGCGCCAGAACCGTTGTGGCGGTGGCGTTCTTTATAAAAACATTTCCCACGATGATGCCGATGATGACGCCGATGGCGGCGCCCGCAAGGGTCACCCAGAGCTTTAAAAGCTTATAGCCCATGAAACACTGAAGCAGGGCAATGACCAGCGTCAGAACCCCGAATACGCCTGCGGCGCCTGACGGCAGGCCGTGGATTACTTCCATGATTGCAGACATTTCATCCCTCCCGTTAAATCTCACGCGAAATCCCGTATGCGAAAAAAGGGGCACGGACAATCCATACCCCTTCTGCTCGCAGCAGGCCCGCGGCCCGCGTTTTTCCTAGTTGTCGATCAGCTTGGAGCTGTCGTTCCAGCTGTAGAGCTTGCGGAGCTCTTTGCCGACAGCCTCTAACTGATGGTTCGCCTCTCTCTTTCTCATTGCCATGAAATGAGGCGCGCCCACCTGGTTCTCCGTGAGCCAGTCCTTGGCAAAGGTTCCATCCTGAATATCGGAGAGGATCTTCTTCATGGCCTTCTTGGTCTCGTCGGTGACGATCTTGGGGCCGGTGATATAATCGCCGTACTCGGCCGTGTTGGAGATGGAATATCTCATTCCGGCAAAGCCGCTCTCGTAGATCAGATCCACAATCAGCTTCATCTCGTGGATGCACTCAAAGTATGCGCTCTCGGGCTCGTAGCCTGCCTCCACCAGAGTCTCGAAGCCTGCCTTCATCAGGGCGGTCACGCCGCCGCAGAGCACCGCCTGCTCGCCGAACAGATCGGTCTCGGTCTCCTCGCGGAAGGTGGTCTGAAGGACGCCGGCCCTTGCGCCGCCGATGGCCAGGGCGTATGCCAGCGCCAGATCATGTGCCTTTCCGGTGGCGTCCTGATGGACGGCGATCAGGCAGGGAACGCCTTTTCCGGCCTGGTACTCACTTCTTACGGTGTGGCCGGGGCCCTTAGGCGCGATCATGGTCACGTCCACATCCTTGGGCGGAACGATCTGCCCGAAGTGGATGGCAAAACCATGGGCGAACATCAGCATGTTGCCGGGCTCCAGATTGGGCTCGATGGACTCTTTGTACATCTTGGCCTGCTTCTCGTCGTTGATGAGGATCATGATGATGTCAGCCTTTTTGGCCGCCTCGGCCGCAGTGTACACCTCAAAGCCCTGAGCCTCTGCCTTTGCCCAGGATCTGCTTCCCTCGTAAAGGCCGATGATCACGTGGCATCCGGACTCCTTCGCGTTGAGCGCGTGGGCGTGTCCCTGGCTGCCATAGCCGATCACGGCGATGGTCTTGCCCTCCAGCAGAGACAGGTTGCAGTCTTCCTGATAATAAATCTTTGCCATAACCTTGTTCCTCCATATCGTTAAAAAATTGTGCTTGCTTCTATGGTTATACGGTTCCTCTGCTGAGGCCCGTAAGACCTGTCCTTGCCATTTCCCTGATCGTAAAATCCTGAACCAGGCGCACAAAGGCCTCCACCTTGGACTGGTTTCCGGTGAGCTCCACGATCATGGAATCCTCTGCCACGTCGATGACCTTGGCCCGGAAAATGTTGACCACGGAGAGCAGCTTTTCGCGCTCCTCGGGCTTTACCTCCAGCTTTAAAAGAATCAGCTCCCTGCACACGGAAGTGGTGTGGGATTTGAGCTCTGTGATCTCAATCACATCCACCAGCTTGGCCAGCTGCTTCTGGATCTGCTCAAGGATATCGTCGTCGCCCCTGGCCACCACGGTCATTCTGGAATAAAGGGGGTTTTCCGTCTCCCCCACGGTCAGGCTGTCGATGTTATAGCCTCTGCGGCTGAACAGCCCGGAAATCCGGCTCAGCACGCCGGATGTGTTTTCCACCAACAATGAGAATACGGCTCTGCTCATGGTATCCTCCTTTTTCGTCATGTTACCACCTGGTTTCTGTTTCGTGATTATCCCCATAATATCACACCGTTTCCTGAATTTCAACGGCTGTTCCCTGTTTTTTGTTATATTCCCCCTATATTTCCATACCTATTAGTTATATCTTTTATTCTCAACGCGTATATTTTTTCTTATCCTGCGCATACTGAGGACAGAAAGCGAGGGACAGCCATGAAAAACAAGATTTCCACCTCCGGGAAACATCCCGCAGAAGGCGAAAGCATCGGACGGGGCCTCCCCTGCCGTCCTGGTGCGCTTAAGAACCGCCGGCCGGAGGGCGGGCGAAACAGAGAGGGGAAGCCCGCTCCCGATAACAACCCCTTCTGGGAAAACGGCGGCAATCCTCTAAGCTCTAAGGGAAACTAAATAATTCCCTAATAATTTTCATGATTTTTTTAGAGACCATACAAACTCTTGTCACAATTATCCTCTATACTTAAGCCATAACATAAATGAAGTTGATGACAGAGTACATCGCGCGCGAATGGTTATCAGCTTCGCCTAACAACAATTTCCATTTATATAGATAATCTTTTTCATACTCATGGCCGGCGCCAGGCGCCGGCCACTCCTCTGTCCGGGCCCTGCCCGGATTTTTTATTTTATCCGATCTGATGAAGCAGATGCAGGTTCAGCTTCCGCACCAGAAGCACAGGATCCAGCCCGTGCTCCAGGGCCGCCTCCTCAATGGTCTCGCCCTCAGCCGCCGCGCAGCCTACGCAGGCGAGCCCCGCCTGGGCTAAAAGGGGGCCTGCCTCCTCATATTCCTTTAAAAGCTGGCTGACCTTCATATCCTTACTGATCATTTTACGCTCCTTTCTGATCTGAAAAGGCTGCGCCTGTCCGCGCAGCCTTCCGTCTTTTGTTTTTTATTCGATCACCTGGATCCAGCCCTCGGGCGCCTGGATGCGGCCCATCTGGATGCCGGTCAGAGTCTCGTAGAGCTTCTTGGTCACAGGGCCCATCTCGCTCATGCCGCTGGGCAGGCAGATTTCCTTTCCGTGATCCACGATCTTGCCCACGGGGGAGATCACCGCGGCGGTTCCGCACAGGCCGCACTCCGCGAAGTCCTTGACTTCGTCGAAATACACCTCGCGCTCCTCCACCTTAAGGCCCAGATACTCCTTCGCCACATGAACCAGGGAGCGGCGGGTGATGGAAGGCAGGATGCTGTCCGATTTGGGCGTTACCACCGTATTGTCCTTCGTTACAAACAGGAAGTTGGCGCCGCCGGTCTCCTCCACCTTAGTTCTGGTGCCGGGGGCTAAGTCCATATTCTCGTCAAAGCCCGCCTTGTGGGCGGTCACGATGGCGTGCAGGCTCATGGCGTAGTTGAGGCCCGCCTTGATATGGCCGGTGCCGTGGGGCGCCGCCCGGTCGAAATCGCTGACGCAGATAGTGAGGGGCTTGATCCCGCCCTTGAAGTAAGGGCCCACCGGCGTGCAGAAGATCCGGAACTCGAACTCATCCGCCGGCTTTACGCCGATCACCGCGTTTTTCCCGTACATGAAGGGACGGATATAAAGGGTCGCGCCGGAGCCGTAGGGCGGCACGTAGGCGGCGTTGGCCTTCACCACCCGGGCGACGGCCTCCACAAACCGCTCCTTGGGGAAGGCGGGCATCTCGAGCCTGGCGGCGGAGGCCTCCATCCGCTCCCCGTTCATATCGGGACGGAAGGTGACGATATGGCCGTCCTCCGTGGTGTAAGCCTTGAGGCCCTCGAAGCAGGTCTGGGCATATTGCAGCACGCAGGCGCACTCGCTCATGGTCACGCTGGGATCGGAGATCAGCGCTCCCTCGTCCCAGGCTCCGTCCTTATAATAAGAAACATACCGCTTATCGGTTTCCATATAGGCAAACCCCAGATTTGCCCAGTCAATGCTTTTCTTCTCCATGGCTCTTCTCCCATCTGCTGTCAATCAGCGTTTAAATATTCTCTTATCTGCATTATTATAACTCGCCCGTTCTCATTTTGCAATCCCGGATCAGGAAAGGAGGATCCTGTCGTTATCCAGATCCTTTCCTGTACCGGCGCGGAACCGGCCGATGAGCTCCCGCACCGTCATGCTCTCCCGCTCCGGCCCGGAAATATCCAGCACAATGGAGCCGCCCTCCATCATCAGCGTCCTGTTTCCCACCGAAAGGGCCTGGTGCATATTGTGGGTGACCATCATGCAGGTGATCTTGTGCTCTCCGACGATCTCTTCGGTGAGCTTCAGCACCTTTTCCGCCGCCGCCGGATCCAGGGCCGCCGTATGCTCGTCCAGAAGAAGCAGCCTGGGCGGCACGATGGTGGCCATGAGAAGGGTGAGGGCCTGGCGCTGTCCGCCGGAAAGAAGGCCCACCGGCTGACTCATCCGGTCCTCAAGCCCCATATCCAGGAGGGAGAGCTTTTCCTTAAACAGCTCCCGGTCCTTTTTGGAAATCCTGCTGAAGGGAGCGTGTCCCCTGGAGCTTCGCAGATACGCCAGAGACAGGTTCTCCTCTATGGTCATGTGGGGCGCCGTGCCCTTTAAGGGATCCTGGAACAGCCTTCCGATGTTTCGGCTGCGCTTATATTCCTGCATGTAGGTGATGTCCCGTCCGTCCAGGCGGATGGAACCCTCGTCCACATAAAAGTTTCCCGCCACCGCGTTGAACAGCGTGGATTTTCCCGCCCCGTTGGAGCCCACGATGGTCACAAAATCCCCCGGCGCAAGGTGGAGAGACAAGTCCGTAAGGGCCTTTTTTTCGTTGACCGTGCCGGGATTGAAGGTTTTTGACACATGCTCTAAATACAGCATCCTATTTTCCCCCTTTCTTTCTGGAAGCGGCTATTTTCCGCTTCTGAAGGGAAAAATACGCCTTTAAGGCGGGAGCCGCGATGGCGAGGCCCACGATCACCGCCGTCACCAGCTTCAGACACTCGATGGGGACGATGGAGGTTTTTAAAATCATCGCGTAGAGGAAGCGGTAAATCACGCTTCCCAGGATCACCGCCAATACGCCCCGCAGGCCGCTTCCCTTTCCCACCACGGTCTCTCCGATGATGAGGCAGGCCAGGCCGATGACCACGATGCCCGTTCCGCTGTTGATGTCCGCCGATTTCTGCATCTGTCCCACCACGGCTCCCGCCAGTCCGGTGAGGGCGTTGGATACGCAAAGCCCCACCGTAACCGTGAGCACCGGGTTTACCGAGGAGGCCTTCACCATATCCCGGTTGTCGCCTGTGGCCCGGATGGAAAGGCCCAGCCTGGTCTTGAGGAACCAGATCAGAACCGCTCCCGCCGCTACGGTGATAAGGGCCGCCAGCACGAACTCGTACCAGCCGCCGAACTCATTTAAGGCCCGGAATTTTGTAAAAATCGTCTCCTGCTTAAGCAAATTCACGTTGGAGCTCCAGCCCATGGCCATAAGGTTGATGGTGTAAAGCCCCGTGTTGGTGACGATTCCCGCCAGAATGGAGGGCACCCCCAGCTTTGTCTGGAGGAAGGCCGTCACAAACCCGGCGCAGGCCCCGGCGGCCATGGCCGCCGGAATGGCAAGGATGGGATGCCCCGCCGCCGCCAGGGAAACCGAAACGGCCATTCCCAGCACAAAGGTGCCGTCGGTGGAAAGATCCGCGATATCCAGCACCCGGTAGCTTAAATACAGGGCCATGGACACCAGCGCGTACATGAAGCCCAGCTCCAGGGCCGTCTGCGCGATAAAAAGCATGTCTGTTCACTCTCCTGTTATTCTTCTGTGGTGGTCACCTCGACCACCTCTCCCATGTCCGCAAAGACAGATGTGTCGATTCCCAGCTTATCCGCCGTCTCGGTGTTCACCGTGATGATCCCGCCGTCCATGGTGTAGTAATCCTCAAGGCCCTCCATGCCCTCGGTCACCGCCTTATAGGCCAGGTCCGCAGTCTCAGTCCCCAGCCCGGTATAGTTGACGCCGCAGGTGGCAAAGGCGCCGTTTCGTACGAAGGAGTCGGCCCCGGTGTAATGGGGAATCCCCGCGTCGGCGAAGGAATCGGCAATGGCAAGCTCCGCCGCCATCACGATGTTGTCAGTGGGCGTAAACACCGCGTCCACATCTTCCGAGATCAAAACGCTGGCCGCCGCGATCACCTCGTCGTTGGTGTTGCCCGTAGCCTCCACATACCCGATGCCCTTGCTGTCCAGATAGGCCTTGGCCTCCTCGATGGGCTTTGCGGAATTTGCCTCGGAAAGGGAGTAGAGCAGGCCGATCTTTTTGGCGTCGGGATTCTGCTTAAAAATCATATCCATGATAAACTCTGTATTCAGCGCGTCGCTGGTGCCGGTCACATAATCGATTCCGGTCATCTCGGCCGCCTCGGGGTCGGAGATCGCCGCGTAGACCACGGGCGTTTCGCTCTCCTCCGCGCACACCGCCATCACCTGGGCTGACAGGGTGGCGATGGGGATGATCACGTCCGCATCCTCCGCAATGGCCTGGTCGCCGATCTGCTTTAAGGTGCTCTGATCGTTCTGACCGGAATAAACCTCATATTCAATCGTGGTTCCTTCCTGCGCCGCGATCGCATCAAGCTCTGCCGTCACCGCGTCCGCGATCTCGTCCAGGGAGGCGTGATCCATCTGCTTGACGACGGCCACCTTGATGGTCTCGCCGGCGCCGGTGGTCTTTCCCTCTGTCACGTCCACAGCCCCGGTGGTTTCTTTCCCGCCGCCTGCGCTCCCGCAGCCCCCAAGAAGCATTGCCATGGAAAGAATTACTGCCGCTGCCTTCACAAATCCTTTTTTCTTCATAATCATATCCTCCATTTCTGTCGGGGTGGCTGATGGCCCGCTGTTTTCCGTCACGGCTGTAAGCTGCGCTCCCTGAAAATAAAAAAGACCTCTGCCCCACATGGGACAAAAGCCTCTGCTTCTGCGATACCACCCAAATTGGCGTATGAACGCCCTCTCGCTGTCACGTACTACCATCTATACGCGTCCCGGTGGATAACGGGTGGGATACCCGTCGGTCCCTACTTGGCAATACGCCTTTCGGTCCGCCCTCCGAAGTCCATTCGCCAGCCGTTCCCTGCCCCGCTCGCACCCTCCGGGACTCGCTGGAAGTTCCATGTACTGGTTACTTCTCTCCGTCACAGGTTTGTGATTTATGATTACTTTTTCATTATATAAACGGTTCTTTCCTTTGTCAACCTCTTTTTGGCGCGGCTACTGCCAGCGGATGTTCCTTCCGCAGGAGGAGCAATGGCTGACGCTTCCCCTGCTCCACCGGGGCGGGAGGCCCCTCTTTCCGCAGTTCGGGCAGCGCAAAAGGTTCATTTCTACAGCAAAGATCACCATATCCAGAAAGATCCACACAGCCAACAGGATCATGGCCGTTTCCCTGCTGATGGCGGCTCTTCTCTCACAAATAACGCCCAGTGCCCCAAGAATCCCGGCGCACCAGATCATAACCAGGCTGACCCTTCCCCGCCAGACCCTGAGGGTTCCGCCTGCCTTTTCCCGCAGCCGTTTTTTGATTCCCATAAGCCTCCCCCTTCCGTTTTTCTTTAATTTAAGCATATCATAGGCCCCGGCGCCGGTCAACCTGCCTCTTGAAAAACCCTCCTCAATGGCCTATACTTGAGAAAGATACCGGGCGCTGGCGCCCGGGCTTACAGGGGGTGCTGTCATGCGGATGCCAAAAATCCAAAAGGCGCTGGAGGCGAAGCGCATCCAGTTCGAGTATACGGAGGAGGACGGCTGCGGGAGCCTGGATTTCCAGTTCCGGGGCCTGCGCTACCACATCTGGGAGTTTCAGGATGGAGAGGCCTTCGGTGTGGATACCAACGTTTACCATACGGGACGCAGTGAGGATATCATGGGCGACTATGATACGGAGCTTTCTGAGCTGATCCTTACCTGGCCCGATATGGCCGTTCCCGGCTGATGATTCTGATCGCCTGCGCCGACGACCGGATGGGAATCTCCTTCAACGGGCGGCGGCAAAGCAGCGACCGCCTTTTAAGCGCCCGGCTTTTATCCCATTACGGAAAGGCTCTGCGGATCCATCCTGATTCCGCTTCCCTGTTCGCGGCCCCCCTTCCGGCGGGCGTCGTCTGCGCCGGGGATTTTCTATCGGCCGCCGGTGAAAATGACTGCTGCTTCTGGGAGGGGAAGCCTGCTTCTCTTTCCGGACTTTCCATCATCCGGATCGTCCTTTACCGCTGGAACAGGCGCTACCCCTCTGACCTGATCTTTCCCATCGATCTTGCGAAGGGGTGGCGGCTTTCAGGCTCCTGTGATTTTCCCGGCTATTCCCACGATACCCTTACTGAGGAGATCTACGTGAAATGCTGAAAAAGAATGAAAGCCGCGCGCTCCGCGGCTTGATCCTGTTTTTCCTGAGCTTTTTCCTGCTGCTTTCCGGATGCGGTCCCTTTTCCGGAGCCATAGCGGAAACGCCCACGGCCTCCTCCATAGCGGAGGACTCTGCAGGGCCCGCCGCGGACATTCCGGCGTATTCGGGAGAGCCCTACGCGATTATAAACGACAATATTCCCCTGTTTTCCGATTCTGACCTGGTCCCCGACGCTTTTGAGCGCTATGGTGAACTGGACGCTCTGGGAAGGTGCACGGCAGCCCTCTCCTGCGTGGGAAGGGAGCTGATGCCCACCGAGGAGCGTGGAAGCATCGGGCAGGTAAAGCCCACCGGCTGGCACACGGTAAAATATGACTGGGTGGACGGCAGGTATCTCTATAACCGCTGTCATCTGATCGGCTTTCAGCTCACCGGTGAAAACGCCAATGAAAAAAACCTGATCACCGGGACCAGGTACATGAATGTGGAGGGAATGCTCCCCTTTGAAAATATGGTGGCCGACTATATCAAAGAAACCGGAAACCATGTGCTCTACCGGATCACGCCTGTATTTGAGGGAGAAAACCTGCTGGCCTCCGGCGTCCGCATGGAAGCGGAATCCGTGGAGGATGGCGGTGCCGGTATCCTGTTCCACGTTTTCTGCTATAATGTGCAGCCGGGCGTGGATATCGACTACGCTGACGGAGCCTCCCGTGCCGCTTCAGAGGATCCCTCCTCCGGAGGCGAGCAGGGCTCTTACGTGCTCAACACCAACACCAGAAAGTTCCACGATCCCTCCTGCTCCGGCGTCGCCGACATCAAAGAAGAAAACCGGCAGGATTACAGCGGGAGCCGGGAGCTTCTCATACAGCAGGGATATTCTCCCTGCGGACGATGCCGGCCCTGAGGGGCCGCCCTCTGTCACGGTTCCCCGCAAAGCGCCCGATCGCGGACCAGCACTCCGTCAAAAAACTTTACGCCGAACCGTTCCGTGAACATCTCGCATTTGCACATAAACAGATAATAGACATTAAGGCCGCAGCCTTGAAGGGTCTCGAAATTTCCCTGGCCCTTGGAAAGGATCACGTCGGCCTTTTTCAGTGCGCAAAGAGCCTCCTCTGAGAGCTCCTCCATCCAGGTTCCGCCGATGCCGTTCCCGTTTCCCAGCACGCGCCCCAGCTCCAGAAGCCCGGTCTGCCTGGCGTCCTCCATATCCGCGTCGTTGACCACGGCCTCGCCCCGCACCAGGACCGTGAGCTCCGCGTCCGGATACCCGGTCCTGATCTGCTCCATCAATAGCCTGTCCAGCACGATCTCCCCGCAGTTGTCCGTAAGATAGACCACGCTTTTTGCCGTCTCAAGATCCGCCTCCAGCTCCCGGCATACCGATTCCGGAAGCTTTACCTGAGGCGCCGCCTCAAGAAGCTCCTCCAGCTTGTGATCCTCCACCTGATGGCGGGCGCCGAAATCAATATAGTTTCCGGTCATGGCGTATTTTAAGGCCAGACGGAAGGGCGCCTCCGCCTCCTGTATTTTCCGGCGAAGGCCGGGCGCCTTCTCAAGCATCATCTCATTATAATATCGTTTGATCTCTGTAAAATCAGACGAGCTCCCGAACATCTCTTTTAAGATTCGTTCTACGTCCCGGACGATCACCGGAGCGCTCTCCTCTCCGCGCGCCTCCCCGATTCTTTTTAAAATCCTTTGAAGGCATTCCACCTTCTGCTCCTCGGAAGCCTCCGCCGGAATCCGGTCCGGCTGCTTGTCCAGAAGGCAGCGGATGCAGCTGCTTTTTAGTCTCATAGTCATCCCTGCTGCTCCTTCCATCCTATTCACTCCTTCTCTTCGCAAGAGAGGCATTTTTATAGTTCTCATCCTCTGTCACTTCTTTGATGATCGTAAGCTCCTTCGGAAAAACGATCTGCGCGTTTTCATCGCTCAGCTCGATCTCTGCGATGGCCCGGTCCTGCCAAAAGGGATACAGATCGATTTCAAAATATTGGTTCTCGTAGATAAGGCAGTATCGTGTCTTGCGGATCTGCCGCCTGGACGTGTCGGCATCCATCAAAAGCCTAAGATACTCGTCCTTGGAAAGCCGCCGCTCAATCTCGACGCGCTTCAGGCCGCTCACCTTCCGCTTCGTCGTCTGAAAGTAAATATAGCTGCCGTTTTCTCCCCGCTGCCTGACCCGCACTTCATCCCCGGCCGGCGAATTTAAATAGGTTTGGATGATCTCTACCCTCCGGCAGTTCGGAAGGCTCTCCAGCCAGCGGATATCCGGATATTCAATCAAGAATTTGCGCTCAATCTCATAGGGCTCCGGCTCTCCGAGAAATGCTGAGATCTCCGCCAGAAGCCTCTTCATCTTATCTTCAAAGTCAGTGGAATTATCAATAACACGCAAATGGGGATGGCCCGTCCAGGCGGATAACAGCTTATCGTCCAGGGCTTTTGCATCCTCCGGCGATTCCGTGCGGGCGGCATTGTTGGCTGTGGTGTAAAAGGCTTTCGCGCCTTTCGCAGCCGTCACCAGGTGAAAGACGGCGTCATATCCATCCCGAAGCTCCACCTCGCTCTTTCCAAGGTCAGAAAGAACAGCGGCAAATTCCCCATCGTCCATATATGCCTTATTATCCAGCGCGCCTCTGTCACAGACGATCAGCACCTTTTCCGACGGCATCGTAGCGGCGGCCTGCTCAAACACGGCCTCCTTCTCCAGCTGCAGGCGCATCTGACATTTCTGATAATCCACATTGGCGCCGCAGGTCTATGGGGCCACGCCCCCGCCGATCAGCTCTGTGGCTGTCTCCGGCACAAACAGAACGGTATAGCCCATGTTGGTGAACGCATTCTGTACCCAGCTCATGGCCGTTGATTTTCCGGCGCAGGGGCCGCCTGTGATCACGATTTTCGTAATACCCACCCTGATCGCTCCTCCCGCTGACGGCCGATTGATCGGCCTTATCTCTACCGTTTATTATAGCAAAGGCAAAAGAAGCCAGCAAGGGACAAAAGGCGGAGCCGGGAAAAACGGTAATTTGAGACGACCCCGTCCATCATTGCCGCATTTTATCTTTTTAAATTTACAATTGTTTTTAGGTCGTAAAGATAAAGTTCTTCCAGCTTTCTGGCCTCTGCTTTAATTCTCTCATCAAAACCGGACTCAGAAAATAAAGCATACCAGAATTTTGCTTTTTCCTTTAAAGGGGCAAGCTTTGCCACTGTATCAAGGTATTCTGAATAAGAGAACGGACTTCGTTTGAATTTACATTCTCCGACCAGGTATTCCTTTGCTCCTCTTCCAATCGCGAGCAGGTCAATCTCCGTTTCCGCCATCCCAAAGCCCTTTTCCGCCTCCTGATCGCGGACAGTTGTTCTCCCTGTCCAGCGTCCCATTTGGGTATAACGGAACGGCAATGCGTTTTTCTTCTGAAGCTCCCTCACAAATTCTTTACAGACATCTTCAAATGTAAGGGATGCAAACTCGTGCAGGGCCGGCGCCACCAGATACTCATAAACGCCTTCTGCATCCCCGTCCTCAAGCTGCGAAAGATTTGCAAATCCAAAGGTATACCAAAAGCGGAAGAAATTATCTGTCAGCCTGTATCGTCCACGACTGGTATTCGCTTTTTCTTTTGTCCCGGCATCAACCGAAAATTCACGTTTAACAATTCCGAGTTCGATCAGATTCTTCAGATATACGCTGGTTTTTGAAGTATCTTCTACCAGTGATTTTTGGCTGATGTCATTCAGCTTTGTATTACCAAGAGCGACAGCCTCTATAATCGAATTGTAAATCGAAGTCTCACGAAGCTCCTGATGAAGAAGGAACTCCACCTCACTGTATAGCACAGAACCCTTTGTCAGGATATTTCGTTTTATGTTTTCTGCCACAGAAAGCTCAGGACTGAACTGGTTAAGATAGTGTGGAACGCCGCCCAGAACAGCGTATGCCAGCACTTTTTCCTCCTCCGGATAGTCTGGGAAGAATCTTGCGGAATCATAAAATCCCATTTCATTCATTTTGTAGATTCCTGTTGCCCTGCCGTATAACGGATTCTTTTCTGCGAGCAGCTCTTTTTCAATAAAACTCATTGCGCTGCCGCACAATATAATCATTACATTGCTTTCCTTAAATTCCATATCCCAAAGGTTTTGCAGAACAGAGGGAATACTGCGATTTCCTTTGCACATATACGGAAACTCATCTATAACAACTAACTTTTTTTTGTCTCCATAAGGAAGGTCAAGAATCGCACGAAACGCCTTTTCCCAATCTGCAAATCCGGAAATATATTGCTTAGCCGGAATATCTTCCCGCAAAATTCGTTTTGAAAATTTTGCAAGCTGCACTCTGTCTGTACTCTGTGTACAGGAAAAAAATAGATGTGGTTTGCCCTTGCAAAACTCTCTGAGTGTTTCGGTTTTTCCGATACGCCTGCGGCCATAAAGAACAATCAGCTGAGCTTTTTTTTCATGATATTTATCTTCTAAAAATCTGAGCTCGTTTTCTCTTCCAATAAACATACGCCCGCCTCCCATTTATCAAATCACGATTTGCCAAATCTTAATTTGATATTATTATACCCACGAAATCCCAGAAAATCAAGTCCCTGTAATTGGAGCGTTATGAAATAAAATAAGACCGCCAGTTTTTATTGGCGGTCCTATACTATCCTGCCTATATGGGCTAATGCTATCATTTTGTTATCGGGGTTGACAGCACGTGCCTTCCTTAGCGTGGAGCAATATCATCTCGTCCAAAAATATTTTAGCAGATTTCAAGTTATATTGCAATAAAGCTTCAAATTTTAATTTCACAACATCTTATATCTGTGTTTTAAAAATTGTTGATATTGGAACGCTTCTATGGCATAATATTTTCTGAACACAATATCAATAAGCTGTGGCTTGAAAGTTGGTGAACAAGTGGACAAAAGGGAAACCATTAAAAACGTAATAAATGACAACAACGGTATTGCAAAAACCGCTAATTTTGTTGCCGAAGGACTTACCAACTACGATGTAGCTAATCTATGCAAAGAGGGTTATCTTGAGCGCATAAGACATGGCTATTACCAGCTCGCTGAGCAGGAAGA
>CALWAW010000129.1 GCA_944375845.1 uncultured Lachnospiraceae bacterium
TGAGCTGGACGAGATCCTGGCCCAGTCCGACGTAATCGCCCTCCACTGCCCGCTGTTCCCTTCCACAGAGGGGATCATCAATAAAGACACCATCGCCAGAATGAAGGACGGCGTGATCATCATCAACAATTCCAGAGGCCCTCTGATCGTGGAGGAGGATCTGGCGGACGCTTTAAGAAGCCGCAAGGTTTACGCGGCGGGGCTGGACGTGGTATCCACAGAGCCCATCAGGGGAGACAACCCTCTGCTTTCGGCGCCCAACTGCCTGATCACCCCCCATATCTCCTGGGCGCCCAGGGAATCCAGGCAGAGACTGATGGATATTGCCGTGAACAACTTAAAGAGCTTCCTGGAGGGAAGTCCTGTGAACGTGGTAAACAAGTAGGAGGCGCAAAACGTATGGACAGATGGAAACAGAAGATCGCCGACGGCAGGGTGCTGTTCGGCACCCACATCACCAATGGGGATCCCCATAACGCGGAGATCCTGGGAAACTGCGGCTATGACTATTTCTGGATCGACATGGAGCATACCCAGCTCACCAAGCACGACGTATGCGACATCCTTCTGGCCTGCCGGGCAGTGGGCCCGCAGCTGGCCACCTTTGTGCGGGTGCCCGTTCTTGATCCGGCCCAGGTGAAGCCCATTCTGGAAATGGGCCCTACGGGCATCATTTTCCCGATGATCTTCACGAAGGAGGATGTGGAGCTGGCGGTGAAGGCCTGCTGCTACCCGCCCAAGGGGATCCGGGGCTTCAGCCCCCGCGCCGCGGTCCGCTACGGCCTGGACGATACGGGCGAATACGTAAAGACCATCAACGATAAGATCTGGAAGCTGATCCAGATCGAGACCAGGGCGGCCTATGAGAACATCGACACCCTGCTGGAGAACACGGACGTGGACGTGTTCGTGATCGGACCCTGCGATTTCTCCGGGGCCTTCGGCCACCTGCCGGAGTTTACCCATCCCGAGGTGATGGAAAAGATCGACGAGGTATGCCGCAAGGTGAAGGCGGCGGGACGCCTTCTGGGCGTGTCCATCGGCGCTTATGATTATGAGTCCGTAAAGCGCTGGATCGATAAGGGTGTGGACATGATCTCCGTGGGCGGAGAGCCCGCTTATCTGATCGACGGCTCAAAAACGGCCCTCGCGAACCTGGAACGGGCTTACGAGGATTCCAGAAAATAATACTGAATATTTATGCAAAAAAGGACGGCTTCCCCGGCGGAGGCCGTCTTTTTTCCTGGAAAAAACCGGCCTCCGGGAAGCAGGACGCGCTGTGCGGATCCGGCGGGCGGTACAGGATGTGAGACAAAAAAACAGGAATTATTGTGGGGTTTCCACAAAAAAGAATGTGCGCGGAACACAAAATTGGCGAAATTTCATGTGGTTTCTGAACGAGGTGCAATGAGAGGCGCTGAGGTATAATTTTCATGTAGCAATTCCTATGGGGCAACAAAAATATGTAAAACAGGAGGATGAGAAACATGAAACTGAGAAAAGCAGCAGCACTTTTTCTGGCGGCGCTTATGCTTCTGTCTCTTGCGGCCTGCGGCGGCGGAGGCGGTAAGGACGAGACCACAGACGCCGTAGCCGAAGGCGAAACCGGAGGCGGAGAAGAGGGCGGGGAAAGCACAGGCGGAACCTTCAAGCTCGGCACCTTCCTTCAGCTCACCGGCGCCAACTCCGTAGCAGGAAACGAATCCAACAATACGCTGGATATGTGCATCGACTACATCAATGAACAGGGCGGCTTCAACGGCGCCACCATTGAGAAGATCGTATACGACACCCAGGGCTCCCCTGAGGAGGCCGTAAAGGTTGCGGCAAGACTCCTTGAGGAGGATGTGGACGCCATCGTCGGCTCCGTAAACTCCGCTGAGATCCTGGCTGCCGGACAGCAGATCAACGACGCGGGCGTGTTCATGATGGGCCTCGGCACCGCAAACACCTGGATGGCAGAGGACTGGCCCTATGTATTCCGCGCAACCGTAAACAATGCGAACCTGGCGACCAACACCGTGGCAATGCTTGAAGAGGCAGGCTACACCACCGTGGCAATCGTAAACGGCCAGGACGACGCTTCTCTTTCCACAGCGGACGTTTTTGAAGAGCTCTGCGGCGAGGCCGGAATCGAGGTCCTCACCAGAGAGAGCTATCAGACCACTGACACCGACTTCTCCGCTCAGGTAGCCAGCATTGTGGCTCAGGATCCTCAGTGCGTATACATGACCTGCTCCGGCGAGCATATCGGTCCCTTCGTAAAGCAGCTCCGTCAGGGCGGCTACAAGGGCGTGCTCTTCAGCAAGGAGATCATGGCCATGAGAGACGCTGAGATCGCGGGCGATGACAACGCCAAGTACACCGCCGCTTCCTATCCCTACGTGATCTACAAGGATGTAGAAAGCTGCGACGATCCCGAGATCAAAGAAGTCCTTCAGATGTATGTGGACCGCTACGGCGAAATGCCCACCACCGAGGTCGTGTACCGTGTATGGGACACCATGATGGTGATGTGGGAAGCAACCAAGATCGCCGGCTCCAACGAGTCTGACGATATTGTGGCCGCGATGCCCGAGGTAAAGGTGGAAGGCCTGGGCGGCCCTCTGACCTACGACGACGGCACCCGCGAGGGATACCACACCTCCAATGACTGGATCTACATCGGTGATGGTAAGAATAAAGAATTTTCTGACTGGCTGGCAGAGGATTACGAGGCTTACAAGACGGAGACAGGAAGAGAATACTAATCACAATTACGCCTGACACTAGCGCTATGGAGGCCGTCCGGCCTCCATAGCTTTTATTGAAGCAGAAAGGAGAACTGACAGCGTATGAGGATGCTGATACAGTTAATCATTACGGGCCTTGCGCTGGGCGGCGTCTACAGCCTGATCTCCATGGGCTACAGCCTGATTTACAAGGCCTCCGGCCTGATGACCTTCGCCCAGGGCGATATCCTGACGGTGGGTGCGTTCTTAGGCCTTACTTTCTACCGCTTCCTGAAGCTGCCTTACATCGTGGCGCTGCTTCTGACCATGGCGGTGGCCTTCATCATCGGCTTCCTTCTGGAAAAGGGAGTCATCCGGAAGCTTCTCAACAAGAATGTAAACGCCATTTATATCGTTCTGGCCACCATCGCCGTATCCTATATCTTCCAGAATGGCGCCCAGGCCATCTGGAGCTCCAAGGTGGAGTACTTCCCCAGCGTGTTCAGCACAGACTCTGTGGCGGTGCTGGGGGTCAACGTGCAGCCGGAATCCCTGTTATGTATCGGAGCTTCCATGATCTGCATGATCCTGCTCCATTTCTTTATGACAAAGACCAGGATCGGCACCTCCATGAGGGCCGCGGCCATGGATTCCATGGCGGCTGAATCCTGCGGGATCAACGTATCCTTAAATACAGGCATCACCTGGGGGATCGCGGCGGGTATCGCGGCCATCGGCGGCATCTTCATCGGCCCCATGTACGGCGTTTATGTGACCCTGGGCTCAAAGCTGGGAACCAAGGGTTTTGCCGGAGCAGTCATGGGCGGCTACGGAAACATGTACGGCGCCATGGTGGGCGGCCTTCTCCTGGGCCTTCTGGAAACCCTGGTGGCCGGCTACATCTCTTCGGAGCTTCGGAACTTGTTTGCGTACATCATTCTGATCATCTTCCTCTTCGTGAAGCCTACGGGTATCTTCAACGAGCAGGCAATTCAGGATGTATAATCTGACAGGACAGGCAGGAGGACAATATGAAGAATAAGAAATTATCTGGAAATCTGCTGAAGTGCCTGGTCGCTGTCGTGGTGGCCCTTCTGGTGCCTGTGCTTTTGGGCGGATCATCCTATATGTGCCTGGTTGCGTGCTTTGTCACCATCTACACCATCAGCGCTTCCGGCCTGGATGTGCTCTACGGCTACAGCGGCCAGATTTCCATGGGACACGCGGCCTTCTACGCCATCGGCGGATATGGCGCAGGCCTTCTTTCCGAATACCTGGGGATCCCGCTTTTTATCAGCATGTTCATCGCGGCGGCAATCGCGGCCCTGATCGGAGCGCTGCTTGCGTTCCCCGCATCAAAGCTTAAATTCCATTTCCTCTCCCTGGCGACCATCGCCTTCGGTGAGATCATTTATCAGATCGTGACAAACTCCCCCGGGAGGATCACGGGAAACTACAACGGATTTTTCCACAGCAAGCTGGATATTTTCGGGCTGAAGCTGGACAACAACATCAAGTTCTACTATTTCGGACTGGTCTGTGTGGTGCTCTTCCTGATCGCCAAGACCATGATCGTCCGTTCCAGGACGGGGCGGGCCTTCATCGCCATCCGGGAAAACACCCAGGCGGCGGAGGGCATGGGCGTCAATGTCCGCAAGTATAAGATCATTGCCTTCGCGGTCAGCGCCTTCTTCGTGGCCTTCGCAGGCTCCATGTACCTGGGCCTGGTGGGCTACCTGCATCCTGATATGTATCTTCAGAAGCAGTCGGTGCTCTTCGTTACCATGATGCTTTTCGGCGGCAGCGCTTCCCTGGCGGGCCCCATCATCGGCGCCATCTCCATCGAGATCCTGCTGGAGGGACTGCGTACCTTTGAGGAATATCAGATGCTCATTTACGGCATTCTGCTCCTGATCGTTATCGTGGCCATGCCCGGCGGCATTGTGGGCGCAGTAAAGAATATCAAGGCCGGTATCTTAAGACGCAGGGCCCAGAAGCTGGACAAGGAGGTGTAGTGAGATGCTGAAAACAGACGGCGTTACGATTCGTTTCGGCGGCCTGGTGGCCGTCAACAAGGTCAGTATCCACGTCCGCAAGGGGCAGATCACCGGTCTCATCGGGCCCAACGGAGCGGGCAAGACCACGTTCTTTAACTGCATCAGCGGCGTATATAAGCCCAGCGAGGGCCATGTGGTCTTTGACGGGAAGAACATCGAGGGCATGAGGCCCCATAAGGTCAACGCGGCCGGCATGGCCAGGACCTACCAGGTCATCAACCTCTTCAGGAAGATGACCGTCCAGGAAAACATCATGGTGGGAATGCACTCGCGGCTCAAATCCAACTTCTGGAGCGACCTTCTGCGGCTTCCCAACCAGAGGAAGGAAGAAAAATTCGTCCGTGAGGAGACGGAAAAATGGATGGAATTCGTGGGACTCCAGGATATGAGAGACCACGAGGCCGGAAGCCTCTCCTACGGAAAACAGAGGCTTCTGGAGATCGTAAGAGGCCTGGCCAGCGAGCCGAAGCTGATCCTTTTAGACGAGCCGGTGGCCGGTATGAACTCCAAGGAAAAAGAGGAGTTTGACGCCCTGCTCAGAAGAATCCTGAACCTGGGCGTTACGATCCTGATGATCGAGCACGATATGAAGCTGGTAATGGGCGTCTGCGACTATGTGTACTGTCTGGAGCACGGCTCCCTTCTGGCGGAGGGCGTGCCTGAGGTGGTGCAGAACAATCCCGACGTGATCGCGGCTTACTTAGGAGGTGACGAGTGATGGCCCCCTTATTGGAATTACAGGATTTTCATTATTACTACGGGAATATCCATACGGTAAAAGGCATCAACATGAAGGTGGACGAGGGCGAGATGGTGACCATCATCGGAGCCAACGGCGCGGGCAAGACCACGACCCTTCAGGCCATCTCCGGGCTTAAGGAGGCGAAGGGCATCCGCGGAAAGATCCTTTTCAACGGAAAGGAGATCCAGGGGCTAAGCGGCCACAGGATCGCGGCCATGGGGCTCTGCCAGGTGCTGGAGGGCCGCCACGTGTTCTCCAAGCTGACGGTGGAGGAGAACCTGATGACGGGCGCTTACCTGAGGAAGGATACGAAAAACATCAAGGACGATTTGAAGGATATATACAGAAGATTTCCACGGCTGGAGGAAAGAAGAACGCAGCTTGCGGGCACCCTTTCCGGCGGCGAGCAGCAGATGCTGGCCATCGGGCGGGCGCTGATCAACAAGCCCAAGATGATGCTTTTAGACGAGCCCTCCCTGGGCCTTGCGCCGGTCATCATCAAGGAGGTGTTCAAGGCCATCCGGGAAATCAATAAAGAAGGCGTAACGGTGCTGTTCGTGGAGCAGAACTCCAAGATCGCCCTGAACACGGCCAACAGAGGCTACGTGATGCAGGTGGGCGAGGTGGCCATGGAGGGCTACTGCAAGGATCTGCTTGAGGACGAAGAAGTGAAAAAGGCTTACCTGGGAGGTTGACGGAAAATGGAAAAGAAAAGGATCCTGGTGGGGGTCAGCAATTACGCGAAGAACTGCCCCGAGGCCAGAAAGCTCTTACTGGATAAGGGCTATGAGCTGATAGAGATCGACAGGGAGGATCCCTACACAAAAGAAGAGCTGATTCAAATAGCCGGCGACATTGACGGCGTCATCGCCGGAATGGAGCCCTGGTGCGAGGAGGTGTTCGCGGCGGCCCCGAAGCTTAAGGTGGTGGCCCGCTTCGGCGTGGGCTTCGATACCGTCGATCTCGAGGCGGCAAAACGGCACGGGATCATCGCCTGCAACGTGAGAAGCTTCATGCTCTCCAACAGCGTGGCCGAGTACGCCCTGACCTTAATGCTGGCGGCCATGAAGAACGTGATCCCCATGGACAAGGTGATGCACGAGAATAAGTGGGACCGGTTTACCGGAAGCCAGCTTCACGGAAAGACCATCGGCATCATGGGCTTCGGCGCCATCGGACGGTGCTTTGCCCGTCTGATGAAGGGCTTTGAGGTCAAGGAGATCCTCGCGTATGATCCTTATCCCAACGAGGAAGCCGCAAAGGAGCTGGGCGTCACCTTCGCCTCCAAGGAGGAGGTCCTAAGAAAATGCGACTGCCTGACCCTCCATATCCCCAACACGCCGGAAAACTATCATTTCATTGATAAGGCGGAGCTGGATATGATGAAGGACGGCGTGGTGATCGTCAATACGGCCAGAGGGCCCGCCTGGAATCTGGACGCCGTTTATGAAGGCATCAGGTCCGGAAAGGTAGGAGCCGCGGGCGTCGACGTTTACGAACAGGAGCCTCCGGAGCCGGATATGCCGATCCTTTCCTGCCCCAACGTGGTATTCCAGCCCCATTCTTCCTCTGAGACCTGGGAATCCAAGCTGGCGGTCAGCATGGACAGCGCTCAGTGCGTCATCGACGTCCTGGAGGGAAGGATTCCGAAAACTGCCCTGAACGTATAAGGAGGAGAAGATGGATCTTCATTTAACGGGAAAGCACGTGGTGATCACGGGCGGAGCCACCGGCATCGGAAGGGCGGCGGCCCTGGAATTCTGCCGGGAGGGCGCTTCTGTCTCGGTCTGCGGCCGCACCATGGAAAAGCTGGAAAAGATGAAGCAGGAATTTTCCGGACTGGGCTTTGAGGCGGATATCTATCAGGTGGACGTCTCGGATTTTAAAAGCGTGGAAAGGATGGCGGATGAGGCGGCCAAAAAGCACGGCGGCATTGACATCTGGATCAACAACGCCGGTATCGCCATCAACAGGCCGGTGCTGGATTTCACGAAAGAGGAATACGACGCGGTGATGAACATCGACCTGGCGGGCGTGTTCGAGGGCTGCCGCATTGCGGGCCGCCACATGATCGCCCAGGGCCGGGGCGGGGTAATTATCAATGCTTCCTCCTTCGCCTCCAGGATTCCCCATACGGAGGGAGCCGTCTACGCGGCGGCCAAGTCGGGGGTTTCCAGCTTTACGAAAACCTTCGCGGCAAACTTTGCCCCCTACGGGATCCGGGTGCTGGGATACATCCCCGGGATGATCCAGACGGAGATCTCCAGAGTATCCATCTCGGAGAACCGGGAGCTCTATACGCAGAATGTGGCCTTAAAGCGCCTGGGCGAGCCGGAGGATCTGGCAAAGCCCATCGTGTTCATGGCCTCCGACGCCTGCGGCTATATGACCGGCGTCGACATCGAGATCTCGGGAGGAAAGTATATTGTGCAGAACCCCGGCTACAGCTGGGAGCATAAGGAAGGATAAAAGGCAGCGCCGCCGTACTAAAAATAGTGCGGCGGCACTTCTTTCGTATCGTAGCGGCCTTCGCGGGGGCGATGATATCCATTGGATTTGTGCTGCTGATGTCGAAGGTGCTCAGCCATATGGCAACGCTGATTGTAAGCGGTGTTATGATTGGCTATATCTGTACGGCTATCACGGATTTTGTAGTGACTTTTGCGGATGATTCTGATATTGTGAATCTGCACAACTGGTCCCAGGGAAGTTTTTCGGGTATCAGCTGGGAAAATGTGGCAGTCATGACGGTGGTGATCTTTCTGACCTCAGCCTGTGTTTTCCTGATGTCAAAGCCTATCAGTGCCTACCAGATGGGAGAGGCCTACGCACAGAATATGGGGTTGAATATCAAGCTGTTCCGTGCGCTTCTAGTGCTGCTCTCCAGTCTGCTTTCCGCTTGCGTGACGGCTTTTGCCGGGCCGATATCCTTTGTGGGAATCGCGGTGCCGCAGATTGTGAAAAACCTGTTCCACACCTCCAGGCCGCTCCTGATGATTCCGGCAAGCTTCCTGGGGGGAGCTGCTTTCTGTATGTTTTGCGATCTTCTAGCACGGACTCTGTTTTCGCCCACGGAGCTTAGCATCAGCACGGTGACGGCGGTTTTTGGCGCTCCGGCGGTGATCGTGATCCTGCTGCGGACCAGGAAGGAGGGCATGTGATGCCTGCGGAAGAATTTTATTTCTATACAAAGGGAATGTCTGTGGGATATGGAGGTGTGCCCCTGATCCGGCATATCGAGCTGAAGGTTCGCCGGGGAGAGATTCTGACGCTGATCGGGCCGAACGGGGCAGGAAAGACGACGATTTTAAGAAGCATCATCCGGCAGCTCTCCCTGATTGGCGGAGCAGTATATCTGGATGGAAGAGATATCAGAGATTTTACCGGAAATGAGCTGGCCCGCAAGCTGTCTGTCGTGCTCACAGAGCGGGCGCGCCCGGAGCTTATGACCTGCGAGGATGTGGTTTCTACGGGCCGTTATCCCTATACAGGACGTTTTGGCCTGTTAAATAAAGAAGACCGGAAGCTTGTCCGGGAATCCATGGAGCTGGTTCATATCCAGGAGCTGAAAGACAGGGATTTCCGTCAGACAAGCGACGGACAGAAGCAGAGGGTGATGCTGGCGCGGGCACTCTGCCAGCAGCCGGAGGTGTTGGTGCTGGATGAGCCTACATCCTATCTTGATATCCGTTACAAACTGGAATTTCTATCTGTAATCCAGAAAATGGCAAAGGAGAGAAAACTGACAGTCATTATGTCACTGCATGAGCTTGATTTGGCAGAGAGGATTTCAGATCAGATTGCCTGTGTACGCGGCGACTGTATCGACCGTTTCGGTGTTCCGGAAGAGATTTTTTCGGGAGGCTATATCCCGACGCTTTATGGAATTACCGCAGGTGCTTATGATGAGCTGACAGGAAGCCTGGAGCTGGAGAAGGTGTCAGGAGCTCCGGAAATCTTCGTGATTGCTGGTTGTGGTCTGGGAACTCCGGTATTCCGCAGGCTCCGGCGGGAAAGAGTGCCTTTTGCGGCGGGAATTCTTTGGAAAAATGATTTGGACTACCCGGCCGCTAAAGCTCTGGCCGCTAGGCTGATCACGGAAAAGCCTTTCCGTCTGTTTTCAGAGAAGAAACTGAAAGAAGCGAAAGAACTGATGGTGTGCTGTAACCGTGTCATCTGTGCCCCGGGTCTGGAAGGAGAATTAAGCGGTGAGATGGCAAGTGGACTAAGAAAATTAATACAATATGCGAAAGAACAACATAAGCTTTATTAGTTTAACAGTGCAATGCCGCACTTTAACAATGGCTTTAGTCTCATACATGGGACTGTCACACAGAGTTTTTAGTGTGACAGTCCTATTGCTTTTCAGAAATGCGCGCTATAAAAGTGAAAGGATCCTTTTAAGCTCCCCTGCGGGAAGCTGGCCGGGAGCAGAGGCCTCACCGGCGGTTCCGAAGGTGAGGCAGGAACCGGTCAGACGGCCGCTTACGCGGCTGACCGCGCCCAGAGGCCCCATGGACATGGTGATCA
>CALWAW010000130.1 GCA_944375845.1 uncultured Lachnospiraceae bacterium
GCCAGCAAAAGGACTGCCAGCGCTGCCATCAAACTCTTTTTCATGTTCTGTCTCCTTTATTTTTTGTATACGGTCCAGGAACCGTTCTCGTCAGAATAAGAAAGGATGACCCGGGTTCCTCCCAGCCGGAGGGTGTACTGGCTGTCCGGGACCGCGTCCGTTACGGTCCAGAGAAGCTTCGCGGGCCCGGAGATCTCCATTTCCGTTCCACTGCCGCCTGACGTCTCACTCCAGAACCCCAGAACTCCCCCGGAGACCTCCGCCTCCACAGGGCCGCCGGACTCCATATAAAGGGGCACTGTGACCGTCGTGACGGAAGTCCTTGCGTAAGCGGCGGCCGCCGGCGCATCCACCTCGACGGGCGAGGCGGAAAGCTCCTCCCCGTACAGGGTCAGTGCGATCCCCCCGCCTGCGGGCCGCCAGAAAACCGTAAGGATCACGGAGCAGGCCGCCAGGACCGCTGCCGCTGCCATATAAGGGCGGAGCCTTCTTACGGATCGTTTCCCTTCCGCTTTAAATGAGCCCGCCTCCTCGATCAGCTCCGGATCGATTCTTCCCATGGCATTCGCCATTCCCTCATTCTTCATATCTGATAGCCCTCCCTTTCCAGCCATTGCCGCAGAAGCCTTCTGGTGCGCATCAGCATGGTCTTTATCTTGCTTTCACTGAAGCCAAGGCTTTCGCTGAGCTCATGGATGCCCTCGCAGTAAAAATACCTCCGCACAAACACGACCCTGCGCTCCTTCGGCTGCGTCCTCAGAAACCGGCTGATGCACCGTCCCAGCTCCGCCTCCTCGGCCCGGCTTTCCACCCGGAAGGCCGCCGGGGTACAGTCAGAAAGCTCCTCCAGGGAGAGGGCGAAGGTATCTGCCGCCCGCTTCTTTGCCCGGCTGGCCTTATACCGGTTAATGGCCAGGTTCCGGGCCGTCGCCGCCAGATAAGCCATCAGGGAAGCCGGCCGGGCCGGGGGAATGCTCTTCCACGCCCGCAGATAGGTGTCATTTACATTCTCGTCACTGTCCGCCCGGTTATTCAGGATATTCATGGAAATCCTCATGCAGTAGGCTCCGTACCTGTCCGCCGTCTCCTGTATGGCCTGCTCGTCCCGCTTCCAGTAAAGCTCTATGATTCCGCGGTCGTCCACAGCGCGCTCCTTTCTCATCTGCCTTCACCCTTATAGACAGCCTTTTTCCATGTCCGGTGGCAGATTTTTTTGTTTTTTTCAGTATAGCGGTTTTTTCGCCGCTGTTCAACCACAGATACGCAAAGAAGGCGGGGCCCGCAGGCTCCGCCTTCTTCAGACGCCTTTTCTGTCAGCTCAGCACAATGGCATTGACCGCCTCTATGAGATCCACCGCCAGGGAACGGCTCACCAGGGCGAAGGACTTTCCGTCCACCTGGGCCAGGCAGTGCTCCCCGTCGTAGCGGTAAAGGACGATTTCCACCGTGGGGAAATTCTCGTTGTCCAGATGGACCGTGAGGCTGATCTCCTCCTTCTGGGAGGGCTCCTCATCGGTGAAGGAATCGGCCGTGAGGGCGGTGAGGGCGCTCTCAAGCTCCGTGACGTCAAGCTCCTGTCCGTTATAGGAGCAGACGCGGCCCTCCTCCGTCTCCTCAGAGGAAATGGTATACTGGTTTTCCTCCAGGGTAATGTCAAGCTGCGTGATGTCCGCAAAGTCCGCGGTGAGCACCTCAGAGTGCCTCAGATCGTTGTAGGCGTACTGCATCAGCGCCTCGTATCCGCTTCCGGCGATCTGGTACACGATGGGAGACTCCCCGACCCTGGCGTAGGCCGTAATCTCCTCTTCCTCCTCTGAAGAATCCGTGGTCTGGGCCTGGGCTTCTTCCACCGCCTCCTTTGCCTCCTCCGGGTCGCGGCTTACGCTTAAGGAGAAGGTGTCGGAAACGGTCTCCCCGTTCTCATCCTCATAAGAATAATCGACGGCCACCGTCAGCTCGGGGGAATCCAGGCCATACTGGGAAAGCTCCTCCTGGGACGCGTTGTAGGTCACGTAATCTGTCAGCTCCAGGCTGCTTAAGGAGCTTAAATAGCTGCTCACCCGCTCCGTGTCCAGGGGGACGCTCTCTCCGCCCTGTTCCGTAAAGTAGACGTCCTCCGGCTGATACGTGTCCTCGCTGTTTTCCACGTAGGAGGCGCTGTACTCCTCCTCCCCGGAGAAGGTGATCTGAGACACCGTATCCAGGGAAGGGATCTCGTCGTTTTTGATCATATCGCTTAAGACCGCGTCAAAGTAATCCAGAGGATCCTCCGGAACCAGATATACGTTTCCGTCTCCTATGGACACGTAGCGCTCCGAATCCATGGTGCTGTAGTCCCCCAGGGTGATCTCGTAGGACTGATCCCCCGCAGACAGGCTGATGGTGCACACCGGATCGTCCAGGCCGTACTGCCCGTAATCCTCCACCTCCTCGATAATGAAGGAAACGCCGAAGGACTCGAACCGGGCCAGAAGCTCGCCGATCTTTTCATCGTCCACCGGGAAGGCGGAGTCGTCGTCGTAGACCCACGAATCCTCCTTGTGGAAGGACAGCGACGTCTCCTCGTTTTCCCAGGAAAGGGACTCCACGGAATCGGCGGCGATCTCAAGGATGATCTCATCGCTGTTTCTTATCTGCTCCTTTTTTTCCTCCACCCGCAGGATGATAAAGGTCGCGGCGCAGGCGGCGGCCAGGATCCCCAGCAGGATGTAGATCCGCTTAGCTCGTTTCATTCTTCTTCCACAGCGACAACGCTTCCATAGCATTTTGTCAAATGCTTCACTGATATCATGGGTAGCTGTCCTCCTGAATCGCATTAGTCTGATTCAGTATATTCCATCAGCCTAAAGACCGGCTAAAGGCAGGACGGTCCCTTTTGTCACTTGGCGGAGACTGTAAAGTTTTTTTACACAAGGGGAATTTTGTTAATTGCGAAAGATCCGCAGATTCATATAATGAAATCCAGAGATCAAAAAAGAAAGGAAGCTGTTATGAAAGAAGTCAGATCGCCGAAAAAGCCTTTACTCTATTATTACTGCATCGTCCTTCTGGTGATTGTGCTGTTTAACCTGATCATGGCGCCTCTGCTCTCCCGCAGCCAGGTGGACGAGGTGGATTACAACGTTTTCATGGATATGATCGATGAAAAGAACATCGGCGCGGTGCAGGTGGAGGATTCCCAGATCCTCTTCACCGATAAAAGCGGGGACACGGTCTACAAAACCGGCCCGATGGAGGATCCCACCCTCACCGAGCGGCTCCATGAGGCCGGCGCACAGTTTACCCGCGTCATCTCGGAGCCCGTCTCTCCCGTATGGAATTTTCTGCTGACCTTTGTGCTGCCTCTGCTGATCTTTATCGGCCTTGGGCAGTATATGAACAAACGGCTGATGAAGCAGACGGGCGGCAAGGATTCCTTAAGCTTCGGCATGGGAAAGAGCAGCGCCAGGGTCTACGTCCAGTCCACAAAGGGGATCCGGTTCTCCGACGTGGCCGGTGAGGACGAGGCGAAGGAAAGCCTGGCCGAGGTGGTGGATTACCTGCATGACACACAAAAATACGCGGAGGCCGGAGCCTCCATGCCCAAGGGCATTCTGCTGGTGGGCCCTCCAGGAACAGGAAAGACCATGCTGGCAAAGGCTGTGGCGGGCGAGGCGAACGTCCCCTTCTTCTCCATCTCCGGCTCGGAGTTCGTGGAAATGTTTGTGGGCATGGGCGCCTCCAAGGTCCGGGATCTGTTCCGCCAGGCCAAGGAAAAGGCCCCCTGCATCGTGTTCATCGACGAGATCGACGCCATCGGCCAGAAGCGAAGCTCCGGAAGCGGCTACGGCGGGAACGACGAGCGGGAGCAGACCCTGAACCAGCTCCTCACCGAGATGGACGGCTTTGAGGAAAACACCGGCGTCATCATCCTGGCGGCCACCAACCGCCCGGAGTCCCTGGACCCGGCCCTCACAAGGCCCGGCCGCTTCGACAGGCGGGTTCCGGTGGAGCTTCCGGATCTGGCGGGCCGCGAGGCCATTTTAAAGGTACACTCCAAAAAAATCAAAACCTCCGACGACGTGGACTTTCGCACGGTCGCCCGCATGGCCGCCGGAGCCTCCGGCGCGGAGCTTGCAAATATCATCAATGAGGCGGCGCTCCGGGCCGTGCGGAACGGGCGCACCGTCGTAAACGAGGCGGATCTGGAGGAGAGCATCGAGGTGGTTATCGCCGGATACCAGAAAAAGAGCGCCGTCCTCTCTGACCGGGAGAAAAGAATCGTGGCCTTCCATGAGATCGGCCACGCTCTGGTAGCGGCCATGCAGAGCAATTCCGCGCCTGTGCAGAAGATCACCATCATCCCCCGCACCTCCGGCGCCCTGGGCTACACCATGCAGGTGGACACCGGCGACAAATATCTGCTGACGAAGGAGGAGATCGAAAATAAGATCGCCACCCTCACCGGCGGACGCGCCGCCGA
>CALWAW010000131.1 GCA_944375845.1 uncultured Lachnospiraceae bacterium
CGGCTGCCACGCCCTCGGTGCGCCTCGCGGCCTCCTCCATCTTATTGGCGCAGTTGGCGCAGTCCACATCGATCTTATAGGTTTTCTTCATGGTCTTTCTCCTTCACCCTTGATTTTGATTTTATGATTAAACAATCGTTTAATCTTGTATCTGTAATATACCCCCCGACAGTAATTTTGTCAAGGGGGCAGAAAAAATTTTTTAAACATTCACAAAAGCGGCGGGATCCATGGGAACGCCTGCCGCCGCGGCAAGCCGTGAAAGCCCCACGGAGGCGATGGTCACAATGCTCTCGCCGTGGATAAAGTCTGTGGCCCCGGCGTCAAAGAGCAGGTTCCCCTGGGCCGGAAATTCCTCGTCCCCCTCCCAGAACAGAAACCGCACGGGAATACACTGAAAGGCGGAAAGCTCATAGCCCATATCGGACCAGGGAAGCTTTTTCCCGCCCAGGCTCAGATATGCCTGCTCAAGGGCTCCGCTCCTTCCGTCAAACATCCGGGCAAAGGGCTCTGTGACCCCGTTCCGGAAGGCCTTCGCAAAGGGCGAGGTGTTTTTCAGCTTTTCAAAGGGCACCCATTCCCCGGTCAGGCGGGCCCCGGCCTTCACATAGCCGAACAGCGTGTAAATATTCAGCTTTTCATTGCGCAGGATCGGCGCGTCGTCCTCGGGCGCAGTGATGCGTCCGCCCCTTCTACCGACGGCGAATTTTCTTCCGAAATGGCGCAGGGTCAGATACCCGTCCTCCTCTTTTAACTCCGGAAGCCGCTTCAAAAGCTCCTGCTGATCCATATCGAGGAATCGGAGCCTCCACTCCTCGCACCATTTTTCATAATTGTCTGTTCCATCCGGTTTCATCTGAGCCCTCCTGTGTTTCCTGTGCTGCCTGCTTGCACTGTGATTAAGATACTGTTACAATAAACATATTATAAGCTGAAAGGAGCCCTCCATGTCAAATATTATTTTACCCCATGACCACGGGCAGTCCATCGAAAAAGAACTGGAGCAGATGCCAAGCCCCGATGATTTTCAGGTCGTGGCGGATATTTTCCGTCTTCTGGGCGACCGCAACCGGGTCCGCATCTTCTGGCTTCTGTGCCACTGTGAGGAATGCGTGCTCAATCTCTCCTCCATGGTGGGAATGAGCAGTCCCGCCGTCTCCCATCATTTAAAGCAGCTTCGGGCCAGCCGCCTGATCGTGAGCCGCCGCGAGGGGAAGGAGGTCTACTACAGGGCCGCCGACACGGAGACCGCCCAGTTCCTTCACCACGCCATTGAGCAGACGGTGAAGATCACCTGCCCTACAAGGTAGGCCGCCGGTCAGGCCTTTGCCGGAAACAGCGGCACCACGCATTCAATGGAATCTGTCCAGGGGAACATGTCCACGGGCCAGGCCGCCCGGGGCGCGTATCCCCTTTTTTTCAGGTATCTCAGATCCCTTGCCAGCGTCTCCGGACAGCAGGAGATATATACGGCCCGCTTCGGCGCAAGCCGCACAAGCGCCGAGAGGAAGGCCTCGCTGCTCCCGGCCCTTGGAGGATCCAGAAACACCACGTCCGCCTTTTCGCCGCGCGCCGCCATGGAGACCATGAACTCTCCGGCGTCCGCCCGGTAAAAGCGGGCGTTTTTTACGCCGTTTCTTCTGGCGTTGGATACCGCGTCCCTTACGGCCGCCGGATTCAGCTCCACGCCGATCACCTCTTTCGCCCGGTCCGCCGCCGTAAGGCCGATGGTCCCTATGCCGCAGTAGGCGTCCACGATCCGCTCTCTTCCCGTAAGGCCCGCCAGCTCCACCGCCTTGTTGTAAAGAAGCTCCGTCTGCACGGGATTGACCTGGTAGAAGGAGGAGGCGGAGATCCGGAAGGTCTTTTTACACAGAACGTCCTCGATGAAGCCCTTTCCGTACAGCACGATCTCCCGGTCTCCCAGCACCATACTGGTTTTTTTGTCGTTGACGTTTAGGACCACGGTGGTGATCTCCGGATGAAGCTTTAAAAGCGCCTTCACAAAGTTGTTTTTCGACGGCAGCACCGGGGAGGCCAGCACCAGCGCCACCAGCACCTGTCCCGTGGCGAAGCCCCGCCGGATCAGCACGTGGCGCAAAAGCCCGTAGCCTGTATCCTCATTATAGGTCTTGATCTTAAAGGAGGGAAGAAGCCCCCGGATGGAGCGGATGATGGCGTCCGCCGTCTGATCCTCGATCTGGCACTCCTCCACCGGAACGATCCTGTGGCTTTCCCTCTCATAGACGCCGGAAATGATGGAGCCGTCCCGTTTTCTTCCGAATACCGCGTGCACCTTATTGCGGTAGTGATAAGGCTCCTCCATTCCCGCGATGGGCTTTACGGGACAGATGCCCGCCAGCAGCCTGTTTACCGTCTCCTGCTTCTTTTTCAGCTGTTCCCCGTATGGGACGCCCTGATAGGCGCAGCCGCCGCATTTTTTTGCCGCGGGGCAGATTTCATACTTATTTTTCATCTTCAGGACTCCCCCCTCAGTTAGGTAGTGTCAAAAACTACCTGTTTTTTATTGTTCTAAATCCTTTAAAACCTTGATTTATTGGAGGTTTGCAAATAAAAAGAGCATTGACCTCCCTTTTGAAGTATAATGAATTCACCACAAACCATTATCAACAAAGGAGACAATGCTCATGGACATTATACTTTATTTACTTCAGTTAATTCAATACCAACATAAACAAATCTGCTGGCTTTTAAATTTTATCTGCAGATATATTCCCCTCAAGCAGTGGGCTTTCGATGATTCCCACTCTCCCAAATACCAAAAGTTCAAAATTGATGAACTCCCTCTGATCACGGACTTCCGTCAGGACTGGACTTATAAAGAACTCATCCCTTACTACGAAAAACGTTATGGAAAGAAGATCCGCCCGATCAGCCGCCGATCAGAATGTGACATCCCTGATTCCTGCACCTGCCCGCGTTGTGATGCACCAAAACCGTTCCTCTACAAGAACAACGGTTCCAAAGGACAACTCCTGTGCAAGATCTGCGATGCCAGGTTCTCACCTGATGAAAGCAGATTTTCCGCTGTAAAACTACGCTGTCCACACTGCGGCAACACTCTGGTTCCTAAAAAATTATGAAATCCTTGAGAATAAGCTGTCAACTTTTTTTATACCACACCACAAGAATAAATACAAACTCCATTACATCTACCGTGAGTTCACGATGGATTTTTTCAGCATGGATTTAAATACCCTGCCTAGAAATGCTTCCTCACTGAAATTCAGCAGACACAACGCTCATGTCATGTCCTTATGTCTGACACTGCATGTCAATCTGGGTCTTTCCCTGCGCAAGACATCACAGGCTTTAAAAGATCTGTATAACATCAGCATCTCCCATCAACAGATCGCCAACTACTGTAAGACTGCCGCCATCTGCATCAAGCCTTTCGTGGATCAGTACCCCTACGAAAAGAATGAGGTCTTCACTGCTGATGAAACCTACATCAAAATCCGTGGTATCAAAACCTATGTCTGGCTGATCATGAATGCCGCTACCCGCTCTATCCTTGGCTATCAGGTATCTGATAACCGTGGTGTCGGACCCTGCATCCTTGCTATGCGTATGGCCTTCCAGAATCTCAAAAAGCTTCCGGAAAACTTTAAATTTATTGCTGACGGATACAGTGCTTATCCCCTTGCCGCTATGGAATTTGCAAAGAAATTTGGCAAAGATTTCACTTTTTCCGTCACTCAAGTCATTGGACTTACCAACGACGATGCTGTCTCTACAGAACATCGTCCGTTCAAACAGATGATTGAACGACTGAACCGTACTTATAAAGCTTCTTACCGCCATACAAATGGGTTCGACAACATCGACGGTGCCAACTATGATCTGGCGCTCTGGGTCGCTTACTATAATTTTCTGCGTCCACATAAGCATGCAGGCTATAAAGTCCTCAATGAAGTAGAAATGCTTCAGGGTGCCGACAATATGCCTGGCAAGTGGCAGCTTCTTATCTTTCTTGGACAACAGACCATTCTGAACATACAGAAAAATGGTACTGCTGCATCGGAGCGGAACTGTTGTCAATAGAACCGTGGAATACCGGAGCAGACGGCCTTGCCGGCTGTGAGGATATGCCGCGAAAGTTTATTGACATAAAGTTCTCGGATTATCCTATCCAGCAGAAAAGGGGCAACTGCGCCCTTTTCCTGCCTTCCGGCGAGGATGGGCTCGGGCAAAGCCCGATAATGGGTCAAGGGACTGATCCCTTGTAGGTTCTTAGGGCAACGCCTTAAGCCCTCGGAGAGCTTATTGGAATTAATATCTGCAATTTTCAAGGTTCATCAGAGCCTTTTTCTTTGACTCTGTTTTTTCATAAATCATTTGACACTACCTCGCCTGCAACAGTCTTTGAAGGGAAATGATTGCCCCTTCACCTATAGAAAGGAAAACGGGCGATTTTACAGGGTGGAATTACAAAAAATACAGTCACCAGGTTTTCTTTACCCGAAGACTGTATACGTTATTTTTATTCTTTCCAATATCTTCTGATCAATCGCTCCATATTTTCTCTTCCAACCGGATTCATCGTATGTAAATATATTTTATAGAAAAGTCCATGTTCTGCCAACCAATCAAG
>CALWAW010000132.1 GCA_944375845.1 uncultured Lachnospiraceae bacterium
TTCAGCTCTTCGGCGACTTTAAGCTGGGAAGGGCCACGAAAGACCTGGGAGGCATCGTCCCCGACACCAGGGGAGAGACGGCTTTCGCCGATCTTCGCAGACTCCTCCCGGAATACCTGAACAGGGCCCTCATAGAGGGAATCACCCAGTGCGCGAAGCGGCTTCCCGGCTTCGACCGGTACGACGCGGTGCTTTCCGGCGTGGAGAGCCGCACCTCGTCCCCCTTAAGGATCCTGCGGGACGAAAGCCTCCAGTCGTCTGTGAGAGGCGTTTATCCATGCGGCGAGGGGGCCGGATACGCCGGGGGGATCACCTCGGCGGCCATGGACGGCCTTAAGGTGGCGGAGGAGCTGATCTCACGATACGCTCCGGCAAGGACAGAGTAAGTACACAGAAAGGATATACATAGATGGACAGAAAAGACCGTTTTTACGGAAAGAGGAGGATCGTGGTGAAGATCGGATCCTCGTCTTTGACCCACAAATATACGGGATACCTGAATCTGAACAAGGTGGAGCGGCTGGCCAGGGTGCTGTGCGACCTTCGCAATCAGGGGATGGAGGTGGTGCTGGTAAGCTCCGGCGCCGGAGCCGTAGGAAGAAAGACCATGGGCGTTCTGGAGCGGCCCAGCGAGATCTCCGTCAAGCAGGCCCTTGCGGCCGTGGGGCAGGCCAGGCTGATGATGACCTACCAGAGGATCTTTTCGGAGTACAATCAGGTGGTGGCCCAGATCCTGATGACCAAGACCACCATGTTAAACGACGAATCCCGGAGAAACGCCAGGAACACCTTCGACGAGCTGTTTAAAATGGGGGTGATCCCCATCGTCAACGAAAACGACACCGTGGCCACCCACGAGATCGAGTTCGGCGACAACGACAGGCTCTCGGCCATTGTGGCGGCGGTGATCCACGCGGATCTTCTGATTCTGCTCTCGGACATCGACGGCCTCTACGACGACGATCCCCGGGTGAATCCCCAGGCAAGGTTCATCCCCGAGGTGGCGGAAATCACCGACGACCTCCGGGAAATGGGAAAAAGCAGTGCGGGAAGCTCCGTGGGGACCGGAGGCATGTCGGCGAAGATCGTGGCGGCCAGGATGGCCACCGACGCCGGAATCGACATGGTAATCACCAACGGGGACGATGTGGAGAACATCTACCGGGTCCTGGACGGCGATCCGGTGGGCACCCTGTTCCTGGCCCATAAGAACAAGAATTTTGACCTGATCGAATATCTGACGGCATACTAGAAAGGCGGCGGCTATGAAAAAAACAGGACTGGTACTGGAGGGAGGAGCCGTCCGCGGCGTGTTCACCGCGGGGGCCCTGGATTTTCTGATGGAGCGGGAGGTTTATCTGCCCTATGTGATCGGCGTTTCGGCGGGGGCCTGCAACGCGGTGGACTACGTGGCCCGCCAGATCGGGCGCACTAGGGACTGCATGATCCCGGAAAACAAAAAGGACAGCTACATGGGGCTCCAGGCCTTTTTAAGGAGCCGCACCCTCTACGATATGGATCTGATCTTTGACAAATATCCCAGAGAGCTGTTTCCCTTTGATTTTGAAACTTATAAAAATTCTCCCATCCGCTGTGAGATGGCGGTCACCAACTGCCTCACGGGCAAGGCGGAATATCTGGACGACAGGGAGGACATGGAGCGGCTGCTTCTCATCTGCCGGGCCTCCTCCAGCATGCCGGTGGTGTCGAAGCCGGTGGAGCTTGACGGCGTCCCCTACATGGACGGCGGCCTTGCCGATTCCGTGCCGATTTCCCGGATGCTCCGGGCCGGATACAAAAAGGCGGTGGTGATCCTCACCAGGAACGCAGGCTACCGGAAAAAGCTGTCTAAAAAGGGCGTCGTGATCTATAAGAAGATGTATGGAAAGCGATATCCGGAGCTTTACAGGGCCATCTGCCGAAGGCCCCTGATCTACAACAGGACCATGGAGCTTGTGGAAAGGCTTGAGAAGGAGGGCCGGATCTTCGTCCTGCGGCCGGAGACGCCGGTGATTTCCAGGACAGAGCGAAGGCCCGAGGTCCTGAAGGCCTTCTACAGCCACGGCTGCGAGATGATGGAACGGCGGTACAAAGAGCTCCTTTCTTATCTGGAGCAGTGAGGAGGAATTATGACAGAGCAGGAAATCGCGAGGATCAACGAGCTTTATCACAAATCGAAGGCGGAGGGCCTTACGGAGGATGAAAAGCTGGAGCAGGCGGACCTTCGCATCCGCTATATTGAATCCATCCGGAAAAACTTAAAGGAAAATTTAAAGAGCGTCCGCATTCTGGAGCCGGACGGCACAGTGACTGACATGAAAAAGGTCATTGAAGGGAAGGAGAGGGGACGCCATTGACCACGAAGAAGGAGCTGCGGCAGATCGTGAAGGGGCGCCGGGCCCTCTTAACGCCGGAGGAGGAGCGGGAAAACAGCGAAAAAATCCTTTCGTTTCTGATTTCCCTTCCGGAGTACGAAAAAGCAGATCAGATTTTGTGCTATGTGGATTATAATCACGAGGTGCACACCCGGCCCATATTAAAAAAGGCCCTCGCCGACGGAAAGCGGGCGGCCGTCCCGCGGGTAACGGGAAAGGAAATGGAGTTTTTCTATATTGAGGACGAGACGGATCTGGAGCCGGGCTATTTCGGAATCCCGGAGCCGAAGGAGGGCCTTCCCGCCGCAAGGGAAACGGACGCTTCGCTCTTTGTGATGCCCGGCGTAGCCTTCGACCGGGCCCATCACAGGATCGGCTACGGCGGCGGCTTTTACGACCGCTATCTGGAGCGCCATCCCAGCCTTCTTTCGGCGGCGGTGGCCTTTGAATGTCAGATCTTTGACAGCGTGCCCTTTGAGGCCTTTGATAAACGGCCGCAGATCCTGATCACGGAGGCTGGGATCAGCAGGCTTAAGGAGGAATAACCATGGATGATCATAAGAAAATGAGAGAGCGGGCTAGGGAGGCGTCCCTGCTTCTGGGAAGGCTGGGGAGCAGTGAAAAGAACGCCGCCCTCCTTTCGGCGGCGGAGGCCTTTGAAAAAAGGGCCGGAGAAATTCTTTCCGCCAACGAGGCCGATATGGAGGCGGGAAGAAACAAGGGGATGAAGCCGGGGCTTTTGGACCGGCTGCTTCTGACCCGTGAGCGCATAAGCGCCATGGCGGAGGGGCTTCGTCAGATTGTCTCTCTGGAGGATCCCGTCGGAGAGGTGCTCTCCATGAAAAAAAGGCCCAACGGCCTTTTAATCGGGCAGAAGCGGGTTCCTCTGGGGGTTGTGGGCATCATTTACGAGGCCAGGCCCAACGTGACGGCAGACGCCTTCGGCCTCTGCTTCAAAACGGGAAACGCGGTGATCTTAAAGGGCGGAAGCGACGCCCTTGGCTCCAACAAGGCCATTGCCGGGATCATAAGGGACGCCGTCGCAGCGTCCGGCCTTCCCGCCGACGCCCTTCAGCTGGTGGAAAGCGCCGACAGGGAGACGGCCCGCGCCATGATGCGCCTAAACCAGTACATTGACGTGCTGATTCCCAGGGGCGGGGCAGGGCTGATCCGCGCCGTGGTGGAAAACAGCACGGTGCCCGTGATCGAGACCGGGACCGGGAACTGCCACATCTATGTGGATGAGAGCGCCGACATCGACATGGCCGTTTCCATCATCCTAAACGCCAAGACCCAGCGGATCGGCGTCTGCAACGCCTGCGAATCCCTGGTGATCCACGAGGCGGCCTCAGAGCGGCTGTGGGCGGCGTTGGCTGACCGGCTTAAGGAGAAGCACGTGGAGATCCGCGGGGACGAGGCCGTATGCGGCCTGGTGCCGGAGGCAAAGCCCGCCTCCCCCGACGACTGGGGAAAGGAGTATCTGGATTACATCCTTTCGGCTAAGACCGTCTCCTCCGCGGACGAGGCCATCGCCCATATCAACCGCTACAATACGGGCCATTCCGAGGCCATCATCACAAGGGATTATGAGAACGCCCAGAAGTTTCTGGACCAGGTGGACGCGGCGGCCGTCTATGTGAACGCCTCCACCAGGTTTACCGACGGCTTCGAGTTCGGCTTCGGGGCGGAGATCGGCATCAGCACCCAGAAGCTCCACGCCAGGGGGCCCATGGGCCTTCTGGCCCTCAC
>CALWAW010000133.1 GCA_944375845.1 uncultured Lachnospiraceae bacterium
CCATCTGAGCGGCGCCGGTGATCATGTTCTTTACATAGTCGGCATGTCCGGGGCAGTCAACGTGAGCATAGTGCCTCTTCTCGGTCTCGTACTCTACGTGAGCGGTGGAGATGGTGATACCACGCTCTCTCTCCTCGGGAGCCTTGTCGATGTTCTCGAAGTCGGTCGCTACGTTTCCGGCAACTCTCTCAGACAGAACCTTGGTGATAGCGGCGGTCAGAGTGGTCTTGCCGTGGTCAACATGGCCGATCGTACCGATGTTGCAGTGCGGCTTAGTTCTCTCAAATTTAGCTTTAGCCATTTTTAAAGTCCTCCTTAAAACTGTGCCCTGGGGGCATCTCTTTTATTTACGTTTCAAAGCTTCACGACTGAATAACATTATATTGCAAAACAGGCGGTTTTTCAAGCCTTATTTGCCTCTTTCGGAAAGAACTTTTTCCTGTACGCTCTTGGGAACCTGCTCGTATTTCTCGAAGAACATGGAGTAGGCTGCGCGGCCCTGGGTCTTGGAACGCAGGTCCGTGGCGTATCCGAACATCTCGGACAGGGGAACGAAGCCCTTGATCAGCTTGGAGCCGTTCACATCCTCAAAAGACTCAATCCGTCCGCGGCGGGAATTGATGTCGCCGATTACGTCGCCCATGTAATCCTCGGGAGTCGTAACCTCGACTCTCATAATGGGCTCCAGAAGAACGGCGCCGCCCTTCTGCATGGCGTCCTTGAAGGCCATGGAGCCGGCGATCTTGAAGGCCATTTCTGAGGAGTCTACCTCGTGGTAGGAACCGTCGTAGCAGATGGCCTTGATGCCCAGCACCTCGAAGCCGCCCAGGATACCGGACTTCATCGCGTCCTGGATACCGGCGTCAACCGCAGGGATATATTCCTTGGGGATCGCGCCGCCAACCACCTCGGATACGAACTCGTAGGTCTTGTCGGCGTTGGCGTCCATGGGCTCGAAGCGTACCTTACAGTGACCGTACTGACCGCGGCCGCCGGACTGCTTCGCGTACTTGCTGTCCACGTCCACGTTCTTGGTGATGGTCTCCTTGTAGGCAACCTGGGGCTTTCCTACGTTGGCCTCTACCTTGAACTCACGCAGCAGCCTGTCTACGATGATCTCCAGATGAAGCTCGCCCATGCCGGCGATGATGGTCTGGCCGGTCTCCGGGTTTGTGGAAACGCGGAAGGTGGGGTCCTCCTCCGCCAGCTTGGCAAGGGCCTCGCCCATCTTGTCCTGGCCCGCCTTTGTCTTGGGCTCGATGGCGATGTCGATAACGGGCTCCGGGAATTCCATGGATTCCAGGATTACCGGGTGCTGCTCGTCGCAGATGGTGTCGCCGGTGCTGGTGACCTTGAAGCCCACGGCAGCGGCGATGTCGCCGGAATAAACCTTATCCAGCTCCATTCTCTTGTTGGCGTGCATCTGGAGGATACGGCCGACGCGCTCTTTCTTGCCCTTGGTGGCGTTGAGCACGTAGGAGCCGGAATTTAAAGTACCGGAGTACACGCGGAAGTACGCCAGCTTTCCTACGAAGGGATCCGCCATGATCTTGAAGGCCAGAGCGGCGAAGGGTTCCTCGTCGGAGGAGTGTCTCTCCACCTCGTTGCCGTCCAGATCGGTTCCCTTGATGGCGGGGATATCCGTAGGGGCAGGCATATACTCGATAACAGCGTCCAGAAGCTTCTGTACGCCCTTGTTCCTGTAGGCGGTACCGCAGAGCACGGGGATGATCTCCACGGAGATGGTAGCCTTCCTGAGGGCCTTCTTCAGATCCTCAACGGAGGGCTCTTCCCCTTCCAGGTACTGCATCATCAGGTCGTCGTCTGTCTCGCAGATGGCTTCCACCATGGCAGTCCTGTATTCCTCCGCCTGCTCCTTCATATCGTCCGGAATGGGCTCCAGGGAAATATCCTCGCCCTTTTCATCATTATAGATGTAGGACTGCATCTCGAACAGGTCGATGATGCCCTTGAAGTCGTCTTCCTTTCCGATGGGGAGCTGGACCGGAACGGCGTTATGGCCAAGACGGGTCTTGATCATATCCACCGCGTTGTAGAAGTTGGCGCCCAGAATGTCCATCTTGTTGATGAAGGCGATCCTGGGTACGTTGTACTTATCTGCCTGGCGCCATACAGTTTCTGACTGAGGTTCCACACCGCCCTTTGCGCAGAACACGCCTACCGCGCCGTCAAGCACGCGCAGGGAACGCTCTACCTCTACGGTAAAGTCAACATGTCCGGGAGTATCGATGATATTGATACGATGCTCCAGAGCGCCCGGCATGGGTTTCGTTTCTTTTTCCAGAGTCCAGTGGCAGGTGGTAGCCGCGGAGGTAATGGTGATGCCCCTCTCCTGCTCCTGCGCCATCCAGTCCATGGTAGCCGTACCTTCGTGGGTATCGCCGATCTTGTAGTTTACGCCTGTGTAATACAGGATACGCTCGGTCAGAGTGGTCTTACCCGCATCGATATGGGCCATGATACCAATGTTCCTGGTCCTCTCCAATGGATATTCTCTTCCAGCCAAGGGATCTTCCTCCTTTTAGAATCTGTAATGCGCGAATGCCTTGTTGGCTTCTGCCATCTTATGCATGTCTTCTTTTCTCTTTACGGCTGCGCCGGTGTTGTTGGCTGCATCCATAAGCTCGTTTGCCAGTCTCTCCTCCTGGGTCTTCTCGCCTCTCTTGCGGGAGAAGAGCACCAGCCAGCGAAGAGCCAGCGCCTGGCGTCTCTCGGGCTTCACCTCGATGGGCACCTGATAGGTGGCGCCACCGACACGCTTCGCCTTTACTTCCAGCACAGGCATGATATTGTTCATTGCTTCTTCAAATACCTCGATGGCGGGCTTTCCGGTCTTCTCGGCTACCCGGTCGAAGGCTCCGTATACAATTTTCTGAGCAATACCCTTCTTGCCGTCCAACATGATATTGTTGATCAGCTTTGTAACAACCTTATTGTTGTAAAGCGGGTCTGCTAACACATCTCTTTTCTGGGTATGTCCTTTACGCGGCACGTTACTTCCCTCCTTAATTATGATCCTGCGGCAGGCCGCAGGTCCCGGCGCCGCAGCGTCGGAAATTAATTCCTCGGTACTCACACGTTTGTATGTTCGCGCCCGGCATTGCTATATTGGACCCGTCTTACAGGGAAAAATATGCTACATTCCGTGCACTAATACAAAATTCCATGATTGCCTGAAATTACTTCTTCGGTCTCTTGGCGCCGTACTTGGAACGGGCCTGACGTCTGTTGGCAACGCCTGCCGTATCCAGGGTGCCGCGGACGATATGGTATCTGGTACCGGGCAGATCCTTTACACGGCCGCCTCTGATGAGGACAACGCTGTGCTCCTGAAGGTTGTGGCCTTCGCCGGGAATATAGCTGGTAACCTCGATGCCATTGGAAAGACGTACTCTGGCAATCTTTCTCAGTGCTGAGTTAGGCTTCTTGGGGGTAGCGGTCTTAACGGCCGTGCATACGCCTCTCTTCTGGGGAGCCGCCTCGTCGGTAGCCCTCTTCTTTAAAGAGTTGTAGCCCTTTAACAGAGCGGGAGCCGTAGCCTTCTTCGCAGATGTCTGCCTACCCTTTCTTACTAACTGGTTGAATGTGGGCATGTTTTTCACCTCCTGTAATATTGGTAAAGATCAGTTTCGCGGCGCAAAAAAACAGCATCCTTTTTTTGCACGCCATATCATTATATAAGCAGAACCGGGGAATGTCAAGACGCTTACTGAAAATACAGGGTGATTTTCCTGTAAAAAGAAGGGAAAAAGCCCGCCGCGCTGACGCGGCGGGCGAGGGCAGTCCTTCGCGGGTCTAGCGGAGCCTTGTGCTCTCGTAATGGGCCATGGTCTCCAGGCACTGATGGAGCTCGTGATAGCGGCGCTCCAGGGGGCCCGCGGGGATCTCCACGTCAATGGCCATGGCCAGGCCGTCGATCATCTCGTCGTCAAGCTCGTCCTTCATGGACTCCAGGATCAGCACCTTGGACTCGTAGGTCCTGGCCTCCAGAAAATCCAGGAAATGGGGGTTGATCCTGTCGGCCTCGCTCTCGCCGTAATCCTCCAGGTCTGAAAGCTCCTCCTCGATGCCGTCCCAGCCGCCGGAAGCCTCATCGGAAATAACCTGGCGGCTTTCCTTCCAGGTCTCCAGGCGGGAATCCGCCTCTTCGCCTTCCTTTCGGGGCGCGTTCCCGGAAAGGGATTCCCTGTCCACCGGTTCAAACCGGTATTCCTGGAGGACTCCGGGATATTTATCCCGGTCCACCCGGCTTAAAAACATCTCCAGCGGACGCACGTAAACGTTAAAATCTCCGTAAAGGGCCTGGTAGACCACCATGGCCTCCCCGGTCTCCGTATGCTCCGCCACGGCGATCACCTGATACAGTTTATTTTTAAAATGCCGGTAAAGCTCGCCCGGCCTCGGTATCCTGTTTTCCATAAGTCCTCGTCTCCTCTCCTCCCCATTTTACCTGAAACCTTAAATTTCGTCAACGCCGTGAAAGCCGTTGCGCCGCCTCTCTGAATATGTTAGAATTTCTATACTATGCGCTTTCGGGAGGAGTTTATGGAACAGTCAAAAAAATACGCGAACCGTTTCCGTCTTTATTATCTTCTGACCCTCATGGGCCTGTGCTGCTATGATTCCTATATCAGCGTCTATCTGGAGCAGTATCTCCACATGAGCGGCACCCAGATCGGCTGCTTCATCGCCGTGTCCATGGTGGCCGGGCTTGTAATCATGCCCCTCTACGGCTCCCTGGGCGACAAAACGGGCCGTTACCGCGAGATCCTCATGCTCTGCACCGCCGGGTCCATCCTGTTCGCCTTCCTGCTCTCCATGCAGACAGGCTTCATTCTGCTGATCGTCATGGGCGTCGGCTTTGAGTTAAACCGCTGCTCCATCCTGGCCATGGCCGACACCCAGGCCATACGCTACTGCAATTCCTCGGGCCAGCCCTACGGCAGCATCCGCTGCTTCGGCTGCGTGGGCTGGATCGCGGGAAGCGCCCTCTGCGGCTTCCTGGTGCGCCAGTTCGGCCTTGACAACGTGTTCGCCCGGTTTTTCATGGCCGCCATGGCCTTTTCCCTGTTCATCCTGTTCTTTCTCCCCGGAAAAGCCGAGAAGGCGGAGGCTCCCCGGGAGGAACGGGTTTCCCGCTCCGGCATCGGCGGCCTTTTAAAGAACCGCCGCTATCTCTTCATCATTTTCTTCGCGCTGATGACGGGCGGACTGGCGGAGGTGGTCACCTCCTACGCCTCGCTGCATCTGGTCTCCACCCTCAACGGGGCGGAGCACCTTGTGAGCGTCTACTCCATCATCGGCTCCGCGCCGGAGATCCTGTTCCTTCTATTATTAAACAGGTTCCTGCTGCCCCGGCTGGGCTTTAAGAAGCTGTTTCTCATATCCGCCTCGGCCATGAGCCTCCGGATGCTTCTGTTTGCCACAGTCCCCAGCATCCCCCTGTTCTTCGCGGCCGCCTGCCTGGGCTTTCTGACCACGGCCTGCACTACCGGCCTCAACGTCCAGTATATCGGGAAGGTGGTGCCCGGCTCGTCCATCGGAACGGCGGCCTCCGTCTATAACGCCCTGTTCATGGGCGGGCGTGCCCTGTTCAGCCTGCTGTTCGGCGCGGTCTACGAGGCGGCCGGAAGCCGCACCGTATTCTGGATCTGCTTCGCCTGCGCGGCGGCGGCCCTGCTGTTCGCCCTGCTTTCCGGGAGGCTTGAGCCTGAGGCGAAGGAGGCCTCCCTTTGAGCCGGGTGCGGCTGGATAAGCTTCTGGCCGATGCCGGCCTCGGCGCCAGAAGCCAGGTAAAGCTCCTGATCAAAAAGGGCCTGGTAACGGTGAACGGCCAGCCCGCCGCCGGGCCGGAGCAGAAGGTGGACGCGGAAAAAGACGCCGTCTCCTGCCGGGGACAGCTTCTTTCCAACGCTTCCTTTTACTATTATATGCTCAACAAGCCGCCGGGATATGTCTCCGCCGTCACCGATGAAAAGGAGCCCACCGTCCTCTCCCTGTTAAAGGGCGCTCCCGGAAGGGGGCTCTTTCCCGCGGGGCGTCTGGATAAGGACACGGAGGGGCTTCTCCTCATCACCAACGACGGCGAGCTGGCCCACCGGCTTCTTTCTCCCAGACGCCATGTGGACAAAACCTATCTGGTTCTGGCCGCGGGGCATCTTACGCCGGAGGATCTGAACCTCCTGGAGACGGGCGTGGATATCGGCGAGGAAAAGCCCACCCTTCCCGCAAGGGCCAGGCTCCTCTCCCACCCGGAGCCGGACTTAAGCCTCGCAGAGCTTACGATCCACGAGGGGAAATTCCACCAGGTAAAGCGGATGTTCGCCGCCGTGGGAAAGCCTGTGCTGAAGCTGACCAGAACCTCCATGGGCGGTGTGGCGCTGGATCCCGCCCTTCCTCCCGGCGCTTACCGCCCCCTCACCGGGGAGGAGCTTCTTCTGTTAAAAAACGCGGCCGGTCTGTGACCGGAACCGATCGCCCGAAAGGAGACAATATGAAAGCAGAACAGATCAGAAAAGCGGCTCCGGAGGATCTGCCCGAGATCCTTCGGATCTACAGCCGGGCCAGGGCCTTCATGGCCGCCCAGGGAAACGGCGGCCAGTGGGGAAGCAGCTACCCGGAGGAGGCCCTTTTAAAGAGCGACATTGAAAAGGGAAACCTGTACGTGCTGGAAACGGAAAGCGGGCTCCACGGCGTGTTCGCCTTTATCCTGGGCGAGGATCCCACCTACGGCGTCATCGAGGACGGCCAGTGGCTGTCCGGCGACCCCTACGGCACCATCCACCGGATCGCGGGGGACGGCTCCGTAAAAGGCCTCCTGGGAAAGGCCGTCGCCTACGCTGAGGGCGTGATCTCCCACCTTCGGATCGATACCCATGAAAACAACAAGGTAATGCGCCGCCTGATTCCCAGATACGGCTTCAGCCGCCGCGGGATCATCCACCTGGAGAACGGAAGCCCCAGGATCGCCTATGAGAAGCTTTAGAGGGGAGATTTGATATGAACGTTTACGAGATCCTGTTCAGCCCCACGGGGGGCACAAAAAAAGCGGCCGACATTGTGGCCGCCGCCTTCGGGGACGCTCCCTCCGTGATCGACCTCACAGACCACAGCCTGCCCTTTCACCGCCTTGAGCTTTCCGGCGGCGACCTGGCTGTCATCGCGGTTCCCTCCTACGGCGGAAGGGTTCCTGCCCTGGCCGCGGAGCGCCTTTCCCGCCTGCGGGGCGAGGGGGCCCAGGCCATTCTCCTTTGCGCCTACGGGGCCCGCGCCTTTGAGGACACGCTGGCGGAGCTCAGGGATGTGGCCGTAAAGTCAGGCTTTCGGGTGATTGCCGCCCTGGCCGCCGTCACGGAGCACTC
>CALWAW010000134.1 GCA_944375845.1 uncultured Lachnospiraceae bacterium
CGGTGCCGGCTTTACTGGGCCCTGGGAGCAGGTGCGGGGACGCGCTCACGCAGAGTGCTTTTTAAAAGAGACACAACAGGAAGATGCTTTGCCGCCGGCGCAGGCGTCTGCCGGAAGGAGCTTCGAGGCCGGAAGGGCGGAGGATAAGGAGCTGGAGGAGATCTTTGTGCGCACCTACGGCCCGGTGGGGCGGAAGCGGACGCAGGCAGGGCTGTCCGCGCCTTCGGGAGGCGGACGGGAAAAAACGCCTCCTGCGCCGAGGAAAGATGATACCCGGAAGCAGTATCTTCTGGTGGACGGCTACAATATTATTTTTGCGTGGGACGAGCTGAAGGAGTTGGCGAAGCAGGATATCGGCGCGGCCAGAACCACGCTGATGGATATCCTGTCCAATTATCAGGGCTATAAAAGCTGCACGGTGATCCTGGTCTTTGACGCTTACAAGGTGGAGGGAGGCTCCGGGGAGATCTTCCAGTACCACAACATCCATGTGGTGTACACAAAGGAAGCCGAGACCGCCGATCAGTATATTGAAAAGACGGTCCATGAGATCGGGAAGAAGTATCAGGTCACAGTGGCCACCTCCGACGGCCTGGAGCAGGTGATCATTCTGGGACAGGGCGGGCGCAGGATGTCGGCTATGGGCCTTAAGGAAGAGATTTACGCCGCAGCGCGGGAGATCCGGGAGCAGTGCCGGGAGAAGGGCGGCGGCGGAAGGAATTATCTCTTTGATTATCTCACCGACGAGATGGCGGAGGATCTGGAGCAGATCCGTCTGGGAAAGAAGGGGCGCGGGGACCATGGAGAGAAGGCTTGAGTATCTTGTCGACCGGGACCAGGACGGCCTCAGGCTGGAGCAGCTTTTAAAAAAGAAGGGGTATTCCAGAAAGTGCCTGGCCCTTTTAAAGCGCACCGGGGACGGCGTTCTGGTGAACGGGGCGCGCCGCTATCTGAACCAGCGCGTCCGGGCGGGGGAGACCGTGACGGTCCACATCGACGAGAGGGAGAGCTCGGAGCAGGTGGAGCCGGTAAGGCTTCCGCTGGATATTGTCTACGAGGACGAGGATATCCTGGTGGTCAACAAGCCTGCGGGCATGCCCATCCATCCCTCCATGAACAATCATGACAATTCCCTGGCCAACGCGCTTGCCTGGTATTACAAAAATCAGGGACTTCCCTTTGTTTTCCGCTGCACCAACCGTCTTGACCGGGATACTTCGGGTCTTACGGTGGTGGCAAAGCACATCTTAAGCTCCTGCGTGCTGGCCTCCATGGCGGTGAAAAAGGAGGTCACGCGGGAATATCTGGCTATTGTAAGGGGACGGCCCCGGCCCGACGAAGGGATCATCGACGCGCCTCTTTCAAGGAAGCCGGGCTCTTTGCTGGAGCGGCAGGTGGATTTTGAGAACGGGGAGCAGGCTGTGACCTGCTACCGGGTTCTCAGGGAGGCGAACGGCCACAGCCTGGTAAAGCTTGCGCTCCTTACGGGGCGGACCCATCAGATTCGGGTCCACATGAAGCACCTGGGCTGGCCCCTTGTGGGGGATTATCTCTATAATCCCGATATGGAACAGATCGGAAGGCAGGCCCTTCATTCTGCGAGACTGGCCTTTCGCCATCCCGTCACAGGAAAGGCCATGGAGTTTACGGCGCCGCTTCCGGAGGATATGGAGCGGATCCTGGCGCCGGACGCATAAGGGGGAAACAGTTATGGAAGGTGTATTGATACGGGCGGGTTCTTTTCTGCTGATTATTGTGCTGGGCTATGTGCTGAAGCGGGCGCGGTTCTTTAAGCCGGACGATTACCGGCTGGTGTCAAAGATCATTCTGAACGTGACCCTGCCCGCGTCCATCGCGGTCAATTTCTCCGGCACAAAGGTGAGCCCGTGGCTGTTATTCATCGCGTTTCTGGGAATCGGCCACAACCTGATCCTCTGGGCGTCGGCCTTTTTCTTCAGCCGCCGCGCATCCTGGGATACAAAAAAGTTCAGAATGATCAATTATCCGGGATGCAGCATCGGCTGCTTCACCCTGCCTTTTATCCAGAGCTTTCTGGGGCCCTCCGGCGTGGTGGCCACCTGCCTGTTTGACGCGGGCAACTCCATCCTGTGCACGGGAGGCACCTACGCGGTGGTCTCTGAGATGGACAGCAGAAGGAAGGGGGAGGCCTCTGACCTTTCCGGGGAGCTTAAATCCATCGGGAAAAAGCTCCTGCGCTCCGTGCCCCTTATGACTTATGTGGTGATGCTGATTCTCTCCTTTGCGGGCCTGGAGCTTCCGGGGCCTGTGCTCACCTTCGGCGGGATTATAGCGGACGCCAACGCCTTTTTATCCATGTTTATGATCGGCATGATGTTTGAGATCCGCTTAAAGCCGGAAAAGCTCAGGGAAATGGTCCGGCTCCTGGCATGGAGATACGCCCTGGCGGCGGCGCTGGCCCTCTGCTTTTATTTCCTCCTTCCCTTTGAGGAGGAGGTCAGGCAGACGCTGGCCATCGTCTCCTTCTCGCCCCTGTCCACCCTGGCCCTTGTGTTTACGGACAGGCTGGACTGCGATACGGAGCTGGCAAGCGCCACAAATTCCGTGACGATCCTCATCAGCCTGGCGGTGATGACCGGGCTGGTCACCTTGTTTGCTGTGTAATATAGTTTACATAAAGAATTCAGGAGGAAATGAATTATGGTATTCGGATTGCTTAAGGACATCAAAAACGGGGAGTACAGGGTTATCGCCACTCCCTCTGAGATCTCCACCATCGTGGCCGACGGCCACACGGCCCTTGTGCAGAGGGGAGCCGGAGAAAAGGCCGGCTTTGAGGATGAGGAGTACGAGAGGGCGGGCGCCAGACTGGTGGATACGGCCGCTGAAATCTACGGGCAGTGCGACTTTGTCACCAAGGTGAAGGAGCTGGAGCCCTGTGAGTTCGATATGCTCCGGGAGGGACAGATCATCTTTACCTGCATCCATCCGGCGGCCCACCGGGAAGAGGTGCAGGCGCTTCTGGACAAAAAGGTCATCGCCTTTACGGCGGAGGATTCCCACCGGTACGGCTCTCCCAACTGCGAGGCGGCGGGAAAGCAGGGCGCCCTCATGGGCCTTGAGTCCATGCTCTCCATCAACGGAGGCAAGGGAAAGTTTGTGAGCGGCCTGGGAGGAGCGCCGGGCATGAAGGTGCTGATCTTAGGCGGCGGCGTCGTGGGGCAGGCGGCCCTTTCCGTGCTCTACGCCCTGGGAGCCTGGGTGACGGTCATGGATATCAATATCGGAACCCTCAGGGCCCTGAGCCGCCAGTACGGGGAGCGGATCAATACGATGATCTCCACAAAGGAAAATATCGCCAGGCTCCTTCCGGAGACGGATATGGTTTTAAACTGTGTGAAATGGCCCAAGGGCTCAACGGAGTTTTTGATTGACAGGAAGATGGTCCGCTCCATGGCGAAGGGCTCCGTGATCGTGGATATCAGCAACGATGTCGGCGTGATCGAGACCTTCCACGAGACCACCCACGAGGATCCCAGATATATCGAGGAGGGCGTGGTCCATTACTGTGTCAGCAATATTCCCGGCGCCATCGCCAACTCCACGTCGGTGGCCTACGCGGCTTCCGTGCTGCCTCATTTCCGCAGCATCATGAACCTGGGAGTGGCCGAGGCCTGCGCAAGAGACGGCTTCCTGAGGCGGAGCCTGACGGCTTACAGGGGCTATCTGACCCACGAGGAGACCAGCGCCATCCAGGGACGCCCCTGGATCCGGCCTGAGGATATCCTGGGAATCAGCGGAGAGCGGCTGGATCCCGCGCCTCCCGCCACAGTCACAAGGTCAGACAATATGATCCCTATGGAGGAGGTCAGGCTGTAAGGCCCGGCCCCCTGCGGGGAGATTGTTACAAAAATATTGACAAGCTATCCCTTGTCTGTTATAATCTAAATCAAATAGGGCCTCTGTGTTTCTCACAAAATTATGACGGAGTTGTTACAGAAAGCGTTTTCTGAGCAGGATTTCCGGTGAGAATGTGGTTGACATGGACAGGCCCGAAGGGTATAATAAACCTGGTTGTAACATTTTTGTAACAAACACACAGTTGATAAAACTGGAGGTCTGATTTATGAAGAAAAACAGGATTGTTGTCACAGTAGGCTGTATGTGCGCATCCATGTTGATAGCGGGAGTATCTCCCATCAACGCGGCGAACAAGGTCGAGATCGACTCCGCCGTGGCAGGTATTTCCGTAGCAATGAACAATTTCTATGCAGGCAGTGCAAATCCCGAGGAGGAGATCAAGGGCTACCTTGAAAATTCCGAAACGGCCCCGGCGGCAAAGACAAAGGCTGCGGCCGAGGAGGCTTCTCCCTATGAAAACCTCGCGGTATCCCGCGTGGGCGACGATGAAGGCTATGTGAACATCCGCACCGACGCCAACACCGATTCCGAGGTGGTCGGCAAGATTTACAACAACTGCGCGGCTACCATCGAGGAAACCGTTTCCGGCGAGGACGGCGACTGGTACAAGATCAAATCCGGCAGCGTTGAGGGCTACATCAAATCCGATTACTTTGTGACCGGTGATGAGGCCGAGCAGGTTGCCAGAGAGATCGGCAGAAGCTTCGCCGAGGTATCCGAGGGCGGCTTAAGGCTCAGGGAAAAGCCCACCACGGAGAGCAGCGTGATCGATACCCTCTGGGAGGGCGACACCTACACAGTCGTGGATGAGGAAGAGGATTTCGTAGAGCTTTCCCTTGGCAAGGATGACGAGGGCAACGACGTGACCGGCTATGTGGCCAGCGAATACGTCCGTACATACGTGGAATTTGACGAGGCCATCTCCCTTGAGGAAGAGCAGGCCATGATCGAGGAGCAGGAGAGGCTTGAGGAGGAGGCCAGAGAGGCTGAGGAAGCCCTCGAGAGAGCCGAGACCGAAGCGGAAGCTGCTGAGGACGACGATTACTACGAAGAGGAAGACGAGGAATACACCGAGGATACCTCTTATGACGAACCCGAGTACGAGGAGCCTGAATATGAGGAGCCCGAGTACGAGGAACCTGAATATGAGGAGCCTGAAACGGAAGCGCCCACTGAGGCAGTGGCAGACGCAACCAGAAGCGCTGTGGTCGCATACGCGAAGCAGTTTGTGGGTAATCCTTATGTGTACGGCGGAAACAGCCTGACAAACGGAACGGACTGCTCCGGCTTCACCAAGGGCGTGTATGCGCACTTCGGCATCAGCCTTCCCAGAACGTCCCGCGCCCAGGCCAGCGCAGGCAGAAGCATTTCTGTCAGCGAGCTGCAGCCCGGTGATCTGATCTTCTACGCCAGCGGCGGAAGCATCTACCATGTGGCCATGTACATAGGCGGCGGAAGCATCATCCACGCCATCGACGAAGCCCACGGCATCGACTACGGCACACTGAACACCGGTCGTGTGTACTGTGCGGTGAGCCTGTTCTAAACTGAAAAGTGAAAAGTAAATAAAGCGGTACAGCGAAGGCTGTACCGCTTTTCTTCGGTATAAGAAAGGATGGAGGCTATGGAAAAGAGATATGATGTGATCTGCATCGGCCAGGTGGTGCAGGATATTCTGGTGACCAATATCCCGGAGGACGCCCTGACCTGCGGGAAGGATACGTTTTTGGCGGACGAGATCCTGATGTCGGCGGGAGGGGATGCGGCCAACGAGGCCTCTGTCCTGGCGAAGCTGGGAAGCAGGAGCGCCCTGCTCACAAGGCTGGACAAAAAAGAAGCCGGAAACATGATCTTTGACGATCTTTCCCGGCAGGGGGTGGATACCTCTCTTCTGATCCGCCCTGAGGACTGCCGGACCTTCACGGCCATTGTGGTGGTGAAGCCCGACGGAAGCCACATTTTCTTCGACGGCCCCGGCCATAATTTTACGCCGAAGCTTTCGGACGTAGACCTGTCTGTATTCGGCAGCACGCGGTTTGTGACGGCGGGGAGCCTCTACGCCCTCGGAGAGCTGGACGGTGAGGGGATTGCGAAAATCTTCCGGGCAGCTCAGGAGGCCGGCGCGGTGACGGTTGCCGACATGAATTTTGACAGCGAGGGAAAGGGCCCTCAGGCGGCGGATCCGGTTTATCCCCATACGGATTATCTGATGCCCAGCTATGACGAGGCGGTCTATGTGACCGGCGAGAGGGAGCCGGAGCGGATCGCAGATTATTTCCTGGCCCGCGGCGTCGGAAACGTGGTCCTGAAGCTGGGAGGCGAGGGCTGCTTCTTCAAAAACCGGGAGACGAGCTTTTATACGGATCCCTACCAGGTCGCTCCGGTGGATACCACCGGCTGCGGCGACAACTTTGTGGCGGCCTTTGTCCACGGCCTTCTGAAGGGCATGAGCCATGAGGAGACGGCGGATTTCGCCTGCGCCGCCGGCGCCCTGAATTCTCTGGGACTGGGCGCCCACTCCTATATCCAGTCGGAGGAGCAGGTGGTTGAGTTTATGAGGACGGGAAAAAAGAACAGAATCAAAAGGGCATAAAAAAAGCTCCTCGCGAGAGGAGCTTTTTCTTTACTGATTTTTCTTCCCCAGCCGTACCAGCCAGATCACGATTCCGAACAGGGTGATTACCAGAAGAACGGTAAATACGGTGCTGGCCCTGGAAAGGAAGGTATAGTCGTTGAGGAAGGGAATGCCGTCTATGGTGAATTTCTGTACAAGGCTTACAGTGCCGTCTGCGGCAGTGGCCTCCGTAAACATGGAGGTGCGGAGGGCTGAAAGCGCGAAGTCGATGGCGGCGAACAGGCCGCCGGCGGCGTAGAGGATCCGGAGCTTTGTGCGGACCTGCGCCTGCTGCTCCTTTGTGAGGTTGTTGAAATGGAACATCTGCCCGTCGCCGCGGATGGCGATGAAGAGCAGGTAAACAGCCACAATCAGCTGAAAGGAATCTAAAAATACGCTGGACATAAGGACCTCCTGAGTAAATAAGTGCCGCAGACGCGGCGCGGCAGAAAAAATCCCCGCTGTTCCATTATAAGATGAAACAGGCGGGGATTCAACTGTTTTTTGAGGTTACATTCTGCAAAGCTCCAGCTTTTTCACAAGATATTCCTGCAGCCTTTTCTGTACATAAACAGGAATATCAAAGAAATCGCCCTCAGTGCCGTACTGCTTGTAAAACTCGTGGAGCGTAGTGTGATATAAATGGAAGAACTCGGTTCCCACATTGAACTTGTTGATCCCCTTTTCAAATGCCAGCGCGACCTGGTCTGAAGGGATCCCGCTTCCGCCGTGCATAACGAGGGGAGTGTCGGTGGCGGCATTGATTTCTTCCAGACGTCCCAGATCAAGCTTCGGGGCTGTTTTGTAAAAACCATGGGCGCTTCCGACCGCGACGGCAACAGAGTCAACGCCGGTTTCCGCGCAAAAGCGTGCGGCCACATCGGCGCGCGTGTACATATCTTCATTGAATTGATCGGTTTTCGTGGAAGCAAATCCCACATGACCCAGCTCGGCTTCCACCTCGGCGCCCAGGATATGCGCGGTTTCCACGACCTTTTTCGTGTTGACGATATTTTCCTCCACGGGAAGCATGGAACCGTCATACATAACGGACGGGAAGCCGGCCTTTACGGCGGAAATAATATAGGCGTAATCGCTGCAGTGATCCAGATGCAGTCCGACAGGTATGGAGGCTTTGTCTGCCAGTGATTTTACCATCGAGGCAAACCCCTCCAAAGAGCAAAAACGGTTTTTATAGGAATGTTCAGGATAGAGCATGACGATAACCGGTTTGCCGACTGCCTCTGCCGCGTGGACGACTGAAGAGGCGGTGGTATAGTCGACACAATTAAAAGCAAGGGCAGACGTATGATGCAGATCTGCCTCTTTCAGGATGGCGCTTACTTTAGTAAATGGCATAAAGATATACTCCTTTATCGTTCGATATGGCGGCGAGGGGTCTTTTCCATGAAGGAAAGCACCTGCCGCTCGCTTTTCACCGTATGATGCGCGCCCAGGCCGGTGGCGTTTATGGCGCCGACGGCGCAGGCGAATTCCGTGCATTTTTCCACAGGCCACCCCTTTAAGAGCGCGTGGGTAAACCCACCCAGGAAATTATCTCCGCATCCGGTGGTATCAATGGCTGTAACCACGTAAGGGTCTGTAAAGAATCGTTTTTCATGATTTTTAAAAAAGCATCCTTCGGCGCCAAGCTTTAAAACCACATTTCCGGCGCCGTGAGACAAAAAGTAATCGGCGATTTTGTCGGGATCCGTTTCACCTGTAACGTATAAGGCCTCTTCCAGACTGGGTACCATGTAGTCCACGTGCGGATATACGGGAAGCTGCGCTTCCGGCCCGATACGGTCCAGATCATGGCTCATGTCGCAAAGAGTGATCGCGCCGTAGGAGCGGGCGCGCTTCAGGATTCCGGCGATGGGAGCGCCGTCCAGGCCGGGGAGGCAGAACAGACTTCCTACGGTGACGGCGCGGGCTTCCTGCAAGGCCTCTTCCGGGATTTCCTCAGGCAGAAGCTGATAATGGCGGTTCCCTCTTTTAACAAGGAAAGAGCGTTCGCCGTCGGGCTGGATGACAACGATCGCCATCATCATTTCAGCCTTATCGTCTCTGATGATGAGAGAAAGATCTACAGGTTCATGCTCCAGACCGGCATAAATGCTGTTTCCAATGGCGTCACGTCCGATTTTTACAAGCGGAGCAGTGCGGCTGCCGAGATGTGCCAGTGTCACGGCCTCGTTTCCGGCGTCTCCCCCGCTGGTGATCATCGCTTCTTTGGCAACGGAGGTGTCTTTTGACAAAGCGTCCTTCGGGATATCTGTAACAATAATATCCTGAACGATAAAACCGATACATACCGCATCATATTTTTTGCTCATTGATCTCGTCCTTTCGTTTTCAGAATACGGAGAACCGATATGTGGTAAAAAGCTCCATGGGAGAGTCCTTGCTCACCGTGCAGGAGGGGAAGGAGGGCTGATTGATGGAGTCCGGGAAAAATTGTGTCTCCAGACAGAAGCCGCCATGCTTTCCGTAAGGCCTTCCTGATTTGCCGGTGATGGAGCCATCCAGGCCGTTGGCTGTATAAAACTGAACGCCGGGGCAGTTGGTATCCATATCCATCTGGATGCCTGTTTTTGGTGAACGGACCGAGACCTTGGGCGCGGCGTCCTTTTTCAGGACAAAATTATGGTCGTAGCCGCCTGCCATAACAATCTGATCCCAGTCTGAACCAATATCCCTTCCGATTGGCTTGTACGAAGTGAAGTCAAGAGCTGTTCCGGCCACGGGCGGCAAAGCGCCGGTGGGAATAAACTCGCGGTCGATTTCGGTAAAAGCATCGGCGGCGATCATGATTTCGTGATCCAGGACATCGCCCTCTCCCTCTCCGGACAGGTTGAAATAATTATGATTGGTCAGGTTGCAGAAGGAAACAGAGTCTGTTGTGATACGGTAAGAGATTGTAAATGCGTTATCCTCCGAAAGACTGTAGGTGACAAGGGCTGTAAGGCCGCCGGGATAACCGCCGTCGCCGTCAGGGCTCTCCAGCCGGAAGGTCACATGATCCGGAGCTTCGTCTGCACAGTCAAAATACCGGAACGCGTAACCGCCGGACGCGCCGTGAAGATGGTTTTTGCCCTCGTTCAGCTCCAGCTGATATTCCTTTCCCATAAAAGAAAAGTGCCCGCGGCGGATCCGGTTTCCATAGCGTCCGACCACACAGCCGAAGCTGGCCCGGTTTGTCTCGTATTCAGGCAGAGTGGAAAAGCCCAGAGCAACATCCACGGGACGGCCGTTCTGATCCGGGACAGTGATGCTCAAGATACTGCATCCTATATTGCAGACCTCCAGGCTCATGCCGTTTTTGTTGGAAAGGCAGAAACGATATACG
>CALWAW010000135.1 GCA_944375845.1 uncultured Lachnospiraceae bacterium
AGCTGGGACTGGTATTCCAGATACGCCTCGGCGATCCTGGTCTGGCGGAAATCCCCCGCCGCGCGGGCCGAAAAATCCTCCGCCGTGATCAGCTCGTCCTTGCAGCGGGATATGGCGGAAAGGAGCTGCCGCTCCTTATACTGCTTCGGATCCAGCTCCAGCTTTTTGATCACCTGCCGCATCAGGGTCTTCTGGTCGTCGGCGTCATAGATGGTAAAATCCGTTCCGTAGCCCAGAACGCCGATATGGCGGCGGAGGATCCGCACGCAGGTGGAATGGAAGGTGGAGACCCAGACCGCGTCGGCCCCGAATTCCACCAGCTGATCTACCCGCTCCCTCATCTCGGCGGCCGCCTTGTTTGTGAAGGTGAGGGCCATGATATTCCAGGGATTGACGCTGCACTCCTCGATGAGCCAGGCGATTCTGTGGGTCAGGGCCCTGGTCTTTCCCGAGCCCGCCCCCGCCAGGATCAGAAGGGGCCCCTCGGTGGTCATGACCGCTTCTTTCTGCATTGGATTCAATGTGTCAAAACTGCTCATGTATCTACTCCCATAAAAGAAGCCAGACACAATGGTATCTGGCTCCCATGCCGCGCCGGAAGGCCCGGCCTCTTTCGCTTTTTCTGACGGCTACAGCTTCTGTCCGCAGTTGGGGCAGAAGTTCGCTCCGTTTGTTTTTGTGCCGCAGTTGGGGCAGAAATTGGGCTTTCCCTCTCCTGCGCCGGAGGCGGGGAAGGAGTCCTTCATCTGCTCCATCATCTTCTGGCCCATCATCATGCCCATCTGCATACCGGCCATGTCGGCCGCAATGTGGCCGCCGGCCCCGCCCTTTGTCATGGAATCGGCCATGGCCATCTGCTGATAGCGCCCCATGTCGCCCACCATGCTCTGGGAAGCGGTCTTATTGATCATGCTCTGGATCTCGTCGGGATAGGAGACGCTCTGGATGGAAAAGCCGGTGATGGCGATTCCGATCTTTCTCATTTCCATATCCAGATCCGCGCAGATGCCCTTTCCGATCTCGGAGGCGTTGGCCTGGAGGTTGAACATATCCCTTCCCTCGCGGGAGATCCACTTCATGAGAAGGGGATCCAGCTGGGCCATGACCCGCTCCTTGACGTCGTCCACCGTATACTGGCCGCGGATGCCCGCCACCTTGTCGATCAGGGCCATGTGGTCGGCCACCCGGCAGTTGAACACGCCGAAGGCCCTGATGGGGATGCCGCCGGGAAGGCCCTGGGCGGGCAGGTTCACCGCGTTCTTCGTTCCCCATTTCACGGTAAATTCCTTTGTGTTGATAAACAAAACCTCGGCCCTGATGCCGCTGTTAAAGCCGAATTTAAAGCCCTTCAGGCTGGAAAGGAAGGGAATGATGTCCGATTCAATATCGAAGCTGCCCTCGTCGCAGAATACGCCCTCCACTTTTCCGTTGTACATGAAAATGGCGTCCTGGCCGGGACGGATCACCAGACGGCTCCCCTTTTTGATCTCGTCGTTGTTCCACTTCCAGAAGATTACGTCGTCCCTGTATTCCTGCCATTCCACCACATTGGCCATCTGGCCGCCGAAAAGTCCCATTTTACGCTCCTTTTTATGGTCTATTTGCCAAGCTTCGCCTTGAGAGCCGCCAGCTCGTCGTCCACCTGGGAGGACGGCTCGGAATCGTATTTATCCTTCAGGTCCTCGATGCTGCTCTCCTGGGAGGACTGATTCAGCTGGGCCATGGCGTTGGCCTCGTCCAGCATTTTGTCCACCTTGGCCTCCATGCGGTCAAAGGCGCTTAAATTGCTTCTGGCCCCCTCCACGCTGGCGCCGATCTTGTTGAGCCTCTCCTGGGTCTTTGCCACCTTGACCTTGGCCTTGAGGGCGTCCCTTCTGGCATCCAGCTCGGCGATGTCCTTGCAGAGCTTATCGTGCATCTGGCGCATTTTCGCCGCGTTTTCGGCCGCCGCGTCGTAGGCGGTCTTTAAGGCCTCTCTCTTGGAAGCTTCCTGGGCCTTCTGGGATAAAAACTGCTTCGCGTCGGCGTCGTTCCCGGCGATCACAGCCTTTTCAGCGTACTGCTGGAGCTTCGCGATCTCTTCATCGCACTGGTCCAGCTCCCGTTTCGCCCTGGTCTCCTCAGCCATGACGGAGGCCGTCTCCGCCTTGACCTTGCCCAGATCGCTCTCCAGGTTCCTCATATACTGGTCGATCATCTTTTCCGGATCTTCCGCCTTATCCAAAAGCGCGTTGATGTTCGACGACATGATATCCTTAAATCTCTGGATGATTCCCATAGCTTTACCCTCCTTGCAGGCTGACGTTTTCTTCATTATAAGCCATTTGCGGGGCCTTGTCAAAACAAAGTGCTGCCTATTTGCGTCTTGTCATCTGGTATTAAATACTATATAATGTAAAAAGGGGGTAACGATATGAAGACCAATGACGAATTAGTTTCCGGGCTTTTAGAAAAGCTCAGGACCTTGAATTATATCCACACAAGGGATATTCCCAACATCGACCTGTATATGGACCAGGTGACCACCTTCATGGAGCAGCACCTGTCCGGCGGAAAGCGGCACGACGAGGACAAAATCCTCACCAAGACCATGATCAACAACTATGCAAAAAACGACCTGCTCCCGCCCCCGGTGAAAAAGAAATATTCCAGGGATCACATCATCCTGCTGGCCTTTATCTATTATTTTAAGGGCTTTCTGTCCATCGGCGATATCCAGGTGCTCCTCTCCCCCTTATCGGAAAAGTATTTTTCGGAAAATCACGATATGCTGGACCGGATCTATGGCGAGATCGTAAAGACCGAAAAGCTCCAGCTTGTGGATCTGATGAAGGAGGTCTCCGCCAGGGCGCAGCTCTCAAAGGAAACCTTCAAGGGCTACCCCGAGGAGGATAAGCCCTATCTTCAGCTTTTCTCCCTGGTCTGTATGCTCAGCTTCGACGTGTACCTGAAAAAGCAGATGATCGAGCAGATCATCGACGAGATGAAGGAGGAAACGAAAAAAGAGGCTCCCGAAAAGGGAAAGCCTCAGAAGGACGGCTCATAAGACAGAAAGGAGTTCCCGATGGGAGCTCCTTTTTTCGCGCTATTTGCCGCCCAGCCGTCCGAACACCATGTCGTAGCCGTCGTTCCCGTAATTCAGGGAACGGTTTACTCTGCTGATGGTGGCGGTGGAGGCGCCGGTCTTTTCGGCGATCTCCAGATAGGTGTGCCCCTCCCGGAGCATTTTCGCCACCTCGTAGCGCTGGGACAGCGATAACAGCTCGTTGACGGTGCACACGTCTTCAAAAAAGGTATAACATTCTTCAACGCTCTTTAAGGTAAGGACAGCCTGGAATAAATGATCGACGGCTTCTGTTTTCAGCTTCTTATTCATAGACATTCTCCTTTGAACCCTATTTTAGCATTTTAAAGTTTTAAAGTCCAGACCTGTTCAGATATTTTTTAAATTTTTCCGGATCAGAGTTCACCACCAGCTCCTCCGGGAAATGATTTTCCTCGAGGAGCTTAAGGGCCTCGTCGAACCGGCCCACGGACGCCGGGAAGTGGGAATCGGTGTTGACCACCACCTGCTGATCCAGCTTCCGGCAGAGCCGCAGGATCTCTCCCAGATTTTCCCTGGAGCAGGTTCTGCTTCCGCCCGGCACCAGGGAGCTGTTGTTCACCTCGATGAGGACTCCGGCCGCCTTCGCTCCCCGGATGAGCTCCTCGTAATCCAGGGGATAATGGCCGTCGTCGGGGTGGCCGATCACATGGACGTGAGGGTTTTCCATGGCCCCCAGAAGGGCCCTTGTGTTCTCGCGCCTGCTTCCGGGTACAAGACATACCGTATGGAGGCTGGCGATGCAGACGGCCATTCTTTTAAGGAGCCCTTCCTCCAGATCCACCGTTCCCCGGTAGTCGATGACGTTGAGCTCCGCGCCCATCAGGATCTCCACGCCGTAAAGCGTTCGCGGAATCACCTTGAAATTGCAGAAGTACATGGGGTCGGGCCCTCCGGGCATCTTGGGAGCGTGGTCGGTGACGGCCAGCAGGGAAAGGCCTGCCTCGGAGGCGGCCTTCGCCATTTCCAGGACGGTGCCGTAAGCGTGGCCGCTGGCCGTTGTATGGGTGTGGGTATCCAGAACAAATCTCTTCATGGTTTTTCCTCCAGGATATAACGCTCGATCAGGAAGGCGACACCGTCCTCCTCGTTGGAGGGCACGACGCAGTCCGCCGCCTCAAGAATCGCGGGACAGCCGTTGGCCACGGCGGCTCCCAGGCCCGCGGCCTTTACCATGGGGATATCGTTGTCGTAATCGCCGCAGGCCGCCGACGCCTCCGCCGGAATGTGAAGGGCCTCAAGGGTTTTGATGAGGCCGGTTCCCTTGTCAATCCCCGCGGGAAGGATCTCCAGGTGATAGGCCTCGGATCGGAACACGGAAAACTCCGGCCCCAGGGCCTTCCTCACCACCGGCTCCAGCTTAAGGATCTGCTGCTCCGAGCCCACCATCATCAGCTTCACAATGGGAAAGTCAATGTAGGCGGCCAGATCCTTTACGGGCCGGACGTTCATCCGGACGTTCCTTGCCTCCCCCTGCACGTAAGGGTCCCCGGGGCTCTCGGTGATGATATCGGGGCCCTCGTAGGTTAAAATCGCCGTGTGATGCCTTCTGGCAAGACCGATGATCTGCGGGATCCTCTCCTTCGGGATCTCCACGGAAAACACCGTCTCCCCCGTTTTGCAGTCCAGAAGCTCCCCTCCGTTGTAGGCGAGGATATACCCGCCCCTCTGATCCAGGGAAAGCTCCCTCGCCACCGGCCAGACGCCTCGGCTGGGGCGTCCGGAGGAGAGCACCAGGATCCCGCCCCGCTCTGTCATGGCCGCCGCCGCGCGCCGGGTGCGCTCCGTAATCCGCTTGTCGTCCGTTACCAGCGTCCCGTCCAGGTCCACTGCCAAAAGTACGTAATTCATAATCCCTCCGCCTGTGTTTCTAACCAAAAAGACAGGACAGCTTCATAAGCGCGCCCTGCCTTTTTGTGTTTTTCGTCTTGTCGCCAAGCTCTGATGTCTTACCCTGATGTCTGCAATGATGTCCGCTAAGATGTCTACGGTTTGAATATATCACTGTATTTTTTTCGGTGCAAGTAAATTTTCCCCAAATTTTCCGATTTGTGAACTTTGGAGGATTCCCTTTTTTCCGGGGCCCCCTCCTCTGTGCAATCTGCTATTTCCCGAAAACCACGGCGGCGTAGGCCTTAAAGGCGCCCGGAAGGGGATACCGCTCCTTCGCCTCCGAGAGGGGCGCGAAGCGCCCGGCTTCCGGCTCCCAGCCCGTCTCCTTAAGAAGGATCCGCCAGCCCGTCATGCGCCACTCCACATGGGTGAAGATATGCTTTGCCTCAGGCATGGCCTCCAGGGAAAGCACCGCTTCCCCGGGGATTCCCAGATAGTTAAGGCTTTCCGGGCCGGAAAGCCTTCCCGGAGCGTTGGGAAACTCGTAAAGCCCCGCAAGGAGGCCCTGATCCGGCCTTTTTGAAAGGAGCACGGCCCCGCCCCGCTCCACGGCGAAAACAGTCCGCTCCTCGCACTTTCGGGCCTTCCCCCTTGTTTTCACGGGGATCTGATCTGCCGTGCCGTGAAGGTGCGCCAGGCAGAGCTCCTTTAAGGGGCAGAGGCCGCACTTCGGCTCTCCGTTGGGCACGCACACGAGGGCGCCCAGCTCCATTAAGGACTGGTTGAAATCGCCCGCCCGGCCCTCGGGGATCACCCCGGCGATCAGAGCCTCCATCTGCTTTTTCACGGGAGGCTTCGCAATATCCTCCCGGCTTTCCAGAATCCGGGACACCACCCGCAGCACGTTTCCGTCCACCGCGGGCGCAGGAATCCCGAAGGCGATGGAGGCGATGGCCCCCGCAGTGTAGGAGCCGATCCCGGGAAGGGAAAGAAGCTCCTCCCTGGAGGCGGGAAGCTGCCCGCCCCGATGCTCCACAAGCTCCTTCGCGGCCTTTTTCAGGTTCCTGGCCCTGCTGTAGTAGCCAAGGCCCTCCCAGAGCTTGAAAAGCTCCTCCTCGGGAACCTCCGCCAGGGCCTTCACGTCGGGCAGGGCCTCCATGAACCGTTCATAGTAGGCCGTGGCCGCCGAAACCCTGGTCTGCTGAAGCATGATCTCCGATATCCACACATGGTAGGGCGTGGGAGACCGCCTCCAGGGCATATCCCGGGCGTTTTCCTGAAACCAGGAAAGCAGAAGGGGGACAGCCCGGGCCAGCCGTTTATTTTGCGGCAATGGCCTCTACCTCCACCAGAACGTCCTTGGGCAGGCGCGCCACCTCGACGCAGGCCCTGGCGGGGCACTCCGTCTTAAAGTACTCTGCGTAAACGGCGTTCACAGCCGCAAAATCGTTCATATCCTTGATGAACACCGTGGTCTTTACCACGTCCTCAGCCTTTACGCCGGCGGCCGCCAAAAGGCTCATCACATTCTCCATGGACTGCCTTGCCTGGGCCTCAATGCCCTGGGCCACCTCGCCTGTGGCAGGGTTGACCGGGATCTGCCCCGATACGAATACGAAGCCGTTTGCCTCCGTAGCCTGGGAATAAGGTCCGATAGCCGCGGGCGCCTTGTCTGTGGAAATTACTTTTTTCATGTCTTTTACCTCCTGATCGTGATAGAATCTTCATTTATCTGAATCTTACCCTCTTTGAGAAGATGGCCCACAGCCCGCTTGAATGCGTTTTTGCTGAGGCCCGTCTCAAGCTTGATAAGCTCGGGGTCTGCCTTGTCGGTAAAGGGAAGCCTTCCCTGGTACTCCTCTATGAGCTCATAGACCGCCTGGGCGTCCGTATTCATCTGCTTATAGGCCTTTGCCCTGACGCTTAAGACCAGCTTTCCGTCGGGACGCCTTCTGGCGACCCTGGCCTCCACGGAGACGGCGGGAACCAGCTCCCTCGGAAGCTCCGCCGCCGGGATCAGGCCGAAGTACCGGCCGTCCACGGCCACAAAGCCGCCGATCTCTTTGTTGACCTCATAGAGCACGCCCGATACGGGATCGTCCTTCCGGTAGGGGGAGTCGCTGCGAAGATAAGGATCCACCCGCATGGTGGCGCAGAGGCGGCTGCTCTTATCCAGATACACGGCCACAAAGACCTGCTCTCCCTTTCTCACCCTTCCCCTCTGCTCCTTGAAGGGAAGGAACAGATCCCGCTCCAGCCCCCAGTCGAGGAAGGCCCCGATCTGACTGGTCTGGGCCACGGTGAGAATTCCCATCTCACCCAGGGCAAGGAGGGGCTCCCGCACTGTGGCGATGGGCCTGTCCTCGGAGTCCTTATAGACGAAGACTGAAAGCTCGTCTCCGGGCTCAAGGCCCGGGGGCACCTGCTTTCCGGGAAGGAGCACGCCCTGCTCGCCGGGCGTCCCCTCTCCCAGATAGATTCCCATCTCTTTTTTTCTTAGAACCTTAAGGGTCTGCCTTTTTCCGATCTCGATCATACGCACGCTCCCCGCCTTACGGCCTCCACCACGGCGAATACCTGCCCCTCGGGGGAGCCCAGGACCACCGTGTGCTTTCCGCCGCCGCTTTTTTCCGCCGCCTGTATCCGGTCTCCGTACACGGCGGCCTTTTTATATTCCACCCTGAGCCTTCCGATCTCCCCGTCGTCCGGAAGGAAGGGGGCGGCCATCTGGATATACTGGGCGTTGTTCACATGGCCGTTTGTATCGATCTGGAACCTCTGCACCGGAAATTCGTCCCGGATCGTAAGTCCCTCCGGGATCTGGATCTTTCTTCCGCCCTCCTCCATATCCAGAGGAGCCTCAAGGCCGTAGCGCTCCATGAGCTCCTTCGACACCCTGACCGGCCTTCCAGTAGATACGTCCAGGTAGCTCCAGATGCTGTAGGCCCGGATATCCTGTCCGCCGCCCTCTCCCGAGATCACGAAATTCCTGTAGCCGTACATGGCCTTAAAGCCGCAGGCCCAGGTGGATATGTTCAGCCTCTCTCCCAGAGACGGCCTTCTTCCCACCTCGATCTGCCAGGAGGAAAGGAGCCACACCCGGCTTTCCTCCTTAAGCTCCCGGACGCCCTCTCCCACGCTTTCGGAGTGGAAAATGGCGCAGTCCTGCATATAATGGACAGCGGAACAGAGCGAAAGCTTCCCGTCCCTGCTGACCTCGCTGTATCGAACCCTGCTGTCAAAGCTGTACATCTTACTCTCCCGCGCACGCCTGTTCTTGACGATGTTTCATTTAACCATTATAATTTCTGCGTGCCCATACGATTATAGCACATCTGACCGCAAATTGCTCGGTTTTTTTCTTTCCAGGAGGATTTTTATGATAAAGATGATCGCCAGCGACATGGACGGCACGCTGCTTAGGAACGGCGCCCAGGCCCTTTCCGCCAGGATGCCCCGGATCCTTGAGGGCCTTTATGAGAGGGGGATCCTGTTTACGGCGGCCAGCGGCCGCCAGTACGCCAATCTCAGGAACCTTCTCGGCTCCTTTGCCGATAAAGCAGCCTATATCTGCGAAAACGGCGCCTTCGCCGTATACCGGGGGCAGATCATTTACAAGGCCGTCATGGACCGGGCCCTGGGCCAGTCCCTGATGCGGGATATCCAGGCGGCGAAGGACTGCGAGATCCAGCTTTCCGGCGTGGAGACCGCCTATATCCAGCCCAAGAGCCCCGCCTACACGGATTATCTGGTTAATGAGCTTAAAAACCGCGTGACCGTGGTGGAGGATATTTTCTCCACCCGCGAGGACTACATCAAGATTTCCGCCTATGTCCATGGAAGCCGCACGGAGGAATGGCTCGCGCGCTTCCGTGAAAAATGGGGCAGCGTCTTTACCCTGGCCTCCACCTGCGACCACTGGATCGATTTCATTCCTCCGGATATCCACAAGGGAAAGGCCATGAAGGCGCTTATGGAGGCCGCCCAGATCAAAAAAGAGGAGGTCATGGCCTTCGGCGACAACTACAACGATCTGGAGCTTCTTTCCTGCGCCGCCGAAAGCTACGCGGTGGACACGGCGAAGCCCGAGGTGATCGCCGCCTGCCGCCATGTGTGCTCCCTGGTGGAGGACGTGCTGGAAGGGCTCCTGGAGGCTTAGGCCTTCCGGAGCATATAACAGGCACATAACAAAAAAGCGTACCGGATAACCGATACGCTTTTTTCGCTGGACTGCAAGGATTCGAACCTTGAAATGCTGGAGTCAGAGTCCAGTGCCTTACCATTTGGCGACAACCCAATATCCGGCAGCACCCTGGTGCT
>CALWAW010000136.1 GCA_944375845.1 uncultured Lachnospiraceae bacterium
GAGGAGGCCCTTTCGGCAGGGGCAGACATCATCATGTTCGACAATATGTCCATACAGGCCATGAAAGAGGCCGCCGCCTTCATCCATGGCCGCGCCGTCACCGAGGCCTCCGGCAATATGGGGGATAAGACTGAGGAGGAGCTTCTTGAAATCGCCCGGGCCGGAGTGGATCTCATCAGCATCGGGGCGCTGACCCACAGCGTAAAGGCCATGGACATCAGCCTGAAATTCACAGAAAAGGAGCAGATTTGATATGCAGAAAATCGCGAGCTTTACCGTCAACCACCTGGCGCTTTTGCCGGGCGTCTACGTTTCCAGAAGGGACCGGGCGGGGGATTCCGTCGTCACCACCTTCGATATCCGCATGACCCGTCCCAATTTTGAGCCGGTGATGAACACGGCGGAGGTGCACACCATCGAGCATCTGGGGGCCACCTTCCTGAGGAATCACCCGGTCTGGGCGGACAAAACCATCTACTTCGGTCCCATGGGCTGCCGCACCGGCTTTTATCTCCTTCTTTCCGGCGAGTATGAATCAAAGGATATCATCCCCCTGATGAAGGAGCTGTTCGCCTTTATCCGCGATTTCAGCGGAGAAGTCCCCGGCGCAAGGGCCAGGGACTGTGGAAACTATATGGATATGAACCTGCCCATGGCAAATTATCTTGCCAGACGCTTTTATGATGAAGTTCTGGAGCAGATCTCTGAGGAACGGCTGATCTATCCCGAATAGGGCTACTGCCTCACCCACCCGGCCTCAATCTTTTTTTCCAGCTCCTCAAAGCTTTTCAGGCCGCCCAGGGCGTCGTAGGCCTCCACGCAGGAAGCGCCCGTCGCCGCCGCCAGCTCCATGCACCGCGCGCTGCCGTACCCCAGGCACACCGCGTAAAGGAAGGCGGCGATGGTCGTATCGCCCGCTCCCGTGCCGGAAAGCACCTTATCGGGCATAAAGCTTCTCTCAAAGCGCCTTACGCCGGCCCAGTCCGACGGATTCAGAGAGAGGCCGCCGCCAATGGCGGAAAGCCTTTCCTCATCGGATACGGCCAGGTAAAGGCCCCTGTACCCGCACTTCACCAATACGACACCGGCGCCCCAGGAAAGCAGCGTCTCAGCCAGAGGCCTTACGTCCTTCTCAATGTCAAGGCTTCCGATCATATCTCCGTTTTCCGCCCCGGCATAGTAACGGTCGTATTTTTCCCGGTCAAGATAAAACATTAACTCCTCTACGCTGGGCTCAAAGAAGTCCACATAAGGACACATGTCCTTCATGATCTGCTTCCAGTTGAGCCTTCCGCTCTCGCACCCCGGATCCACCGCGCACATATCCACGGAGGTGGCGGTCCCGGCGTCCTTCGCGTCCCTCAGCATGGCGATACATTCCTCGCCGCCGTTTAAATAGAGCATACGGCTTACAGGCGGATAGCCGTAGTGGAAAATGGCCGCCTCCCTGTAAAGGCTTTTATCGATATCCGTCCTGCGGAAGGTGTCCCCCGCGCAGGGGTCGTGAAGAAAGATCCGATCGATCCCGGGAGGAGTCAGGGCGACGGAATAGGAGGTGGAAATGCTCTCATCCACGATCAGGTCCCCGGCCGCCCCGTAGCTGTCGTAAAAGCTGCGGACGATATCTCCCAGGAAATCCTTTCCGATTTTTCCGACGATCCGCACGTCGGCGCCCAGGACCTTAAGTCCCAGCCCGGTGTTGGAGGCCGCTCCGCCGGGATGGATATCCATGCCGTTTACATGGACCACCTTTCCGGGGACAAAAACCTCGTCCACAGACCTGAATTTCTTTTCCGCTTCAAATTTAGGCGTCAGATCCAGAGTCAGCGTGCCCGCCACCAGGATCTTCGTTCTTTTCTTCTCATTGCCGCTCATGCCGCAGCTCATTCCTTTCTGACATTTCTTCCTGTTTTGCAGGGACGGACCGGCTCCGCCCCGCACTATAATATCATAAATCCCGCAAATATCAACCGCTTCTTTGAGGAAAGCCTATAGAAACAGCCGGATCCCCGAAAGGATCAGCAGATGCAGGGGATAAAAGCAGTAAAACCCGTACCGCTTTACAAGCCCGGACACCCTGCCCTTTGGCGCGCGGCCGCCCTTTTTCCCGTTATAAAAGAGAATGGGAATAAAGGAAAGCACCGCCCAGGGCTCAATGCTCCCCATAAGCAGAAACATAAGGGCCACGGAGAGGAACATGGGAAGGGGCCGGAATCGGAAAAAATAAAAGAGAAAAATAATCAGCACGCCCTCGGCCCCGTAATCGCACCTTGCCACGAGGCCAAGACAGACCAGGGAGACCAGCGTCATCAGCGCGTAGATGGGCTGCACCTTCGCCAGGAAGCCGTTATAGAGATACAAAAGCAGAAGGCCGATAAACAGCGTGACCATCACGTTCTGGTATCCCCAGAACACCGGGGTGTTCCTTAAAAAGAGATCGAAGGGGACCTCGGAAACAACGGCGAAGATCCCCAGCCTCAGCAGATATTTTTTCACGTCCCCGGTGTGGAAAAAGCCCTCCACCAGAAGAAAGCAGAACAGGGGGAAGGCGATCCGCCCAAAGATCCGAAGACCCATCCACAGCTGATAGGGGACCCTCCACGCAAGAAGGATCCCCACGTGGTCCGCCAGCATGGCGGCGGCCGCGATCCATTTGAGCGCCGACGCGCTCAAGCCGCGTTCTCGTTCCATGGCCCTACTCCTCCGCCACCAGGATCACCGCGCTTCTGGGCTCCAGGACAATCTCCTTCGCGTCCCCGGGAAGAGGGCTTTCGCAGATCCCGTCGCATTCCTCCCTGGCGGTATCCACCGCCAGCCTCCACGCGGTCTCCGTGTGGGGCAGGGCGAAGGTATGGGGCTCCCAGTGCATATTAAAGAGCACGTAAACATCCCGGTCCGCCGTCTTTCCCGCGAATTTTCCGCAGTAAAGAAAGCCGATCTGCCTTCTGTAGCTGTCGTACTGGGGGAACCAGGGCGCCTCGCCGTGGATGGAAAAATCAGGGCAGCCCGCTCCCAGATAGTCGGCGCTCCTTAAATCGCCTCCCTTTCTCAGCATGGGATGGGCTTTCCGGAAGGCCGTCATATATTTTGCGAACCGGAAAAGATCCTCGCCCATACGGCCCTTCTTCCACTCCACCCAGCCCACCGGGTTGTCCTGGCAGTAGGCGTTGTTGTTGCCGTTCTGGGAATTTCCGATCTCGTCCCCCGCAAGAATCAAAGGGATTCCCTGGGATACCATTAAAAATACCCAGGCGTTTCTAAGCTGGCGCTTTCTAAGCTCCAGGATCTTCCGCTTTTTCACCGGGCCCTCCGCGCCGCAGTTCCAGCTGTAATTATAGTTGGGGCCGTCCTTTCCGTCCTCCCCGTTATCCTCGTTATGCTTCCGGTCGTAGGATACCATATCCATCATGGTGAAGCCGTTGGTATTGGCCATGAAATTGACCTTGCCGCCGGTTTTTGCCTGATAGGCCACCGACCGGAGGCAATCCTCGTCTCCCTTTAAGAACCTTCGCATATCGTTCTGGAAATCGTCCCGGTAGCCGGCCGTTAAGCCGCCGGCATCCTGCGGCATGTCCCCGGAAAACAGCTTCACCTGGGAGAGGGCCGGATCCCGCAGGGCCGCCTGGCTGTCAAAGTCCCCGGCGCCGTGGATCCCGTCCACATGGTACTCGTAGGCCCAGTAATGGAGGCAGTCCAGCTGGAAGGCCGTCGCCAGCCCCGGCTCAAAATAGAGCTCCACCGCGATCTCAAGGCCGTTTTCATGGAGGGCCTTCACCAGCTCCTTGAACCGGATATCGGCTCCCGCTCCCTTATCGGCGTAGGAGGCCTTGGGCGCAAGGGCCAGGGCAGGGCCGTAGCCCCAGTAATTGACTCTCGGCTGCTGTGTAGAAAGAACGGCCGAGGGCTTTCCCGCGGGAACACTCTCCCCGGCCTCCCTGTCCTCCACGACCGGAGGGACCTCGTAAAAGTCTGTGGGCACGGCCAGCTCCACCATGGTGACGCCCAGCTCTTTTAAAT
>CALWAW010000137.1 GCA_944375845.1 uncultured Lachnospiraceae bacterium
AAAACGCGCCAGGGAGCGCTGGAGCTTTTCGCGGCTCACCTTTCCCCACCAGCTGATGCGGGTGATTCTGCTGGAGCAGATCTACCGGGGCTTCCGGATCATACACGGGGAGCCGTATCATAAATGAATGTATGAAGGCTGCTGAGGACTGTGGAAGCAGAGACCGATGCTGTCAGAGAGGATGGAGGAAGCATGAAGCAGATACTGGAGACGGAGCGTCTCTTCCTGCGGGAGCTTTCGTGGGACGACCGGGAGGCGCTCTGCGCCATTTTGCAGGATGAAGAGACCATGTACGCCTACGAGGGCGCTTTCAGTGACGTCATGGTGCAGGAATGGCTGGAGAGGCAGCTTTCCCGCTATGAAAAATGGGGCTTCGGCTTATGGGCCGTAATCCTGAAGGGGAGCGGTGCGCTGATCGGTCAGTGCGGCCTTACCATGCAGCCGTGGAAAGGCGGGGAGGTGCTTGAGATCGGGTATCTGTTCAACAGGGCCTTCTGGCATCAGGGGTACGCCCTGGGGGCGGCGAAGGCCTGCAAGCGCTATGCCTTTGAGATTTTACAGGCGGACGAGGTATGCTCCATCGTGCGCGATACCAATTTCCCTTCTAAACGGGTCGCCCTGCGAAACGGTATGCGCCGGGAGGATCGCTGGGTGAAGCATTACCGTAGCGTGGACATGCCCCATGACCGGTTTGTGGTGAGAAATGACGGAAAAACAGATTAGATTAACGGAGAAAATCATGTACGAGCTTATACAGGTCACAGACAGAAGCTATTATATCCAAAGCCCCGCCAGGATCGGCCTTTTCCGGCTGGACGATACGGACGTCTGCCTGATTGACAGCGGGAACGACAAGGACGCGGGGCGCAGGCTCCGCCGTCTCCTGGAGGCGCAGGGCTGGAGGCTCAGGGCCATCTACAACACCCACTCCAACGCGGACCATATTGGCGGAAACAGATATTTGCAGGGGCAGACGGGCTGTAAGATTTACGCGCCGGGAATCGAATGTGCTTTCACAAGGCACACGATCCTGGAGCCGGCCTTTTTATACGGCGGCTATCCCTGTAAGGAGCTGCGCCATAAATTCCTGCTTGCCGAGGAAAGCGGGGCGCAGGAACTTACAAAGGACGTGCTGCCCGAAGGCTTTGAGCTGATTCCCCTGCCCGGCCACTTCTTCGATATGGCGGGCTTCCGGACGCCGGACGACGTGGTCTATCTGGCGGACTGCCTCTCCAGCCGGGAAACCCTGGACAAGTATCAGATCGGGTTTATTTACGACGTGGCGGCGTATCTGGAGACCCTCGAGATGGTAAAAGGCCTCACCGCGAAGCTGTTCATTCCCGCCCACGCGGAGCCGTCGGAGGATATTTCAGAGCTTGCCGGGTACAACATCCGCAAGGTGCATCAGATCGCGGAAACGATTCTGGAGCTCTGCGCAGAGCCCATCTGCTTTGAGCGTCTCCTTCAAAGGCTGTTCGCGCAATACGGCCTCGTAATGAGCTTTGAGCAGTACGCGCTTGTGGGAAGCACCGTCCGTTCCTATCTCTCATGGCTTAAGGATACGGGACGGGTGAACGCCTTCTTTGAGGACCACATGCTTTTGTGGGAACGTTCTTTTTAAGGAGAAAACAAATTTGAGAGGAAAATCTTTAAACGAGTTTATTGAAGGCTTGTATTATAATGCAGAAATGGAATTTGTTTATAAAGGAAAACAGTACTTGATTACAGGATATCTGTCAGGTGAAGATTATACGATAGAAATGACTGATATCAAGGATGGAAAAGAAATCTTTTCAACATCTGATCAATCCAGACAGACATGTGTGGCCACATTTGAAAAAGCACGTATTTTTGGCGGGCTTACCATATTCGAGGCGGAAGATGAAATTGAAGTATTGTACGGATGATAACGACCGGCCTGGTCTGCGGCGGAAAGGAGCGTGGAATAATGGAAGGCATCAGGATCCGAAGGGTTGAAAAGGACAAGTGGGGGTACCGCGCCCTCCTTCTTCTGGCCGACGAGCAGGAGGATATGATCGCCCGGTATCTGGAGCGGGGAACCATGTACGTGCTGGAGCTTTGCGGCGAAGGCCGGGCGGACGGCGAGGGCGGTGAGAAGGCGGACGCCGCGGCGGCGGAGTGCGTAGTCACCGACGAGGGAAACGGCGTCCTGGAATTAAAAAGCCTGGCCGTAAGGCCGGGACATCAGGGAAAGGGCTATGGGCGGGCGCTGATCGAATTTCTGGAAAAGGAGTACGGAGGGAGCCATGAGGTTTTGCAGGCGGGCACCGGCGAGAGCCCACGGACTGTTCCTTTTTATGAAAAATGCGGCTTCACCTATTCCCACAGGATACGGGACTTTTTTACAAAAAATTACGATCATCCCATCGTGGAGGACGGGGTGCTTCTGAAGGATATGGTCTATTACAGGCGCAGGCTGTGAGCGACCTGTATTTTATATATTGATTTTTCACTGATACCGGATATAATAAAATCAGAAAATCGGTTTAATCAAAAGGAGGACGAATATGAGAAAAATCAGGCTTGCATGGGCTGTCATGCTGATCGTAGCGGCGCTTCTGTGCCTTTCCGCCTGCGGGGATTCAGGAAAAAAGTCCGCCGTGACCGGCGGCAATGAGACCACTGAGGCGGAGACCACAGAGAAGGAAGAGGAGACAACGGAAGCGGACGACGGCGGGGAGACGGGAAACGCCGGCGGAAAATACAGCACCATCGCCGAGTATGCGGCTTCTGACGAGGTCCAGGCAGAGATCGACGCCCTGAACGAGGGCCTTTCCGCGCAGGGAATGAAGGTGGAGGTTACAGGAGAGGGCAATCAGCTTGTCTACACCTATACATACAGCCCTGACACCAATACGGAGGGCTTCGAGGAGCTCCTTGCCGAGGGCCTTGCGTCCCAGGCGGATACATTCCGTTCCGTAGCGGCCAGCATCCCCCTGTATGTGGACGTGGAGGATCCCCTGGTGGTGGTCCGCTATCTGGATGCAGACGGAAACGAGATCTATTCCGCCAGATTCGATTCTGAGGGCGGAAACAGCCTGAGCGGCCAGGAAAGCGAAGAGAGCGCGTCTGGGCAGGAGACGGCCGCCACAGATTCTCCTGTCTCCGGAAAATACAGCTCCATCGAGGAATTCGCGGCGTCCCCCGAGGTTCAGGACGAGATCACCGGAATCAACGAATCCCTTGAGTCCCAGGGAATGACCGTGGAGGTCGTGGGCGAGGGCAATAAGCTGATCTATAATTACTATTATACGGAGCTTGTAAATCAGGAAGGCCTTGGAGAGGCCCTTGAGGAAGGGCTTACGGCCGAGGCGGATACCTTCAGCGACGTGGCCGCCAGCATTTCCGAGGCGGTGGACGTGGAGAATCCCGTGGTGGTGGTCCGCTATATCGACGCCAACGGCGAGGTAATCCATTCTCAGGAATTCCCCGCTCAGTAGGCCATGGATATCCATCAAAGCATCGAGGAGAGGGTCTCGTCCCTTCCCCTTCTGCAATACGCCTTTATACGTCCCGGCGAGCTGGTCTTTTCAGAACGGGTGCGGTATATCTGCGAGCACGAGTGCGGACGGTACGGAACCTCCTGGGCCTGTCCTCCCGCGGTGGGCTCCGTGGAGGAATGCAAAAGACGGGCCCTGGGCTACGATGAGGCCTTCGTGTTTGCCACAGTATCCGAGGTGCCTGCGGGAGCGTCCTTTGAGGAGCTTTTAGAGAAGCGAAAAGGCCATGAAGAGGCCGCCGGAAAGATTAAGGGGATCCTTGAGGAGCTGGGCATGGAGACGCTCATGCTGTCCACGGAATCCTGCGCTATATGCGAAAGCTGCGCCTATCCCGGCGCGCCCTGCCGCCATCCCGACCGGATGTTTCCCTGCGTGGAAAGCTTCGGAATTCTGGCGACGGCCCTGGCGGAGCGGTGCGGAATAGAGTTTATGTACGGAGACGGGGTCGTGACCTGGTTCGGCCTGGCCCTGTTCAGAAAAAAACAGTAAAGAATCCTGTCCGAGGGAGAAATCCCCGGACAGGATTTTTTGTTCTACCGCCGGGGACATGCTCATAGATTAGGGTAAGAGGCGGGTGATGATGTGGATGAGATTTTAAAGATCCTGGCGGGATCCCTCAGAGGTCCTTTTGAAAAAGCGGAAATTCCCTTTGAGAGCCTTCAGGAGATCCGGCTCCGGGCGGGGCTTCCCATCTTTCTGCGGATCGGCGGAAGGGAGTACGGCCTTAAACAGGACGGAGGTCTCGCGGAGGCGAAGGCTCCTGCGGCGGCCTTAAGGACGGCAGAAGAGCAGGAGCTTAAGGAAACGCTGGAGTATGCCGGAAATTATTCCCTTTACGCTTATGAGGACGAGCTCCGGCAGGGGTATTTAACCATACGGGGAGGCCACCGGGTGGGCGTGGCGGGACGGGCCGTGTCCGAGGGGGGACGGATCCGGGCCATGCGCTTCGTGTCGTTTTTGAATATCCGGCTGGCCCATCAGGTGAAGGGCTGCGCGAGAGCGTTTCTTCCCTGGCTGTGGGAGAAGGACGCGCTTCAGAGCGCGCTGATCCTCTCGCCGCCCGGCGGAGGAAAGACAACCCTTCTGCGGGATCTGATCCGGCTGATTTCAGAGGGAACAGAAGGTCGTCCCGGACGGACCGTGGCCGTGGCCGACGAGCGTTCGGAGCTTGCGGCCTGCTTTCGCGGGATCCCCCAAAACGACCTGGGCCCCAGGACCGATGTGATGGACGGCTGTCCCAAGGCCGAGGGCCTTTCCATGCTGATCCGCTCCATGTCGCCGGAGGCGGCGGCCGTGGACGAGATCGGCGGAGAGGAGGAGCTCCTTGCGGTGAGAAACGCGGCCCTGTGCGGGTGCAGGATCCTGGCCACGGCCCACGGCTCCTCGCGGGAGGAGCTTTTCCTGAAAAAGGGGTTTCAGAGGCTTTTTGAGGAAGGGATCTTCAGCAGGCTTGTGGTGCTGGCAGGAAGCGGACATCCGGGCACGCCCCTTGCGGTCAGCAGGGGCGACGGGACGCTCCTGTGGAAAAGGGAGGCCTGAGGCCGTGTGGCTTAAGGCGGCGGGAGCCGCCTGCGTGGTGCTCTCCTGCACCGCCATGGGTTTTTTGAAGAGCCTGCGCCTGAACGGGCGGCTTCGGGAGCTTACGGAGCTGAAACGCCTTCTCGGCCTTCTGGAGGGGATGATCCGCTTCGGGGGCGGAACTCTTGAGGAGGCCTTCGAGGTGGCGGCGGACCGGGGCAGTCCGCCCTACAGCGGCTTTTTTTCGGAGCTGGCGGCGCAGATGAAGGAATGCGGCGGGAAAACCCTGGGACAGCTCTGGCAAAAGGCCATGGAGACGAAGCTTGGCGCCTCCGGCCTTTCCGAAGACGAAAAAGCGGTCCTTCGGACGCTGGGGAGGGATCTGGGGTTTCTGGACCGCGAGGCTCAGCTTAAGGCCCTGGCTCTTTCGGAAGAACAGCTTGAGGAGGCCAGGGAACGGCTTCTTGAGGAGCTTCCGGCCAAAACAAAGCTTTATAATTATCTTGGGATCCTGGCGGGGGTGTTTATAACGATCCTGCTGATCTGACAGGAGGACGACATGACTGTAAGCCTGATATTCAAAATTGCCGCCGTGGGGGTTCTGGTGTCGGTCATCAGCCAGGTGTTAAAGCACAGCGGAAGGGAGGAGCACGCCTTCCTCACCAGTCTGGCGGGGCTCCTTCTGGTGCTCTACTGGCTGGTGCCCTATATCTATGAGCTGTTTGAATCCATAAGGGATTTGTTTTCACTGTGAAAGGAGACAGGCCATGATCAAGATCGCGGCGGTGGGGGTGGCGGCTGTGCTGGCGGCCGTTTTTCTGAGGGAGCAGGCGCCCCAGTTCGGAAGCTGCGTGATTCTTGGGGCGGGGCTTCTGCTCTTTGCATTCGGTTTCAGAAAACTGGAGTCGGTGGTGGACTCCCTGAGGGAGGTGGGAGCGTCCGTCGCCTTCGAGAGCCGCTATCTGGAAATCCTTTTTAAAATGCTGGGGGTCAGCTATCTGTCCGAGTTCGCGGCGTCCCTGTGCAAAGACAGCGGCTATACCTCGGTAGCGGGCCAGATTCAGACCCTGGGAAAGCTCACGGTCATCGCCATCAGCATGCCGGTGATCCTCTCACTCCTGGAGCTTTTGGGGGAGCTTTTCCCGTGAGGCGGGGCGCGGTAATCCTTCTTGCGGCAGCCCTTTTGTGGATGCTTATGGCAGGAAGGGCCAAGGCGTCGGAGAGCTCCGGCGGCGCGGAGGCGCAGTACGACTACAGCGGGGCCCAGGAGGCCCTCGACGAGGCCATGGACGAGGCTCCCTCCTTTTCCGGCCTCGTGGAGGATTTTATGGCCGGGAGGGCGAAAGAGGCCCTGGGACAGCTTCCCCGGTATCTGAAGGATTCTCTTTTTTCTGAGATCGCCGCGGCCGGGAACAGTCTGGGACAGCTTCTGGCGGTGGCGGCGGTGGGGGCGCTGTTTTCGGGGCTCGCGTCTGCCTTTCAGAACAGGCAGACGGGGGAGACCGGATTTTATGTGACCTATCTGCTCCTCATCTCCCTTTTGCTTCCTGCCTTTCAGGCGGCGGCCTCGGTGGCGGAGGAGGCGGTATCCCGCGCCATGGGCTTTATGGCGGCCCTGCTCCCGGCCTTCACCCTTTCCATGGCCGCGGCGGGAAAGACCATGACCTCCGTATTTTCTTATGAGTTTGTGATGGCGGCCATCAGCGTCTGCCAGTGGATGTTCGGGAACCTGTTCCTTCCCGGCATCCGGGTGTACGTGGTGCTTGCCCTGGTGGGCCATATCACAAAGGAGGAGATCTTAACGAAGCTCACAGAGCTTCTTGAGCTTTTGCTTGGCTGGGGGCTCAAGGCCCTGGCGGGGTTCGTGGTGGGCATCGGAGCAGTCCAGAGCCTGGTGCTTCCTATGGCGGACTCTTTGAAAACGGGAGCGGTCACAAAGCTTCTTGGCGCCATTCCCGGTATCGGAGGCGGCGCAGGGGCGGCGGCAAGCCTGGCGGCGGGCACGGCCTCCCTCATAAAGAACAGCATCGGCGCGGCGGCCCTGGTGGCCCTTTTGCTGCTGGGAGCCGTCCCGGTCCTGAAGCTTTTGGTGATCACCCTTCTCCACCACGGCGCGGCGGCCCTCTTGCAGCCCGCCGCCGACGAGCGGGTGACGGAGTGCCTTTCAGGAGTGGCCGGGGGGACCAGGCTTCTTTTAAGGGTCACGGCGGTCTCCGTGGGGATGATGCTTCTTACGGTGGGGCTTTTATGCGCCTCCACGTCCATACAGCTATAGGGGGGTGAGCCATGATTTCAGAGCTTTACGGCTGGGTCCGGGGCATCGCTGTGTATCTCATCATCATGTCGCTGGTGATAAAGCTCCTTCCGGAGGAGTCTTACGGAAAATACATCCGCCATTTCATGGGCGTGCTTCTGATTCTCGTGGTGCTGGCTCCGGCCATCAGGCTTTTCCGGCTGGACCGGCTCCTTGAAAGGCTGGAGCGGGGCTTTTCGGCCTCCGCCGGGACAGAGCAGTTTAAGGATGAGCTTCTTTTGATGGGCGAGGCCTATGAGGAGGAGCTGATCGGACAGTACGAGGAGGCCCTCGCAGAAAGCGCGGCAAAGGAGCTTTCCCGGAACGGCTTTGAGGATACGGCGGTCTCTGTGGAGATCGACGGGGATCCTGAAAGCGAGACCTTCGGAACCGTGCGCCGGGCCACGGTCATCGCAGGCGGAGGAGAGGATGAGACGGGGAGCATCGCCATCCGCCGCAGGCAGGTGGGCGTTCTCTACGAGGATACCTACAGCGGGCGGGCCGAGGCGAAGGAGCTTCAGGCGGCTCTCGCCCGGTACCTTGAGATCTCAGAGGGGCAGGTGACGGTAAAATGATGGAAAAGATAAAAGGGATCCGAAGGGAGACCTGGCTTCTGATTCTTCTGGCGGGGGTGCTGCTTTTGGTCATTAGCCTTCCCACAGAAAAGGAGCAGGAGCCGGAGGAGACAAAAGAAAGCGCCCGGAGGGAGAGCACGGAGGCCGCGGAATACGCGGATCAGCTGGAAAAGCAGGTGGAGGAGCTTCTGTCCACCATCGACGGGGCGGGAAGGGTCGAGGTGATGCTGACGGTGGAGTCGGGCGGTGAGACCGTGCTCCAGACAGATTCCTCCGGCGAGGAGCGCACGGTGCGGGAGACGGACAGCCAGGGCGGCCAGGGAATCACCACGGAGAAGAGCGCCTCCACCCAGACCGTCCTTTCCGGGACCGGCGACGAACCTTATGTGACAAAGGAGCTCTGCCCGAAGGTTACGGGGGCGGCGGTCAGCGCCGACGGAGGCGGCGACGGGACTGTGAAGGCGGAAATATCCGAAGCCCTGGAAGCATTATTTGACCTTCCTCCACATAAAATAAAAGTATTAAAGAGAGTAGAAGAATCTGAAAAAGGAGCGGTACCGTGAAGCGAATCGTAAAGAAAAACCAAATCATCCTGACAGTGCTGGCGGTGATGATCGCCGTGGCCGGGTACTTAAGCTACGCCGGGAAATTCAAGCTTCCCGGAGACGAAAGCGCGGCGGATGAGACGCTGGAGGCAGGACTTTTAGAGATCTCTGACGAGGATATCCTGGCGGAAAACCAGGCCCTGGAGGACGTACATACGGCTGAGGAGGGGCAGGAGGAGGCGATGGCAGAGGAGAGCGAAGAGACCAAGGAGGACGGGCAGACAGACGAGACGCCCCAGGCCGAAACAGGCTCTGGCGTTCCCGGAGAGGCGGTCCTTACGGGAGGAACGGCGGTGAGCAGCTATGTTTCCCAGGCCCAGCTTTCCAGAGAACAGGTCAGGAGCCGCAATAAGGAAACCCTTCTGGAGGTCATCAACAATACGGCCCTCTCCGATGAGCAGAAGCAGGCGGCGGTGGATCAGATGATCGACCTCACGGAGACCGCCGAGAAGGAAAACGCCGCCGAGACTCTTCTGGGCGCCAAGGGCTTTTCCGGCTCCGTGGTCTGCATAAACGGGGACACGGTGGACGTGGTCGTGGGCATGACGGAGCTTACCGACGCCCAGAGGGCCCAGATCGAGGACATCGTAAAGAGAAAGACCGAGGCCGAGGCGGCCGACGTGGTCATCACCCTGATGGATCTGGATCAGTAAAGACCCATATACGGCTTGATAATTGTTCTGCTTTTTGTTATAATAACTGGCAAAGCATGAATTTTTAAGGTACAGGAGGTAGCGGCAGTGGAATATGAAAACAGAAATACCCATACCCTGCATCATGGCAAGGAGACCGTCGGCGAAGTCCAGATTGCAGATGAGGTAGTCGCGATCATTGCCGGTCTGGCAGCCACAGAGGTAGAGGGAGTCGCGTCCATGGCGGGCAACATCACCAAGGAGCTGATCGGCAAGCTTGGAATGAAAAACCTGTCCAGGGGAGTCAAGGTGGATGTGCTGGACACTTCCGTATCTGTGGAGCTGACGCTGACCATGGAATACGGGTACAGCATCCCCGATGTATGCGCCCAGGTCCAGGAGCGGGTGAAGTCAGCCATAGAGAATATGACGGGGCTTTCGGTGATCGACGTGAATGTGAAGATTGCCGGCGTGAATATTGACAAGACCAGATAGAAAGAACTGAAAAGGGTGCCGTTTTCTGCGAGCACCCTTTTTTTGGAGGAATTATGAGCAGAAGAGAATTGCGGGAGCACGTGTTCCGTATGCTGTTCCGCCGGGAGTTTTTTAAGACGGAGGAGGAGTTTAAGGAGCAGATGGAGCTTTATCTTGGCGAGCTTGCTCCCATGAGCGAAGAGGACAGGGCCTACATGGAAGAAAAGACCGAGGCCATCTACGGTATGGTGCCCCAGCTGGATGAAAGCCTCAACGAGGTGGCGAAGGGCTGGAAGACCGGAAGGATGAGCAAGGTGGATCTTACGATTCTTCGTCTTGCCCTCTACGAGATGCGCCATGAGGATTCCGTGCCTGAAAAGGTGGCGGTCAACGAGGCGGTGGAGATCGCGCGGCGGTACGGCGGCGACGATTCCCCCTCCTTTGTGAACGGGATCCTGGCAAAGCTGATGACGGAGCGCTGATTCCATGGGGCAGAGCGTTTATTCAGTGAGACAGATCAACGCCTACGTAAAGAATATGTTCAGCCAGGATTACCTTCTTGGCTCCGTTTCTGTCCGGGGCGAGGTCTCCAACTGCAAATACCACCCCTCGGGCCATATCTATTTCACCTTAAAGGATCAGGCGGCGGTCCTGAACGCCGTGATGTTTTCCGGGAACCGGGGCGGCCTTTCCTTTCAGCTTCGGGAGGGGCAGCAGGTGGTGGCCACCGGCTCTGTGAACATTTACGAGAGAGACGGAAAGTATCAGCTCTACGCGAAGAAAATTGTTCCCGACGGCACAGGAAGCCTTTACGAGAGGTTTGAGGCTCTGAAGGAGGAGCTGGCCGACCGGGGCCTATTCGCGCCGGAGTACAAGCAGCCCATTCCCCGATATATAAGGACCCTGGGGATCGTCACCGCCTCCACGGGGGCGGCCGTCAGGGACATTGTGAACGTGGCCTCCAGAAGGAACCCTTACGTGCAGCTGGTGCTTTATCCGGCGAAGGTGCAGGGAGAGGGCGCGGCGGATACCATCGTATCGGGCATCGAGGCCCTGGAGGCCTTCGGCGTGGACTGCGTGATCGTGGGCCGGGGCGGCGGCTCCATGGAGGATCTTTGGGCCTTTAACGAAGAAAAGGTGGCCCAGGCCATCTTTGACTGCTCCGTTCCGGTGATTTCGGCCGTGGGCCATGAGACGGATTTTACCATTGCGGATTTTACGGCGGATCTTCGCGCGCCCACCCCTTCGGCGGCGGCGGAGCTGGCCGTCTATTCTTATGAGGATTTTCAGGCGGCCTGCAAAGAGCGGGAAAGACGGCTCAAGACGGCCATGGGACGGCGCATGGACAGGCTTTCCCAGGCTCTTGAGCAAAGGGCCTTAAGGCTTTCCAGGTTTAGGCCCGATATTCAGGCGGCGTCCTTAAGGCAGTATCTGGACAGCGCCCAGGACCGGCTTAAGAGGGCCATGGAACGCTGCCTTACCCAGGCGGAAGGAAGGCTTGCCCTTCTTGCGCAGCGGCTTCAGGGCTGCTCTCCCCTTGAAAAGCTCACAAAGGGCTTTGCTCTCGTCACAAAGGAGGACGGAAGCAGGCTTCGCAGCGCCCTTGAGGCGAAGCCGGGGGAGGATCTGACCCTCTGGCTCTCAGACGGCGCCGTGACGGCCGAGGTGAAAGAGATTCGCCCCGGCAGGGAGGAATTATGGAAAAACCGGTAAAGATTGAAGAGGCCTTTTCAAGGCTTGACGAGATCATAGAAAAGCTGGAGGGCGGCGAGCTCTCCATGGAAGAATCCTTCGCCCTTTACGGCGAGGGGCTTTCCCTGGTGAAGTCCTGCCGGGGAAGCATCGACGAAACAGAAAAGAAGCTTAAGATCCTGGAAGAGGACGGAGGAAGCGATGGAGTTTAGGGAAGAGCTTAAGAAACGCACGGAGGAGACGGAATCCATTATCCGCCGGTATCTGCCCGGCGAGGAGGGGTATCAGAAGACGGTGCTCTCGGCCATGAACTACAGTATGCTGGCCGGCGGAAAACGGCTGCGCCCCCTGCTGATGCGGGAGACCTGCCGCCTTTTCGGCGGGGAGACGCCGGAGCTTTACCCCTTCATGGCGGCCATTGAGATGATCCACACCTCCTCCCTGGTCCACGACGACCTCCCAGCCATGGACGCCGACGAGTACAGGCGCGGAAAAAAGACCACCTGGGCCGTTTACGGGGAGGATATGGCGATCCTGGCGGGCGACGCTCTGATGATTTACGCCTTTGAGACGGCGGCGAAGGCCTTCGGGGGCTCTGCCCGGACAGGGGACGTGGGAAAGTGCATCGGCATCCTGGCGCGAAAAACCGGGATCTTCGGCATGATCGGCGGACAGACCGCCGATGTGGAGATGACGGGAAAGCCCGTGCCCGAGGATATGCTGTCCTTCATATACCGCTTAAAGACAGGCGCCCTTCTGGAGGCCTCCATGATGATCGGAGCGGTCCTTGGCGGGGCGGACGATCAGGAGGCTGGGAAGGTGGAGCAGGCCGCGGCCGACGTAGGAATGGCCTTCCAGATCCGGGACGACATCCTCGACGTGGTCAGCACCCAGGAAGTCCTCGGAAAGCCGGTGGGAAGCGACGAGCGCAACGAAAAGTCCACCTTTGTGACTGCCTGGGGAATGGAGCGGGCAAAGGCGGCCGTGAAGGAGTATTCGGACCGGGCCATAGAGACCCTTTCCTCCCTTCCCGGGAAAAATGAATTTCTGAACCGGCTTCTTATTTATCTGATCACCAGAGAAAAATAAAGGATGATGACGCATGTTGGAATCGATTCAAAATCCTGAGGATCTTAAGGCCATAGATCCGGAGCTGTATCCGCAGCTGGCTCAGGAGATCCGGGATTTCCTGATTGAAAAGGTCAGCGAGCACGGAGGACATCTGGCCTCCAATCTGGGTGTCGTGGAGCTGACCATCGCCCTGCATCTGGCGCTGGACCTTCCGGAGGATAAGATTATATGGGACGTGGGCCATCAGTCCTACACCCATAAGCTGTTCACGGGACGGCGCGAGGCCTTCGACACCCTGAGGGAGTACGGAGGCTTAAGCGGCTTTCCCAAAAGGCGGGAGTCGGAGTACGACTGCTTCGACACCGGCCACAGCTCCACCTCCATATCGGCGGGGCTGGGGCTTGTGGAGGCCAGGGACAGGCTGGGCGAACGCTATACGGTGGTCTCTGTCATCGGCGACGGGGCCCTTTCCGGCGGTATGGCCTACGAGGCCTTAAACAACGCCTCCCGCCTTAAAAGCAATTTCATCATCGTATTGAATGATAACAATATGTCCATTTCCGAGAGCACCGGCGGCTTTTCCCGGTATCTTTCCAGGATCCGCTTAGGCTCCGGCTACAACAACCTGAAGCGGGACGTGAAGCGGGGCCTTGCCAGGGTGCCCGGCGTAGGCGAATCCTTGGCGGAGAGCATCAGCCAGGCCAAGAAGGCCTTAAAGCAGTTCATGGTGCCGGGGATGTTCTTTGAGAATCTGGACATCACCTATGTGGGCCCCATCGACGGCCACGACATTTCCGCCATGGTGCGGATCTTCGAGGAGGCAAAGAAGATCGACAGGCCCATCCTGATTCATGTAAAGACGAAGAAGGGGAAGGGCTACCGCCCGGCGGAAAAGTATCCCGTCCGGTTCCACGGGGTCGGACCCTTCGACATTGAAACGGGAAAGCCGCTGGAGGAAAAAACGGGAATCAGCTATACGGAGGCCTTTTCCCATACCCTGTGCCGCCTGAGCGAAAAGGATCCGGGGATCGTGGCGGTGACGGCGGCCATGCCGGAGGGGACGGGCCTTAAGAAATTCGGGGCCCTGTATCCTGACAGGCTTTACGACGTGGGCATCGCCGAGGGCCACGCGGTGACCTTCGCGGCGGGAATGGCCGCCGGGGGGCTTAAGCCGGTGGTGGCGGTGTATTCCTCCTTTTTGCAGAGGGCCTATGACCAGATCCTCCACGACGTCTGCCTCCAGGAGCTCCCGGTGGTGTTCGCCATTGACCGGGCGGGCCTTGTGGGAAGCGACGGAGAGACCCATCACGGGATCTTCGATCTTTCTTACCTTGGCAGTATGCCCGGCATGGTGATTTTTGCCCCCAAGAACAAATACGAGCTGCGAAGCGGGCTGGAGTTCGGCCTTTCCTGCAAAAAGCCCTTCGCCATCCGTTATCCCAGGGGAACGGCCTGGTCGGGCCTTAAGGAGCATCACGCGCCCATCCGCCTGGGAAAGAGCGAGGTGATCGCCGAAGGCCGCGGCGTCGCCCTTCTGGCCGTGGGAAGCATGGTGGAGACCGCCCTTCAGGTAAAGGAGCTTCTGGAGAAGGAGGGCTGCCGCCCGGCCCTTGTGAACGTGCGCTTTGTAAAGCCCATGGACACGGAGCTTCTCGACCGGCTGGCAAAGGAGTGCAGCCTGTTTGTGACCATGGAGGACAATGTGGAGGCCGGGGGCTTCGGCGAGGCCGCGGCGGCCTATGTGAACGAGAAGGGCTATGGGGTCAGGGTGCTGAAAAAGGCCATTCCCGACAAATTTGTGGAGCACGGGCCGGTGAACAGGCTCCGTGAGAAGCTGGGCCTGGACGCGCAGTCCATTGTCCGTGATATTGATGAGATCCGGAGGGAAAGCCGATGAAGGAGCGTTTGGATGTTCTGCTGGTTTCCGGGGGCTTCGCCCCCTCCAGGGAGCGGGCGAAGGCCATGATTATGGAGGGGATCGTCTACGTGAACGGGCAGAAGGAGGACAAGGCCGGAGCCTCGTTCCCCGCAGACGCCTCCATCGAGGTACGGGGCCATGCCCTTCCCTATGTGAGCCGGGGAGGACTGAAGCTTGAGAAGGCGGTAAAAAATTTCGGCATTTCCCTGGAGGGAAAGGTGTGCATGGACGTGGGCGCTTCCACAGGGGGCTTTACGGACTGTATGCTGCAGAACGGGGCCGTCAAGGTGTTTTCCGTCGATGTGGGGCGGGGCCAGCTTGCCTGGAAGCTCCGCCAGGACGAGCGGGTGGTCTGCATGGAAAAGACCAACATCCGCTACGTGACGCCGGAGGATATCGGGGAGCCGGTGGATTTTTCGTCCATTGACGTTTCGTTTATTTCCCTTACGAAGGTGCTCCTTCCCGTGAGAGAAATCTTAAGGGAGAAGGGCCAGGTGGTCTGCCTCATCAAGCCTCAGTTCGAGGCCGGAAGGGAAAAGGTGGGGAAAAAAGGGGTCGTGCGGGACGCGGCCGTCCATCTCGAGGTGATTAGAAAAGTCATGGAGTACGCTGCTGAGCTGGGCTTTTCCCTTCTGCACCTGGACTATTCGCCCATCAGAGGGCCGGAGGGAAATATCGAGTACCTGCTTCATCTTGAAAAGAACGGAGGAAACCACGGGGAGCCCGCGCCGGAGCAGGTGGTGGCGAAGGCCCACGAGGAGCTTACATGAACAGATTTTACGTGATCACAAACAGACAGAAGGACCCAAAGCTTGCCGTCACGGGAACGCTCTGTGATTTCTTAAAGAGCCGCGGGAAGGAATGCGTGCTGGAAAGCGAGGGGCCCGTGCCGGAGGGGACGGACTGCGTCCTGGTGCTGGGCGGAGACGGAACCATTTTGCAGGCGGCCAGGGAGCTTAAGGGCCGCGACATCCCCCTTTTGGGCGTAAACCTGGGAACGATGGGGTATCTGGCGGAGCTGGACGTCCACCAGGCCATTCCGGGACTTTCGGAGCTCCTGGAGAAGGGACCCGCCGCGGTGGAGGAGCGGATGATGTTAAAGGGCACTTTATACCGGAAAGGGGAGCCGCCCTGCTCTGATCTGGCCTTAAACGACGTTCTGGTGGGGAGAGAGTCGGGTTTTAAGATCATCCGCTTCAAGGTGTATGTGGACGGGGAGTTTTTGAGCTCCTACGCCGCCGACGGCATGATCGTGGCGACGCCCACAGGCTCCACCGCCTATAACCTCTCCGTGGGAGGGCCCATTGTGGAGCCGACTGCGTCCCTGATGGTGCTGACGCCCATCGCCCCCCACGGGATGATCAACAAGAGCATTGTGTTTTCGGATAAGAGCAGGATCCGGCTGGAGCTTTCAGACGCGGCGGACAGGCAGACGGGAAACGCCCTGGCCGGCTTTGACAGCGACAGCCAGTACGTGCTCCGCCCCGGAGATTCCATTGAGATCGAGAAGGCGGAGCGCACCACGAGGATCATAAAGCTCAGCAGGATCGGTTTTCTCGAGACCCTGCGGCGGAAAATGTCGGCGGAATAAAGGAGGCCGGAATGAAGATCGAACGCCACAGCAAGATTGTGGAACTCATTGGCAGATATGATATTGAAACCCAGGAGGAGCTGGCGGAAAAGCTCAAGGAGGCCGGCTTCCATGTGACCCAGGCCACCGTGTCCAGGGACATCCGGGAGCTGAAGCTCACAAAGGTGGCCGTGGAGGGCGGACGGCAGAAGTACGTGGTGCTCCACAAGGCCGAAAGCGGCTTAAGCGACAAGTACATCCGCATCCTCCGGGACGGCTTTGTATCCATGGATATGGCCCAGAATATCCTGGTGGTCAAGACGGTGCCGGGAATGGCCATGGCCGTCGCGGCGGCCCTGGACGCCCTGCATTTCGGGGAGATCGTGGGCTGTATCGCCGGGGACGACGCCATCATGTGCGCCGTCCGCAGCGTTGACGACACCATCATCGTGATGGAAAAGCTCAGGAGGATCATGGCGTCTCAGTGAGAGGAGGAGTCCTATGCTTCTGAATCTTCATGTAAAAAATGTGGCCCTCATCGACGAGGCGGATGTGAGCCTGGGGGAGGGCCTCAACGTGCTGACCGGCGAGACGGGAGCGGGAAAGTCCATCCTCATCGACGCGGTCAATCTGGCGCTGGGAGCACGGGGCGGCAGGAGCCTTCTGAGGGAAGGCGGCGCTCCGGCCTCGGCGGAGCTTCTGTTTCAGGTGTCGGGCAGGGAAAAGCTGGAGGCCCTTAAGGAGCTGGAGGTGTTTCCCGACGAGGAGGGCATGGTGCTCATATCCAGAAGGGTATCCCAGGGAAAGAGCGTCTGCCGCATCAACGACGAGACGGTGACGGCGGCCAGGCTCAGGGCGGTGACCGCCCTTCTCATCGACATTCACGGCCAGCACGAGCACCAGTCCCTGCTTCATAAGGAAAAGCATCTGGAGATCCTGGACGCCTACTGCCGTTACCGGGAGGAGCCGGTGCGCCGGGAGCTTGTAAGGGCCTACGGGGCCTACGCGGCGGCAAAAAAGGAGCTTTCCTCCTATGAGCTGGACGAGGATGAAAGAAAACGGGAGCTTTCGTTTCTGGAGTATGAGATCAGCGAGCTGTCCGGCGCCGGCCTTAAGCCGGGAGAGATCCCGGAGCTGGAGGGCCGTCGCAGAAGGCTTGCCAACGGCCAGAGGATCGCTTCGGCGGTGGGAAAGGCCGAGGCCCTTCTTTCAGGCGGCCAGGGCGCGGGCGAGCTTCTGGGCCGGGCGGCCAGGGAGCTTTCGGAGGCGGCGGCCTTTGACGAGGGGCTTTCTCCCATTCTGTCCCAGGCCACGGACGCAGAGGCCCTGCTTGAGGATCTGGGACGGGCCCTCAGGGATTACGGTCAGGAGCTCTCCTTTGACCAGGGCGAGCTTTCCAGGATCGAAAACCGCCTCGACGTGCTCCACGGCCTTCAGGCGAAGTACGGCGAAACCTACGAGGAGATGATGGAGACCCTTAAGGCCGGTGAAAAACGACGGGAAATCCTCCTTTCCTTCGACGAGGGAAAGAGAAAGGCGAGGGAGGCCTGCGAGGCCGCGAAAACGGAGGCCTGGGCCTGGGCGGACAAGCTCTCCGCCATCAGAAAAGAGGAGGCCCTGCATCTGACAGAGGCCATCCGGGCGGCGCTGGTGGATTTGAACTTTATGGAGGTGCAGGTCTCCATGGAGTTTTCCAGAAAGGAGGAGCCCGGCGAAAACGGCTTTGACGAGGCCGAGCTTCTGATCTCCACCAATCCGGGGGAGGCCTTGAAGCCTCTGGCCCAGGTGGCCTCCGGCGGCGAGCTCTCCCGCATCATGCTGGCGGTGAAGGCGGTGTTAGCGGATACCGACGAGATCGACACGCTGATCTTCGACGAGATCGACGCGGGAATCAGTGGCAGGACTGCCCAGAAGGTGGCGGAAAAGCTGAACGTCATCGGAAGGAGCCATCAGGTCATCTGCATCACCCATCTGCCGCAGATCGCGGCCATGGCCGACTGCCATTACAAAATAGAAAAATCTGTAAAAGAGGGCCGCACCATCACAACTGTGGAGAGCCTTGATGAAAAGGCGCAGACAGAGGAGCTGGCCAGGCTTTTGGGCGGCGCGGCCATTACAGGAGCCGTCAGGCAGAACGCCGCGGAAATGAAGCGGCTGGCCTCGGAATATAAAAAAGACCGCGGCTGAATGACGCTCCCATTTTTGTCTCATACTAATGAGGAATACAAAAAATGGGAGGCGCGACATGAAGAAAAAAGCAAAGATCAGAAAGCTCGTGCTATGGACGGCCGGGCTTTCCTTCCTTTTTATCCTGGTATTTTCCTATTTTTACATCAGAGGCCAGGTACCGGAGCGGATCCATGTGGTCCTGGGCGAGGAGGGAAGCTTCCGGTTTTCCCTGCCCTGGGGAAGCACGGTGGAGACGGAAAACGAGGAGGTGGTCTTAAGCGGCGCCTCCAACATACCCGAGGGCGCCGTCCGCATAAGCGGCGGCCAGGGTTTTACGGTGGAGGGAACCGCCGCCGGAAGCTATGACATGGATTTCAAGCTTTTCGGGTGGCTGCCCCTGCGGAGTGTGGACGTGGAGGTGGTGGAGCCGGAATCGGTGATCCCCGGCGGGGAGCCGGTGGGCATCTACCTTGAGACCGACGGGATCATGGTGGCGGGAACAGGAAAGATCACCGACGACGAGGGGAACACGCTGGAACCGGCCCGCGGCGTCCTGGAGTCGGGGGATTATATCCTGGAGGCCGGGGGCGAGGCAGTCTCCTGCAAGGAAGAGCTGATCGAAAAGTTTAACGAGGCGGGAGAGGGCTCCTGCACCCTGACGGTCCGAAGAAACGGGCAGGTCCTTGAGAAGGATGTGGAGACCGTGCGCTGCGACGACGGCTCCGTGAAGGCGGGGATCTGGGTGCGCGACGACGCCCAGGGCATCGGAACCCTCACCTACGTGGATACAGACGGCCGCTTCGGCGCCCTGGGCCACGCCATGAGCGACAGCGACACGGGAATGAGGCTGGAGGTTTCCGGAGGAAGCCTGGAGCACGCCAGCATCCGCGACGTGGTGCGGGGAAAGGACGGAACCCCCGGCTCCCTTCTGGGCACCATCGTGTACGGCGGAAGCCGCATGGGGACCGTGGAGAAAAACACGGAGGCCGGTATCTTCGGGCAGATCGCCGAGGGAGAGCCGGACTGGTCGGCGGCAGTCCCCGTGGGCTATATGCAGGACGTGGAGACGGGGCCCGCCTCCATCCGCTGCTGCGCCGACGGCCAGATAAAGGAATATGACATCGAGATCCTGACGGCGGATATCGCCACAGACAGCTATAAGGGACTGGTGCTCCAGGTGACGGATCCGGAGCTTCTTTCCCTCACAGGCGGGATTGTTCAGGGCATGAGCGGGAGCCCGATCATACAGAACGGCAAGCTGGTGGGGGCGGTCACCCACGTGTTTATCCGGGATTCCACCAAGGGCTACGGGATCTTTCTGGAAAAAATGCTGGAGCAGAGCTATTGACATATACCGTATAGGGGTATATAATAGTGGCGTAGATGAAAACAGGGCCGGAAAAGACCGGCCATACTCCGGGGAGGTATAAGAGATGGAGCAGTACACAGTGACCGGAATGAGCTGCGCGGCGTGTCAGGCCAGGGTGGAAAAAGCGGTGTCAAAGGTGCCCGGCGTGACCTCCTGTTCCGTCAGCCTGCTGACAAATTCCATGGGCGTTGAGGGAACGGCCTCTGAGTCCGACGTGATCGCCGCCGTGGAGGCGGCGGGCTACGGCGCCTCGGTCAAGGGACACGAAAAGACGGCCCAGGGCGCTGCGGCCGATGAGGAGGCCCTCAAGGACCGGGATACTCCCGTTTTAAAAAAGAGGCTTGCCGCCTCGGTGGGCTTTCTTCTGGTACTCATGTATTTTTCCATGGGCCACATGATGTGGGGCTGGCCTGTGCCCCGGTTCTTTGCAGAGAACCATGTGGCCATGGGCATTCTCCAGATGCTCCTTGCCCTGATCGTCATGGTCATCAACCAGAAGTTCTTTATCAGCGGCTTTAAGGGCCTTCTGCACCGTTCCCCCAATATGGACACCCTGGTGGCCATGGGCTCCGGCGCCTCCTTTGTGTGGAGCGTGTATGCGCTGTTTGCCTTAAGCGAGGCCCAGAGGGTGGGCGATATGGCGGCGCAGATGGAATATATGCACGAGTTTTACTTTGAGTCGGCGGCCATGATCCTGGCGCTCATCACCGTGGGCAAAATGCTGGAGGCCCGCTCAAAGGGAAAGACCACGGACGCCCTGAAAAGCTTAATGAAGCTGGCGCCCAAAACGGCCACCCTGATCCGTAACGGCGCCGAGGTGACCGTCTCCATCGACCAGGTGAAAAAGGGCGACGTGTTCGTGGTTCGTCCCGGCGAGAACATCCCCGTGGACGGCGTCGTCTTAGAGGGGGAGAGCGCCGTCAATGAATCGGCCCTCACGGGCGAGAGCATCCCGGTGGACAAGGCGGCGGGCGATACGGTGTCCGCGGCCACGGTGAACCAGTCGGGCTTCATCCGCTGCGAGGCCACCAGGGTGGGCGAGGACACCACCCTTTCCCAGATCATTAAGATGGTCAGCGACGCGGCGGCCACAAAGGCGCCCATCGCGAAGGTGGCGGACCGGGTATCCGGCGTGTTCGTGCCCGTGGTCATTGCCATCGCCGTAGTAACGGCCGTCGTCTGGCTGATCGCCGGCCAGACCTTCGGCTTCGCCCTTGCGAGAGGGATTTCCGTGCTGGTCATCAGCTGTCCCTGCGCCCTGGGCCTTGCCACCCCGGTGGCCATCATGGTGGGGAACGGCATGGGCGCGAAAAACGGGATTCTCTTTAAGACGGCCGTCTCCCTGGAGGAGACGGGAAAGGCCCAGATCGTGGCCCTCGACAAGACGGGCACCATCACGAAGGGAGAGCCCAGAGTCACAGACATTTTCCCTGTTTCCGGCGTATCTGAGGACGGTCTTTTAGAGGCCGCCTACGCCCTTGAGGCGAAGAGCGAGCATCCTCTGGCGCGGGCGGTGGTGGAACGGGCGCAGGAGGCGGGCATGAAGCCCAGGGAGGTATCGGCCTTCCGTGCCCTTCCGGGAAACGGCCTTTCGGCGGAGCTTGACGGCGAGACGCTTTTAGGCGGAAGCGGGGATTTCATCGGCGGAAAGACCCAGGTTCCGGAGGACGTGAAGCGGGCGGCTTCGGAAATGGCCGGCGCGGGAAAGACGCCGCTGTTCTTTATGAAGGGGAGCAGGCTCCTTGGCATCATCGCCGTGGCCGATGTGATCAAGGAGGACAGCCCCGCCGCCGTGAAGGAGCTTCAGAATATGGGCATCCGCGTGGTGATGCTGACGGGCGACAACGAGAGGACGGCAAAGGCCATCGGCCGTCAGGCCGGCGTGGACCAGGTGATCGCAGGCGTCCTTCCCGACGGGAAGGAGAGCGTGATCCGCCGGCTTAAGAGAGAGGGAAGGGTCGTTATGGTTGGCGACGGCATCAACGACGCGCCGGCCCTCACAAGGGCCGATATCGGCGTGGCCATCGGGGCCGGTGCCGACGTGGCCATCGACGCGGCCGACGTGGTGCTGATGAACAGCCGCTTAAGCGACGTGCCCGCGGCCATACGCTTAAGCCGGGCCACCTTAAGGAACATCCACGAGAACCTGTTCTGGGCCTTTATCTATAATGTGATCGGGATCCCCCTGGCGGCAGGCGTCTGGATCCCCCTGCTGGGATGGAAGCTCAACCCCATGTTCGGGGCGGCGGCCATGAGCCTTTCCAGCTTCTGCGTGGTATCCAATGCGCTGCGGTTGAATTTCTTCAACATCAGGAGCGCAAAAAGAGATAAAAAAATCAAACAAAAAAAGGAGAGCAAGGAAATGACAAAGACGATGACCATTGAAGGCATGATGTGCGGACACTGCTCCGCCAGGGTAAAGAAGGCGCTGGAGGCCCTTCCCGCTGTGGAGAGCGCCGAGGTAAGCCACGAGGCCGGGACCGCCGTGGTGACCTTAAAGGAGGCCGTGGACGACAGCGTGTTGAAGAACGCCGTGGAGGCCGAGGATTACAAGGTGACCGGCATTCGCTAGGACGCCCCTGAAACCGCCTGGATTCGACTGCTCCCGTCGGGAGCATGTCGAGTTTGGCGGTTCTTTTTTATTGCCTTTCGCCCTTATTCTCCCGTATAATCATAAATGCCCGGAGAGCAGAAAGGAAGGTTGAAAAATGGCAAAACTGCAAGTGGCTATTGCTGACGATAACGAAAGGATTTTACAGCTTCTGGATACGGCGGTGAGCCGCGACGGCGAATTTGAGGTGGTGGGCAGGGCAAACAACGGAGAGGAGGCCTATCACCTCATCAGGGAAAAGGAGCCGGATATTGTGCTTCTGGATATTATCATGCCGAAGCTGGACGGGCTTTCGGTGATGGAAAAGGCGGGAAAGGACGATTCCCTCAAGAAAAAGCCGGAATTCATCGTCATAACGGCCATCGGCCAGGAGCGCATCACCGAGGACGCCTTCAGGCTGGGAGCGGCCTATTACATCATGAAGCCCTTTGATTCCGACATGGTTTTAAACAGGATGAAGAACATCGGGGACGGAAAGCGCAGGATGGGCGGCGACGGCCGCCGCATCGCTCCTTATGAGAACAGGGAGCAGTACATAGAGCGGAACCTGGAGACGGACGTGACGAACTTAATCCACGAGATCGGCGTTCCGACCCATATCAAGGGATATAATTACCTGAGGGACGCCATTATCCTCTCGGTCTCCAATATGGAAATGTTAAACTCCATCACAAAGCTTCTTTATCCCACCATCGCGAAAATGCACCAGACCACGCCCAGCCGCGTGGAGAGGGCCATCCGCCACGCCATTGAGGTGGCCTGGAACAGGGGAAAGATGGACACCATCGATGCCCTGTTCGGATATACCATCAACACGGGGAAGGGAAAGCCCACCAATTCGGAATTTGTGGCCCTGATCGCCGATAAGATCCGCCTGGAATACAAAAATAAATAGGGATTTCCGGGGAAACTGCTTCCAAATTCATAAAGAATCTAGTATAATAGCTGATAGAAGGGTTTTTTATGGAAAAAGGTATGCCTGGAGGTAGCGAAGTGAAAAAGATCTTATTTGCAACATCCGAATGTGTTCCGTTTATCAAAACAGGCGGCCTGGCAGACGTGGCCGGTTCTCTTCCAAAGTATTTTGACAAGGAGAAATACGATGTCCGCGTCATCCTCCCCTACTATCAGTGTATTCCGCAGAAATTCCGGGAGCAGGCCCAGTATCTGACGAATTTTTACATGAACTACATGTGGCAGGACCGGTATGTGGGGCTGTTCCAGATCGTACAGGACGGCGTGACGTTCTATTTTATCGACAACGAATGGTATTTCAGCGGCGACAAGCCCTATACCGATATGTACTTTGACCTGGAAAAGTTCGCCTTCTTCTCAAAGGCCGTGCTTTCCGCCCTGCCGGTGCTGGATTTCAGGCCCGACATTATCCACTGCCACGACTGGCAGACCGGCCTGATTCCCGTGCATTTAAAAGACAAGTTCCTGGCGAACCCCTTTTATCAGGGAATCAAGTCCATCATGACCATCCACAACTTAAAGTTCCAGGGCGTCTGGAGCGTGGATGTGATCCAGAGGCTGGCGGAGCTTTCCGACTACTATTTTACCCCCGACAAGCTTGAATCCTACGGAAACGGCAATATGCTGAAGGGCGGCATCGTCTACGCAGACAAGGTGACCACCGTCAGCAACACCTACGCCCAGGAGATCAAGTCCCCCTTCTTCGGCGAAGGGCTGGACGGGCTGATGCGGGCCCGCTCCCAGGACCTTTGGGGAATCGTCAACGGCATCGATTACAAGGAGTTTGATCCGGCTGCGGATCCCCATATCTATCAGAACTACGACGCCAGGACCTTCCGCAAGGAAAAGGTGAAGAACAAGACCGGCCTCCAGAAGGATCTGGGGCTCGAGATCAATCCCAAGAAATTTATGATCGGCATCGTGTCGCGCCTTACGGATCAGAAGGGCCTCGATCTGGTGCAGTGCGTCATGGATCAGATCTGCTCTGACGATTTACAGTTCGTTGTGCTGGGCACGGGCGATCCCAAGTATGAGAATATGTTCCGCCATTACGACTGGAAGTACCATGACAGCGTTTCGGCCAACATTTATTACTCGGAGCCCATGTCCCACAAGATCTACGCGGCCTGCGACGCTTTCCTGATGCCCAGCCTCTTTGAGCCCTGCGGCTTAAGCCAGATCATCAGCCTGCGCTACGGGACGGTGCCCATCGTCCGCGAGACCGGCGGCCTCAAGGATACGGTGGAGCCCTACAACGAGTACGAGAGCACCGGAACGGGCTTTTCCTTCGCCAATTACAACGCCCACGAGATGCTGGGCTGCATCATGTACGCGAAGAACACCTACTACAACAAAAAGCGGGAGTGGAACAAGATCATCGACAGGGGAATGGCCAGGGACTTTTCCTGGACCAACTCCGCAAGGAAATATGAGGAGCTTTACGATGTCCTGTAAGAGAGAGCCCCGCAGGCGGTTTGTCCTGCGGGGCGAAGAAAAGGAAATCGCCAGGCAGTGGGCCGAGGATCCCACCTGGCTCTTAAGAGAGGAATACGAGCTGGACGAGGATTATATGGCCTGCGTCGGCGATATTATGGAGCACCCGGTGTTCCAGTCCATGGATCAGTTTATCCAGCACGGGACCACCACCACAAAGGCCCACTGCATCCAGGTTTCTTATCTGAGCTACCGGATATGCAGAAGGCACGGCTGGGATTTTAAGGCGGCGGCCAGGGCCGGTCTTCTCCACGATATGTTCCTCTACGACTGGCATACGGAGAAAAACCATATCCACGGCTATACCCATCCCAGGACAGCCTTAAACAACGCCAGAAAATATTTTGATCTGACGCCCCGGGAGGAAAACATCATCCTGCGGCACATGTGGCCCCTGACCCCTATCCCCCCGAAATCCATGGAGGGAATGGTCATCGTATACGCCGATAAGTTCTGCGGCGTCTGCGAGGTCTGCTCCAGGGTGAAGCAGGCATTGGTGCGGGCCGTCCACGCGTAAGCCTTCAAACCGCCGGAATCCGTTCCGGCGGTTTTTTGCGTCCGGAGCCGCATGAAAATTGCACAATCAGCCCCCCGCTGGCGGGGGGCGTCCTTGCGGCATTTTTTACAAAAATATAAGAGTTTCCCCGCGCGCCCTTACATGGCCCCGGAATCTGTGGTAAAATAAACCTGTGGAAATATGAAATCGAGAGAAAAGGAGGCCGTTATATGTTTCAGGCAGGGGAATGGGTTGTGTGCGATCACAACGGGGTATGCAGAATACTGGATATCACGCAGATGCCGGAGTTGAAAAAGGGCGTGCTCTATTATGAGCTGGAACCGGCCGGCTCGGCGGGAAGCCGGATCTACGCGCCGGTGGACGGCGGAAGGCTGGTGATGCGCAGGCTGATAACGGCCGCCGAGGCGAAGCGGCTTCTGGAGGAGATCCCGCTTATAGAGGAGATCGCCATTGCCAGCGAGAAAAAGCGCGAGGAGCAGTACCGGGAGGCGGCGAAGCAGTACGACTGCCGCCAGTGGGTGCGCCTCATAAAGACCATCCATGCCCGCAAGCGCTTAAGAAGGCTGGAGGGCAAGAAGGCCACCTACATAGACGACAAATATATAAGCCTTGCGGAGTCGAACCTGTACGGAGAGCTTTCCGCCGCCCTGGACCTGACCTTTGGAGAGGCCGAACGGCTGGTGCGGGAAAAAATCCGCGCCCAGGAGTTGACAGAGGCTGAAAATAACGTATAATAGGAAACAGAGCGCAGACCGGAATACGGGCGCGCGAAGGGGTACACCACCACGGGTGTAGTTCTTCGCGCGCCCGTTTTTTTGCGGCGAAAAAGAGAGGAGTGATTTTGTGGTTATCATAAACGGAAAAGAGGAGCCGGGGGCGGCGGGAGCGCTGCTTTCAGACTGGCTGGCCTCTTCGGGACGGCCCACAGAGCGGGTCGCCGTGGAAAAAAACGGCGAGATCGTCCCCAGGGCCCTTTACGGAAAGACCCGCCTTGAGGACGGAGACCGGGTGGAGATCGTCAGCTTTGTGGGGGGAGGCTGAGCATGGAGAGGGAGGCCCTGGAAGGGGCGCTTTTGGAACGGATCCCGGAGGAACAGGCCAGAAGGCTCATGGAGGCGAAGGTGGGCGTGGCGGGCCTCGGGGGGCTGGGCTCCCACATCGCCGTCATGCTGGCCAGGTGCTTTGTGGGCCGCCTTGTGCTGGCGGATTTCGACCGGGTGGAGCTTACCAACCTGAACAGGCAGGCCTACGGCCTTTCCCATCTTGGGAAGAAAAAGACGGAGGCCATAAGGGAGATCCTCGCGCAGATCAATCCCTGTATCCAGGTGGAGACCTTCGACCTTAAAGTCACGGAAAAGAACGCGGCGGAGCTTTTTTCCGGCTGCGCTGTAGTCTGCGAGGCCTTTGACCGGCCGGGAGAGAAGGCCATGCTGGTGAACGCCCTTCTTGCGGGCTGCCCGGAAACGGCAGTGGTCGCGGCCTCCGGCATGGCGGGCTGGGAAAGCACCAACCTGATGCGGGTGGAGCGGCCCATGAGGCGGCTCTACGTGGCGGGAGACGGGAAGACCGATGTGGAACAGGGAACGGCGCTCATGGCCCCCAGGGTCATGGCCTGCGCCGGAATCCAGGCCAATATGGCCATCCGCCTGCTTCTCGGCGAAGCAGAACCATAAATAAAAGGAGAGGAAGAACAAGATGAAAACAGATACATGGACGCTGGGGGGACACGAGTTTACCTCCCGGTTTATCTTAGGCTCAGGAAAATACAATCTGGAGCTGATCAGAGCCGCCGTGGAGGAGGCCGGAGCCCAGATCATCACCCTGGCGGTGCGCCGCGCCAACAGCGAGACCGCCAGCATTCTGGATTATATCCCGAAGGGGGTGACGCTCCTTCCCAACACCTCCGGCGCCAGGAACGCCGAGGAGGCGGTGCGGATCGCCAGGCTGGCCAGGGAGCTGGGCTGCGGCGATTTTGTGAAGATCGAGGTCATAAACGATTCCAAATACCTGCTTCCCGATAACTATGAGACGGTGCGGGCGACGGAGCTTCTGGCCCGGGAGGGCTTTGTGGTGATGCCCTATATGTATCCTGACCTGAACGCAGCCAGGGCCTTAAGGGACGCGGGCGCGGCCTGTGTAATGCCCCTGGCGGCCCCCATCGGCTCCAACAAGGGCCTCTGCACCAGGGAATTTATTCAGATCCTTGTGGACGAGATTGACCTTCCCGTGATCGTGGACGCCGGGATCGGCCGCCCCTCCCAGGCCTGCGAGGCCATGGAGATGGGCGTGGCCGCGGTGATGAGCAACACGGCGGTGGCCACGGCAGGCGATATCCGGAAAATGGCCGGGGCCTTTAAGAAGGCCATTGAGGCGGGCAGAGAGGCATATCTTGCCGGGCCGGGCCGTGTGCTGGAAAAGGGCGGGGACGCCTCCTCGCCCCTTACGGGATTTTTGCGTGATTAAGGAGGAAGCCATGGAAGAACAGAAGGAAAACCAGTTCCTCACGGAGGACGAGATTGAAAAATATCTGAGGATGGAGCGGACAGACCCCATGGAATACATGGAGGGAATGGAGCAGATCCCTTCCGGCGTCATGGACGAGGTCATAAGCAGGATGGAGGCCTACGACTATCACGCCTGTACGGAGGACGACGTGCGCCGCGCCCTCTTAAAGGACAACTTATCGCCGGAGGATTTCGGGGCGCTGCTTTCCCCGGCGGCGGAGCCCTTTCTGGAGCAGATGGCGAGAAGGGCCAAGGAGGAGACGGCGAAGCACTTCGGAAGCTCCGTCTATCTCTTTACGCCCCTTTATATCTCCAATTACTGCGAGAATTTCTGTATTTACTGCGGCTTCAACTGTCACAACAGGATCCGCCGCGCGAAGCTTACCATGGACGGGGTGGAAAAGGAGCTTAAGGCCATCGCGGCTACGGGGCTGGAGGAGATTCTGATCCTTACGGGAGAAAGCCGCGGCATGTCCGACGTGGCCTACATCGGGGAAGCCTGTAAGCTGGCGAAAAAGTATTTTAAGATGGTAGGCATCGAGGTCTATCCCATGAACTCCGACGAGTACGCCTATCTGCACAAATGCGGCGTGGACTATGTGACGGTGTTCCAGGAGACCTACAACCTGAAAAAATATGAGACCCTGCATATTTCGGGCCATAAGCGGGTGTTCCCCTACCGGGTGAACGCCCAGGAGCGGGCCCTTATGGGCGGCATGAGGGGCGTGGCCTTCGCGGCCCTTCTGGGCCTTGACGATTTCAGGAAGGACGCCTTCGCCACGGGGCTTCACGCCTGGCTTTTGCAGAGAAAGTATCCCCGCGCCGAGATTTCCTTTTCCTGCCCCAGGCTCCGGCCCATCATCAACAATGACAAGATCAATCCCCAGGACGTACACGAGACCCAGCTGCTTCAGGTGATGTGCGCTTACCGGATCTTTATGCCCTACGCCGGTCTTACCATCTCCACCAGGGAGCGGGCGGGCTTCCGCGACCATGTGATCGGGCTGGCGGCCACCAAGATCTCGGCCGGGGTCAGCACCGGCATCGGAAGCCACGCAGAGGGCGAGGCCCAGGGGGACGATCAGTTCGAGATCGCCGACGGCCGCAATGTGGAGGAGGTCTGCCGCGCTGTCAGAAAGCAGGGACTGGAGCCGGTGATGAACGATTATGTTTACGTATAGGAGACTGCCATGAAATACGTTGCTGTCACAGATCCCGCGCTCTGCGGCCGTCCCCTTGCAGAGCAGATCAGGCGCGTCCTGGAGCTTCCCCCTGCGGAGGTCTCCGGGCCCGGGAAGCTTCCCCGCCCCGATATGGTGATTTTAAGGGCGAAGGAGCTTTCCGATCCGGAATATGAAAGGCTGGCCGAAGAGGTCATTCCTCTCTGCCGGGCAGCGGGCGTCCTCTGCGTGCTCCACAGTCATGATGAAACGGCGCGCCGCATGGAGTATCCGTATTTTCACTGCCCGCTTCCAATGTGGAAGGGGCTTTGCGGCGGCCCGTGGCGGCCGAAGCTTCTGGGAATCTCCGTCCACAGCAGGGAGGAGGCCCTTCTGGCCGCGGACCTGGGGGCCGGTTACGTGACGGCCGGTCACGTTTTCGCCACAGAATGCAAAAAGGGGCTTCCCCCCAGAGGGCTGTCCTTTTTAAAAGAGGTGGCGGACGCGGTGCAGATCCCTGTCTACGCCATCGGAGGCATGAACCCAGGCAGGGCTAAGGCGGCCCGGGAGGCCGGAGCCGCCGGGATCTGCGTGATGTCGGGATATATGCGGCTGTGAGCGCATCCCTCCACGCCGCGGGATCCTGCCAGGGCGCCGGGCGGTTCTGGTTTTCCTTCTCTGGCCTGAAAAGCTGTGTTATAATCTTAATAAGAGCTTTCAGGAGGGCCAGATATGGACGCCAATACATTGATTTTCTTTGAACAGCAGCCGGACGCCCTGCCTTTATACGAGGCTTTTTGCGGGGCCGTTCTCGATCTTTATCCTGAGGCAAAAATCAAGGTGCAAAAGACGCAGATCTCATTTTATAACCGTCATCTGTTCGCCTGCGCCTCCTTTCTGCGCGTAAGAAAAAAGAAGGAGCTTCCGGACCCGTATCTGGTGATCACCCTGGGGATGCCCCGACCTTTGGCTTCCCCGCGGGCGGCGGCCAGAAGCGAGCCTTATCCGGGACGCTGGACGACCCATATCGTGATCGGGAAAAAAGAAGAGGTTGATGAAGAACTGCTTGGATGGATGGCAGAGGCGTACGCCTTCGCCCAGGAAAAGTAAAGGGGGATGCCGTGTTTATGAAAAAAGAACAAGTATCGCAGAAGTTCCAGAATACCTTTCAGGCTATGCTGGCAGCAGCAATGTATCCGGGGATCAGGCTGTTTGCAAGGGATGTGAATCTGGCTCCTGGTCTTGCGAAACAGTATAAGCCGGGAATGATTATCCGGGAGAAAGGCTTCACAGATGCTTCCTGCCGTTTTGGAGGGATGGCGGCCAGCCATCGCTATGTGATCCTTTCCAACCACATGAAAAACCTGTCCATGACCGGGGAAGGAGCGGCCTGGGGACTTTGCGTGGCCCAGAGGGACGCGCATTTCAAGGTGCTGGGACAGGTTAGTCAAAAAGGGAAAACCGGCATCTTTCTGCTGCACCTTCCTGACGACGAAACCTGGAAGGCCTATGAGACCATAGAGTTTTCCATGGACGAAGAGCTGTATGAGAAGGCGGTCTCATTCTTTCTTAAAAAAGCCTTTGACCCGCCTTTTCCGGAGCTGGCCTCGGGGGAATGGCTGGACCGCTGCCGGTTTCCTTTGGGAATGAGCGACGACGGCAGGCTCTGGCCGCTGGAGGAGCTTCCCGAAACATGGCAGAATCCCAATATCCCCATCTATCCCCCTGTTTTTGTTCAGAAGGACGAAAAGCCGAAGATCCGTTATTTTCAGGATCCGGAGTTCGGGATGCTGTTAAAGAGCGTAGAGGCAGAGGGCTTTTTCAGGAAGTGGTATCGTCTGCATCAGGAAGCTGAGGTCTGGCTGGAGGACGGGGCCACCGGATCGGAATATGAATGGGGAAGCCTTCCCAGGATCAGGGAGGTTTCGGTGGATTCTGATCCTTATGAAACGGGAATTGATCTCTGGCCGTGGGGAGACGTCCGCACAGAGTTTTACGCGGGCCGGGACGAGGATTGTCAGATCCGGCTGAACGGGCCGCAGGTTTCCAGACGTCACGCCTGCTTTTATTATAATGGAAGGGGCTGGCTCATCCGTGACCTGAACAGCACCAACGGCGTGGAGCTGAATGGAAAACAGGTGCGGACGGCCGCCCTCCATAAAGGCGACCGTCTGAAGCTGGGAAACGCCCTGATTCTTTTTCAGGAATCCTTTCTTAGGGTGTCCGACGCGGCCGGAAAGCAGACCCTCTGCTTTCCCGGAGAGATTTTGTTAAAGGGCGCCCTTGAGCGGGCAAAAAAATCCCGTTACAGAGGCTGCCTTCTGGGAGGAGCCGTGGGGGACGCTCTCGGATACCCTGTGGAATTTATGAAGGAGGATTCTATTTTCGCCAAATATGGGGAGAAGGGGATCCAGACGCTTTCTCAGGCGGGAGACCCGGCTGTGGTTTCCGACGATACGCAGATGACCCTCTTTGCCGCCAACGCCCTGATCTGGAGCGCCTCTGTCCCCTGCGATTTTAAAGAGAGCCTGCTTCGGGCTTATCAGGAGTGGCTGGGAACCCAGGGAGACGACCGCTGCATCAAGGCGGATCCAAGGCCGAGGACCTGGCTGTATGAGGTTCCCGCTCTTCACGCCAGCCGCGCTCCGGGGCTTACCTGCTTAAGCGCCATCCGCGATACGGCGGGCAGGCGGCAGGCTTTTTCGGCGGATAATAACAGTAAGGGCTGCGGGACCGTAATGCGGGCGGCGCCCTATGGGCTCAGCGTGGGCTATGATCCGGCTCCTTCACAGGGAGGGGGAGACGAAAATTATTCCGTTACCCGGCGCGCCCGTTTTGACGCGGCTCTCACCCATGGGCATCCGGCGGCCGCAGAAGCCTCCATTGCCCTTGCGGATCTGATTTGGGAGATCGTTCAGCATCACCCTCATCGGTGCGCTCCTCTGGAGGAAGTGCTCTGCCATTTTGGCGGCCCCATAAAAAAAGCGGCGGAGCTCGCCTTAGATCGGAACGTATCTGATCTGGAGGGGATCCACCTTCTGGGCGAAGGCTGGGTGGGAGACGAAGCCCTGCATATTGCGGTGTTCTGCGCCGTGCGCTATCAGAACGATTTCGCTGCCGCCATCCGGGCCGCAGTCAACCACAGGGGGGACAGCGATTCCACGGGAGCCGTCTGCGGAAACATTCTGGGAGCCTGGCTGGGCGAGGAGGCGGTACGGAAGGCCTTCGACCTGGAAAAGCTGGAGCTTGTGGATGTGATATGCACCATCGCCGACGACCTGTACCAGGCGGTGAACTGGAAGATTCCGGCTCCCGGCGAGGAAGCGGAGTGGGATCGGAAGTATCGGAGGTAGATTTCATTTTCTTCCGCGAAAGAGAGGTACGTTTCCGGCACGGAACATCTTATCTTTGATGTAATATGCTCCTTTCGATTTTCAGGTAAAAGAATAACGCCCACCCTGTAAAGATGAGCGTTACCGAATCAGATACAAAATGCGGCGTAGAGAGGAACGGTCTTTTTATTGTCCTCAAAGCCAAAGTTTTTTGCAGAAAGCTTGATGGCGTAAGCAGGCTTATAGGTTTCCATATAGACCTTCAGGCTCTTTGCTCTGGTGTTGTCAGCCGATTTTACTTCAATGGGGATAAGCTGACCGTCACGCTGAATGACAAAATCTATCT
>CALWAW010000138.1 GCA_944375845.1 uncultured Lachnospiraceae bacterium
TACGAAGGGATCTATGTGGAGAACATCCCCCTCGGAGGCCTCACCATGGAGGAGGCCAGGCCCCTGGTGGAGCAGGCGGTGGAAAAGCGCAGCGCCTGGTCCATGAAGGCCGACTGCGGCGGAGAGGTCTATGAGATCGCAGACATTCTGGAGCACAATACGGAGGAGGTGCTGGCGGAGGCCTTCGCCATGGGCCACGAGGGAACCGATGAGGAAAGGCTGTCCCAGATCCAGCTGCTCCAGCGAAAGGGAAAATATTTTACGGTGAAGGATTCCTACCAGAAGTCCGCGGCCGTCTCGGCAGTGGCCGCAGTGGCGGCGAAATACGATATTCAGGCGAAAAACGCCGCCCTCACCGGCTGGACCGAGGAAGGGGGCTTCCAGTATTCGGAGGAGTCAGCCGGGCGCATGGTGGATCAGGAGGACCTTCTCTCCCAGCTTGAGGCCGCCTTTGCGGCGGGCGATTACGGCGCGGTGCTTGCGGGAAAGGTATCCCAGGTGACGCCCTCCATGAATCTGGAGCAGGCGAAGAATTCCTATGAGCTTCTGGCAAAATTTTCCACCGAGGCCAACGTGGACAGCGAGGACAGGGATCACAATGTGAAGCTGGCCTCCGATACCATCAACAATACGGTCCTGGCCCCCGGTGAGGAATTTTCCATGAACGCCCTGGTGGGCGAGACCTCCGAGGCCCAGGGCTACCGGGAGGCCGCCACCTATTCTCAGGGACAGGTGGTGCCGGAGTTCGGCGGCGGCGTCTGCCAGGTATCCTCCACCATTTACAACGCGGTGATCAAGGCGGGGCTGGAATCCACGGAGCGAAACAGCCACAGCATGACGGTATCCTACGTCCCCCTGGGCGAGGACGCCATGATCGCCTACTCCTATTCGGATCTGAAGTTCAAAAACAATTCATCCGGAAATATCCTCCTGCTTCTGGACGCCTACGGCCCGTCGGTGACCTGTTATATCTATGGGATTCCGATTCTGGAGGAGGGCGTGACGGTGGCCATGGATTCCTGGGTGGAGGAAACCCTTCCCGTGCCGGATCCGGAATATATTGAGGACGATTCCCTGGCTCCCGGCGAGGAGGAATACGACAGCTACGGCAAGGAAGGCTGCCGCGTGGTGACGGATATCGTCACCTACAAGGACGGCGAGGAGATCAGCCGGGAGTTCCTCCACAACAGCATTTACCGGGCGCAGGCCCCGGTAATCCGCAGAAACAGCGGATGACGGTTACAGAAAGCGGTCAGTTACTGGCCGCTTTTTTGGCGTAATCCGTCGTCACCAGCTTTTCATAGGGAACCCGCTCCTCAAGCTCGCCGGCCTCCTCTAAAATGTCCTGCAAAAGCTCGAAGCTTTCCTTTTCAAAGATCAGATCCTCCTTCCAGGTGTCCTGCTCCAGGTAGCGTCCCACGATGACGGCGATGGTGTCTGCGTCGGTCTCGGGAAACTGAGGGGCGATGACCTGGGCGATCTCCTCAGCCGTGTGGCTGTTCACATATTCAAGGCCCCTCTGGATGGCGTTTGTAAAGCCCTGGATGATCTCGGGGTGCTCATCGAAATAACTCTTGTTGGCGCTGTAGGCCGTGTAGGGCACATAGCCGGAATCCACGCCCAGGGAAGCCACGACAGCCCCTTCGCCCTCAAGCTCGATGGAGGTGGCAAAGGGCTCGAATTCCACGGTGTAATCGGCGTCCCCCTCCATGAAGGCGGCGGCTGTCAGCCCAAAGTCAATGCTCTGGTCAATGTCCAGATCCTTCTCTGGATCAATCCCGTTTTTCTTTAAGATATATTCAAACACCATCTGAGGCATTCCGCCCGCGCGGCCGCCCAGCACGGATTTGCCCTTCAGATCCGTCCATTCAAAGTCCGGGTCGCCTTCACGGGCAACCAGAAAGTTTCCGGCCCGCTGGGTCAGCTGGGCGAAGTTGACGGCGTAATCAGCGCTTCCCTCGGCGTAAACGTAAATGCTGGCCTCGGAGCCCATAAAGCCGATGTCTGCGTCGCCGGAGATCAGGGCGGTCATGACCTTGTCGGCTCCCGCGCCGTTCACGAGGGTCAGGCTGATCCCCTCGTCCTCGAAGTAGCCCTCCTCAATGGCCACGTACTGGGGCGCGTAGAAAATGGAGTGGGCCACCTCGCTTAAGGTGACGGAGGTGAGGCCGCTTTTTCTGTCCCCGCCGCCGCAGCCCAAAAGCCCGGCCGCAAGAAAGACGGTGAGGGCGAGACAGGAAAGGGTACGAAGGATAGAGTTCTTGTTCAATGGATGGTTCTCCTGCAGCAATTCTTTACAGGTATTTTATTCCCTTTTTCCGGCGGATGTGATAGAATAGCCTCCAGCAAAGGAGTTGATGGAAAAATGCTTTGTCAAAGCTGCGGAAAAGAGGCCGGGGAGGGCAAATACTGCCCTTACTGCGGCGCTGCGCTGAATAAAGAGTGGGAGGAGGGCTTTCAGAACGTGGACTTTGTGCCGGAGGATCCGCTGGGAGAGATGCCGGATCAGGAGATGGTATCCGACAGCACGGTTGTCCTGGAGCCCCTTGACGAATATGAACCGGGAGATCCGGCCCGCCGCCCGGCCGCGGAGGCCGGATGGGAGGAAGAAAAGCCGGGGAAAGGTGCGCCGGCCGGTTGGGAAGAACAAAGACCGGGAAAAAGGACGCGCGGAGCCGCAGGAAGGGCGGCCGGGGAAAGCGCCGGAAAGCTGCCGGGAAAAATGGCGGCCGCCGCCGGAAGGGCGGCAGAGAGCGCGGCGCGCCGCATCCTCCCGCCGGTCCTTCGGGCCTGCTGCGTGGTTCTGATGGCGGTCCAGCTCATCTTTCTCGGAAGAGAGTACTGGATCCAGCGCTCTGTGCTGGGCTCTGCCCTCCATGCCTTTACTGACAGAAACTATGCGGAATTATGCTACATGGGACTCGTTTTCGTCACCCTGCTCTTTGGCCTTTTGTCCCTGATCTGGATGGCGGGCCGCCGTTCCTTCTCAGAGGACGGAAAGGTGGTGAAAAGAGATACGGGAAGAGGGCTTACGGCTTTCATCCTGTTTTTCCTGATGGCCTTCGCCTCCATGCGCCTGGCCTTCTGGATCCCCTATGCCCCGGAATTTGCCGGAGGGATCTTGAACGGGGTGAACCTGTACCTGGTGACCTCGGATTCCGTGTCCGCCGTCTTATATGTCTGCAGCGGCCTGGGGATCGTCTGCTGCGCGGTGAGACGGGCGCTCAGGTAAGCGGGAGCGCTTCAGCTTAACTCTGCGATTCTTGTGACAGCCACATAGATTTCTGAGATCTTGTACCAGGTGCGAAAATCCACCACGCCTGTCTGGGGCAGGCCGAATACAGACTGGAAGCTGCGGACGGAATTGGCCGTAGCTTCCCCAAAGATCCCGTCGGGGGTCAGGGAGGGGATGGCGCTGTAGATGCTGGCCACGCTGTTTAACTGCTCCTGCATCTGCCGCACCTTGGGGCCGCTGGAGCCGATGCTTAAGTTCTCTCCGGGCCAGGAGGCGGGAATGCCGGAGATCTGCTCCGCCGTATTGATATACAGATCCTGCCCGTAAAAATTTCTCAGGATCTCAATGGGAGAGTAGCTCTGGTCCGCCAGCTCCTTCGAGCCCCATTGGGTCAGCCTTTCGGCAGAAGGGTAGGAGCCGGAGCTTAAGAAGCCCCCGCCCGCTGTCATAGACGACTTCAGATAATACAGCCCGTATGGCGCGGGCCTTGCAGGCCGGATCCGCCGACGGCGAGGAAAGAAAAGATACAAGGCTCCCGGAAAATGCTCCGGGGGCCTTCTTTTTTGCGGCCGGAACAAGCAAAAAACGGTCCGGCATGGTGATCCGGGAGAGGGTGGAAAGAAGGGCCTTTTCCAGCCTGGAGCCATTGATCTGGTGGGAGACAGGGCATTTTCCCTTCAGGTATCCCCAGCACTGAAAGCTCACGCTGCTCTTTTCCGGAGAGAGCTTCCGGGTGGTGACTGCCAGGCTCCGGCCGCAGGCGGAGCATTTGACCAGACCGGAAAGCCAGTGCTTTCCGGTTCCGGGACGGCGGCCTTCTTTTGGCTCTCTAAGAAGCCCGGCCGCCGCCTCAAAGAGGCCGCGGCTTATGAGGGGAGGAAAATCTCCCCGGCGGATAATGGGAGAGCCTGAGGAGCTGTTCCACCTTACAAGCCCCGCGTACATGGGATTTTTTAAGATGTACCGGACGGCCCGCGCCTCAAAATCACCGCCGGAGGAGGTTTTAGCACCGGCCTCGTTAAGCGCCCGCGCGATTTCCAGCGGGCTCTTTTTGCAGTCCACATACCAGGAAAAGATCTGCCTCACAAGGGCCGCCTCCTCAGGCACCGGCTCCGGCGGCGCTCCGGGCCGGGGAATCCGGTAGCCCAGGGGCGGGCGGGCCTGGAAGCCGCCCCGGCGGGCTTTCTCTGTCATGCCCCGGAAAACGTCTCCGGAAAGCCGGATGGAATAATACTCATCCATCCACTCGATGATCCGCTCCATCAGACTGCCGAAGGGGTCGTGGGAAATGGGCTCGCTGATGCTGACCACCTCCACCTGGTCCCGCTTCAGCATATTCTTGTATACAATGCTTTCCTCCTGATTCCTGGCAAAACGGGAGAACTTCCACACCAGGATCACGTCGAAGGCGTGTTCCTTGGCCAGGGCGATCATTTCCAGGAACCGGGGCCTCTTTTTTGCCCTCCGCCCGGAGATGCTCTCTGTAAAGATATGGGCAGGCTCCACCAGGATACCGTGTTCCCCGGCGTATTCCAGAAGAAGCCGCTTTTGGGAATCGGGGGAAAGCTCCGCCTGCTCCTGGGTGGAGACGCGGATATAGAGGGCGCCGCGCTTTTGGATCATGTGAGCCTCCAGAAGGTTTTTGTATATTGTATGCCCTTGAAAGAACCGGAAAAACAGGGCGCGGAAGCATAGGGACAGGCCCCCGGGGAATAGATCTGATGTATGGGAAAGGATTTAAACGTCTGCATTCTGACAGGCTGTGAAGGAAACGAAAGAACCTGGGAAAGCTTAACAGAAAAAGAACGCCTGGACCTCGCCCGGGCGTTGAATGAACGGGCCGCGAAGGCCCTCGAGATGAAGCTTAAGGAATGTCAGCCGGCTGCCGCGTGTTCCCGGGATAGTTCAGTGTGAGACCGGACACCGGCAATACGGCGGATGCCGCACCCCTCCCAGGACCGGCTGACGAGGATATTATAGCGCGGAAGGGGAGGGATGGCAACCCTGCGGAAAGATGAAAAGTTTGTAATTTTGCCTCTTTACATTTTCCTGTATTGTGGTACAATGGTTAATTGTGAGGGGCATTAGCGCAGTTGGGAGCGCGCAACATTCGCATTGTTGAGGCCAGGGGTTCGAATCCCCTATGCTCCACGAAAGAATTTTGAGTCTATCCGGCGGATAGGCTCTTTTTTTATTTCAGAACACTCCCTCCCATCCTCCCGCATATCGTAAAGAGAAGGGAGGTATCTTATGGATTTTGGAACATTGGGCAGTGTGGTGGGCATCACAGTCATCTGCTATCTGGCTTCCCTTGCTGTGAAGGCAGCGCCCTTGCCGGAAAAATGGGTCTGCGTGATCTGCGGGGCTCTGGGCGGCGGCCTGGGGGTCCTCGGGTATTTCTTTATGCCGGACTATCCTGCGGGAGACGTGCTCTCTGCCATCGCGGTGGGAATCGTCTCCGGAATGGCGGCCCTGGGAGGCCGCCGGCTCATGGGCCGGGAAGGGTCGAAGAAAAATGAGGACGGAGGGAAGGAATAATGGCCAAAGCCTATTACTGCACAGGGAACGATTGTTATAAGGAAGGAAACAGGCTCTCCGGCGTGGAATATCTCATTGTCCACAGCCCGGCGGTCTATCCTGCGGTGATCCGGGCCGTTTCCGGCTCCAACAACTGGTATAAAAGATGGAACAAGCCGGGAGTGGAAAAGCTGGTCCACGGCTTTATCGACGATACGGGGGTCTATGAATTCGCCCCGCACACCATGGCCTGCTGGCAGATCGGGGATTCCTGGGGAAATAAAAACTGTATCGGCTATGAGCTTTGCGAGCTGGATACCAGAGAAGAATTTGAAAAAATGTGGGAAAATGCCGCGGCCCATTACGCGGCGCTCTGCGAAAAAAATGATCTGCCGCCGGAACGGGTGATCGGCCACTACGAGGCCCACGAAAAGGGCTTTGCCTCCGATCACAGCGATCCGGCGCCTTATTTTAAGCGGTTTGGGCGGACCATGGAGGATTTCAGAAGCGCCGTAAGGGCCGCCCTCGGGGGCGCGTCGGCCGCAGCGGACGCCGTACCGGCTTCGGAGACCTATACGCCCTGGGCCCATGGGACCGTGGTCAACCTGGAAAAAGGGGACCTTCTCAATGTCCGCACAGGCCCCGGCGTCTCCTTCGGGCTCCTTCCCGCCTGGCCGAAGCTGGCGGAGGGAAACGAGGTGGATGTGCTGGCCCGGTATGAAAACGGCTGGGCCAGGGTAAGCATCCGGGGCGCGGAAGGGTATGTGAACGCCCGGTATCTGGATATCCGAAAGCAGTACGCGGTCTGGGTGGGAAAGGCGGCGAACCTGGGAGGCTCCCGCCTGAATGTGCGGACAGGGCCGGGAACCGGCTATGGGCTCCTTTCGGCCTGGCCGAAGCTTTCAGAAGGGAATCTGGTGGACGTGACCGGAGAGAGCAAGGGCTGGTATCAGGTGCGGATCGCCGGGAAATATACGGGCTGGGTCAGCAGGGAATATGTCATACCCTCGCCATAAGGCCATCCAATTGGGGCAGGAAACCTTGCGGCCGTCGCAGTACTGGGTGAGGATCGGCTGCTTGACGTCGGGGCGGGAGAGATAGTCGCTGAAAATATCGTCCACCACCACGGAGATGCTCTCGTAGATGTTGCGGCCGTAGATCCATTTGTGGTCGTAGGCGGTGGAGGAGGTGATGGTGAAATCATAGCCCTTATTCCGGTACCACTCTGTATACACCCGGTTCAGGGTAAAGGACATGATGGCCAGCACGTTGGCCACAATGGCGGCTTCCGGCCAGTTGGCGTAGATTTCGCTGGAGGCCACGTTCTTGATGTAATCCTTGTAGGGCACATAATAGTCGGGGGCGGAGGAGTTGGTGAGGGAACCGTCGTGGACGACGATGGTCTCGGGCACCACAACCCGGCTTAAAACGATATTCCCCGTCTCCGTAACCGGCTTTACCTCGGCCTCAGCGATCTTCGGCGGATAATCGCCGTAGAGGGTGTGCTCCGGGATTTCGATGACGGGGGAGGGCTCCTGGGAGGAGAGGGGGCGCAGGCGGATATCCTGGATGGCCTCGGCGCCGGGAAGGATTTCCGTTCCCTCCACCACCTGAGGCTCATAGCCGGGGGCCGTGACAGAGATGGTAAACTCCGAATAGGGACGGGGTTCCCCCGGCTCCATGCTGTATTCCAGGGGAGGGGTCCCGAGGGTGATCTCCTCAGTCTGCCCCGAGGTGTCGGTGGTGAGCCGTTCGATCACCTTACCGTCCCCGTCCCGGGGGGAGATGCTTACGGAGGCGCCGTTTATGGGAAAGCTGTTTAAGGAGGAATGGACGGTGATCATCAGCCTTCCGCTGTCCACCGCGTCGTTTTGGGTTATTTTAAGGCTCAAGGAAAATCTCCGCAGTTTTATTTGTATTAGGATATGGAAAATCCCTGTTTTTGGTGATATGATAGAAAAAGAAAATCCTTGATTAAAAGGGTTGAAATGTAGAAAACATTGTGGTAGAATTTTTACAATTTGAGCCTAAGGACGGGAACCTGAAAAGGGGCTCTCCAGGCTGGTTTTCCATGATTTGTAAATTTACGAAAGGGGACGGTGGATCGATGAAAAAAGCATTTCTGATCCTGGAAGATGGAACCGTTTTTACCGGCGTCAGTATCGGCGCAGTGAAAGAGGTTATCAGTGAAATTGTTTTCAACACGTCAATGACAGGCTATCTTGAAGTTCTCACAGACCCTTCTTATGCCGGACAGGCAGTTGTAATGACTTACCCTCTTATTGGAAATTATGGCATCTGCCATGAGGATATGGAATCGGCAAGGCCTTGGCCCGACGGCTACATCGTCCGGGAGCTTTCCCGTATGCCCAGCAACTTCCGCAGCGAGGATACCATCCAGAATTTCCTTGAGAAAAACGATATTCCCGGCATCGCGGGCATCGATACCAGGGCGCTCACAAAGATCCTCCGGGAAAAGGGCACCATGAACGGCATGATCACCACCAACGAGGCTTATAACCTGGACGAGCTTCTGCCGAAGATCAAGGCCTATACGCCCACGGGAGTGGTGAGAAGAACCACCTGCCCTGAAAAATACACCCTTCCCGGAAGCGGCCCCAGGGTGGCCCTTCTGGATCTGGGCGCCAAGAGAAATATCGCCAATTCCTTAAATGAGAGAGGCTGCCAGGTGACGGTGTATCCCGCTTACACAAGCGCGGCGGAGATCATCGCCGACGCCCCCGACGGCATCATGCTTTCCAACGGACCTGGGGATCCCAAGGAATGTGCGGAGATCATCGCCGAGATCAAAAAGCTTTATGATACCGATATCCCGATTTTTGCCATCTGCCTGGGCCATCAGCTGATGGCGCTGGCGACGGGCGGAAACACCTATAAAATGAAGTACGGCCACAGGGGAGGCAACCATCCGGTGAAGGATCTGGCCACTGGCCGGGTCTATATCTCCTCCCAGAACCACGGCTACGTGGTGGATACGGATTCTCTCAACGCCGATGTGGCGGTTCCCGCTTTCCGGAACGTCAACGACGGCACAAACGAGGGCCTTTCCTATACGGGAAAGAACATTTTCACAGTCCAGTTCCATCCCGAGGCCTGCCCCGGCCCCAGAGACTCCGCCTACCTGTTCGACCGGTTCCTTAAGATGATGGAGGTGAATCAGTAATGCCTAAGAATCCTGAGATCAAAAAAGTACTGGTGATCGGCTCCGGCCCCATCGTCATCGGCCAGGCCGCCGAGTTCGACTACGCGGGCACCCAGGCCTGCCGCTCCTTAAAAGAAGAGGGCATCGAGGTTGTCCTCCTTAATTCCAACCCGGCCACCATCATGACCGATAAGGACATCGCCGACGAGGTCTATATCGAGCCTCTGACGGTGGAGGTTTTGGAACGGCTCATCGAAAAGGAAAAGCCCGACAGCGTCCTTCCCACCCTGGGCGGACAGGCGGGCCTCAATCTGGCCATGGAGCTGGCTGATTCCGGCTTCCTGGAGAACCATAACGTAAAACTGATCGGCACGACGCCGGAGACCATCCGCAAGGCGGAGGACCGCCAGGAATTCAAGGATACCATGGAAAAGATCGGCGAGCCCTGCGCGGCTTCCACCGTGGTCCACGATGTGGAGGCGGGCATCGCCTTCGCCAACGAGATCGGCTATCCCGTGGTGCTCCGTCCCGCCTACACCCTGGGCGGAAGCGGCGGCGGCATCGCCGGAAACGAGGAGGAGCTGGTGGAGATCCTCCAGAACGGCCTGCGCCTTTCCCGCGTGGGCGAGGTGCTTGTGGAGCGCTGCATCGCCGGCTGGAAGGAGATCGAGTATGAGGTGATGCGCGACGGCGCCGGAAACGTGATCACCGTATGTAATATGGA